>CAZVRZ010000031.1:0-2611 GCA_964629965.1 uncultured Anaerolineaceae bacterium
ATCCATCAGAATCACATCCGGTTGGAGTTCCTTTGCCAACTTCACTGCTTCTGTGCCATCATTTGCTTCGCCAACCAGATCGAAGCCGGGCTCGGTTTCAAGGATCAGGCGGATCCCCTGGCGAATGATCAGGTGATCGTCGGCGATCAAAATCCGTATACTTTTCTCAGGCATATATCCTCGATCACGCTTGGTCGGGCGGCAGCGGTAGGCGTAGAATTAAGAGAGTACCGGCGCCGGGTTGGCTTTCAATGTTCACCTGTCCTCCTACCAGCCGGGCGCGTTCGCTGATGCCCACCAATCCATAATGACCGCTTTTTCTGCCGATTCTGGTCGGCTCGAACCCTACGCCATCATCTCTCACCCGCAGCACTAATTCTTCCGCGTCAACCAGTAGGTCTATCTGTGCGCGGCTTGCCTTGGCATGGCGGATTATATTGGACAAGGCCTCTGCCGTTGAACGTTCGACCGGTTCGAATAGGTTTTCTGGAAGATCCATGGTCGAGGGCACTTGAATATCCATATTACAAGGCAGGCCGGTTGTTTCTGTAAAATGCCTGGCGTGCTGCTGCAGCGCTTCCTGGATAGTGCCCGGCACAACTTGTTCTTGTCGTAAATTATCGATTGCCCGGCGGGCATCTGCCAGTGTCGAGCGGGCATTTACCATTACCTGTTGGATGATCGGGCGCGCCCGGTCGGCTCTGTCGTTTGCCAGGTGAGCGTCTGCCGCCTCCAGTTGCAAAATCAATCCTGCCAGTCCTTGTGAGAGGGTATCATGCAGCTCACGTGCCATGCGCTGGCGTTCATTTGTAATGGTCAGATCTTCTACCTGGGCTGAGTATTCTTTCAATTGGCGGTTGGCGCTTTCCAGGTCAGCCAGCAAGGCCAGGGCGCGTTCATTCGCTTCAGTTTGACGGGAATATAGCAGCACATAGATGAGCACAAAGAATGTCAATGGCAGAACGGCCAGCGGCCATCCTAACAGAGAACGCCAGTCGGTGATGAGACCAAAGTTTATCACTGACAGGCCCAAAAAGAACAGTACTCCCCAGGCCACTTTGCGCAACTCTCGCAGCATCCCGGCTACCTCGCCGATCATTGCCAGGTAAAGTCCCAACAACATACCGATGCTTTGTGCCATCAAAACGGTCGTGAAGATGATTGCCGCTTGCACCAGGATGTAACCCACCAGCCAGGATGTTTTTTGGAGAGCAATCGGTGTTAACCAGTGCAGGAGTATATGCAGGTTGACTAGCAATGTAAACGCCACCAGCAGGCCAGGCTGTTGATACATTCTTTTTTCGACGATTGTCCAGATGGATATGAAGGCAATCGAAAAAGTTGCCAGAAGGAAGAACCATCTTTCTTGTCCCACCATTCCAGCCCAGAGTTTGATAAAGTTTCTAATCTTTGTCTGCATGACCTGATTGTATCGTATTCGGCCTGTTTTGCAATCGTTCCCTCAGACAATGTACTTTCGGGCATACTGCATGTGGTAATTTTGCCTGAAATTGGTGCACCCAATATGAATCCGCGCTGGACAAAACTGCCTGCCTCAGGTAAAATAACCAGCCGTAATACTGCACCGAAAAGTTATTTGGAGGACTTTACTTTGGCTAATACCAAATCTGCAATCAAGCGTGTCCGTCAGAATGCAAAGCGCCGTGTTCGCAATCGCTACTTCACTGGTCGCACCCGCACTTTCATGAAGAAGGCGAATTTGGCGATCGAAGAAGGTGGTGTTGAAGCCGCACGTTCTGCTACCCTGGTAGCTATCAGTGCGCTCGATAAGGCCGCCGAAAAGGGCATTCTGCATAAGAACAATGCTTCTCGTCGCAAAAGCCGCCTGATGCATCGCCTGGCTGAGCTCGAAAAGAAAGCTTAGTTCGTATCGGTTCCTGCTAACCCCTTGTGGGTATAGCAGCTCATTCGATAGTAAGCTCCAGCGGGAGCCGGTGTGCTCCCGCTGTTTTTGCTGTTTAACAGGCCAGATCAGCGTGATCTTTTCGCCATGATATAATCCGGAGAGTCAAGACCAGATCTTGCATCCCAATTCGAGGCAAATTATGTTTGAGATAGAACGCCATACCATTGAAGAACGCATCCGGGCGTATTGCATTGCGCATACCCTCCCGGAACCAGGTGAATTGAATTGGAGCCCGATTCCTTTCAGCGGAGAATGGGGCATTTCAACCTCTTTTTTTCAATTGGCAGCCCAAGAGTCCCGCATCCTCAAGGAAGCAACCGGCAAAGGTTCTAATGTTCCCCAGCGTGCGCAGGAGATCGCGGCAGACATTGCGGCTTACCTGGGCATCCCGGCTGGTTTTGCACATGTAGAAGCGGTCAAGGGTTACCTGAATCTTTATTTCTCATCAGGCGAATACGCTCGGCGTGTCATTGACACTGTGCTGGAAGAAGGCAGCCGTTTTGCTCATGGTGCACCTAAGGGCGAGCGCGTGATGGTGGAGTTCTCCCAACCGAATACTCACAAAGCCTTTCATGTCGGCCATTTGCGCAGCGCTATTCTGGGCGATACGCTGGCCCGTATCTTGGATGCAGCCGGTTATTCGGTTGTGCGCGCCAATTACCCGGGAGATATCGGCTTGCACGT
>CAZVRZ010000031.1:2621-5989 GCA_964629965.1 uncultured Anaerolineaceae bacterium
TATTAAGTGGTTGTGGAATTATATGAAATTCCATGCCGGCGAAAAACCTGAGAAGGATATCACTCGCTGGATGGGTGATATGTATGCCCAAGCATGCCGCCGCCTGGATGAAAATCCCGAACTGGAGGCCGAAGTACGCAGCCTGTATGCTCGTTGGGACCAGCGCGACCCTGAAGTGGTTGCCTTGTGGCAAGAAACGCGGCAGTGGTCTCTAGATGGTTTTAATGAGATTTATGATTTGCTTGATATCCGTTTTGACATCTATTATTTCAATAGCCAGGTGGAACAGCCTGGTAAACAGGTGGTGGAGGATCTGATCCAGAAGGATATTGCAGTGGACGAGCGTCCAACCGGCTCTGTGGTTGTGCGTATAGATGAGCTTCTCGGGTTGGCTAAAGAGAAATATCGTGTGCTTGTTATTTTGCGCTCAGATGGCACTGCCCTTTATGCTACGGAAGATCTGGCGTTGGCGATCCGAAAATTTGCAGATTATCCCGATCTGGCGCGCTCGTTGTATGTGGTCGATGTGCGTCAATCGTTGCATTTCCAGCAAGTATTTAAAACGTTGGAAATCGCCGGGCATCCCTGGGCGGATCGCTGCCAGCATATTCCTTATGAGTTGGTGAATTTGCCCGGTAACGTGGTCATGGCTTCGCGCGATGGAACAGTGGTACTTCTCGAAGATCTTTTCCGCGAAGCCATCCAGCGCGCCCGCGAAGAAACCCGTGCCAAGAATCCTGATTTGAGTGATGAGCTGGTACAACAGGTAGCGCAGGCAGTTGGTTTGGGAGCTTTGAAGTTCCCTATCCTGGCGCGCGATAATTCCAGGATCGTTACCTTTGATTGGAAGACTGCTTTAGATTTCAATGGACAAGCCGCACCTTATATCCAATACGCTCACGTACGTGCCAACAGCATCCTGCGCCGCCTGGAAGAACCGCTGCCCGAATCGATCATACCTGAATATAAGTTGGACGCGACAGAAGTGCAATTGATCGACCTGATCTCTCGCCTGCCAGATGAAGTTCAACGCGCCGCTGCCGAAAATCGTCCGCTGCACATGACGAACATTGCTTACGAGATCGCCCGCGCTTTTTCGGATTTTTATAACGCATGCCCGGTTTTGAAGGCCGAGCCTCCTGTGCGGGCGGTTCGCTTGCGCCTGGTGGCTGCTGCTCGCCAGGCAATTGCCAATGCCTTGGATATTCTGGGTATCACTGCCCCTGAAGTAATGTAACCAACTATTCGTTCAATAAGGAGAAATGTTGTATGCCAATTCGTACGATCATTATGGGCGCCGCAGGGCGAGATTTCCATAACTTTAATGTGTATTTCCGGGATAATCCCGCCTATGAGGTGATTGCTTTTACCGCTACGCAGATTCCCGATATCGAAGGCCGGGTCTATCCCGCCCAGCTGGCTGGGTCGCTCTACCCGGCCGGTATTCCAATTCATGCAGAAACGGACTTGATCAAGCTCATCCAGCAAAAACAGGTTGAGCAGGTCATTTTTGCTTATAGTGATGTGCCTCACGAATATGTCATGCATAAGGCATCTGTTGTGTTGGCCGCGGGTGCCGATTTCCGCATGATGGGATTGAAGAACACCCAAATTCCTTCGACCAAGCCGGTTGTATCTGTCTGCGCGGTGCGAACGGGCAGCGGCAAGAGCCAGACTACCCGCCGTGTTTCTCTTATCTTGCGCGACATGGGTTATAAAGTGGCTGCCGTCCGCCATCCCATGCCTTATGGCGATTTGGTCAAGCAGGCCGTGCAGCGCTTCGCAGATTACAAAGATTTAGATACGCAAGAATGCACCATCGAAGAACGCGAAGAGTATGAGCCGCATATTGACAATGGCATCATCGTCTATGCCGGTGTTGATTATGAGCGTATCTTGCGCCAGGCCGAACAGGAAGTGGATATCATCTTGTGGGATGGCGGCAATAATGATTTCTCCTTCTATGCATCTGATTTTCGCATTGTGGTCGCAGACCCTCATCGCCCAGGCCACGAGATTTCCTACCATCCTGGCGAAACGAACGTAAATTCGGCTGATGTCTTTGTCATTAACAAGGTCGATACAGCCTCGGCAGAGAATGTGATCCGGGTGCGCGAAAACCTCAGCGCAATCAACCCGCAAGCAGTGATCATCGAAGCTGCTTCTCCGCTCTTTGTGGATGATCCGGCTGCCATCCGGGGTAAGCGGGTGCTGGTGGTTGAAGATGGCCCGACCCTGACGCACGGAGAGATGGCCTATGGCGCCGGCTGGGTGGCTGCCCGGCGTTTTGGGGCCGCCGAGATCGTTGACCCGCGTCCCTTTGCCGTGCGGTCGATCCTGGCAACCTACAAAAAGTATCCTAAGACCGGCCCCATCCTGCCGGCGATGGGGTATGGCGAAGCACAGACACGTGACCTCGAAGAAACTATCCGTAACGCCGATGTGGATCTTGTGCTCATCGGTACCCCGATCGATTTAAAGCGCATCATTCGTATTGACAAGCCCGCACAGCGCGTGCGTTACGAATTGCAGGAGATCGGTCAGCCAACCCTGGAAGATTTATTGAGAGCCAAGTTCGGTAAATAATGCCTGTTCTAACCTGGGATACAAAATCTCAACCGCAATCAAGCCCTGCTTCTCTGGAGATAGACTCCTTGGTCTATCCCCAGGGAGCGGGATATGATTCGGACGCTCCTCGCCAACCTGAGAATCGCCTGGTCTTGGGAGATAACCTGGCAGTGATGTGGGCGCTCTTGCCGCAATGTGAAGGGCGCATTGACCTGATCTATGCCGATCCGCCCTTCTTCACTAACCGACATTATCCGGCGCGTATTGGTCGTGGGGAAGATTCGCGCCGGCCAAAAGAGTGGAAACTTGCCGAGGGGTATCCGGACCACTGGGCAAACATTGATGCTTATCTGGATATGCTCTATCCTCGCCTTGTGCTAATGCATCGCCTGCTTTCTCCCACCGGAACTTTATATCTACATTTGGATTGGCATGCCAATGCCTATGGTCGCTTGTTACTAAATGAGATGTTTGGGAATGATCGCCTGCTTAATGAAATTGTCTGGGTTTATCATGGCCCCTCTCCAATCCGTAGCGCTTTCAACCGCAAACACGACACGATCCTGGCTTATACCAAAAGCCCAGGATATACTTTTAACGTTGATGATGTTCGCCAACCGTATGACCCTACTACGGTGAAAACCTTTGCTGCCTCGCCCAAGGCTGGCTTTGGTAAAGTTCCCAATTTGGAGCGTGGTAAAGTCCCTGAAGATTGGTGGTATTTCCCGGTCGTGGCGCGCCTGCATCGCGAGCGCTCGGGTTATCCGACGCAAAAACCAGAAGCGCTGCTGGAACGCATC
>CAZVRZ010000031.1:5999-40609 GCA_964629965.1 uncultured Anaerolineaceae bacterium
TGTTGGCTTCGTCGAAGCCGGGCGATCTCGTTGCGGATTTCTTTTGCGGTTCGGGCACCACGGCCGTGGTAGCCGCTCGGCTTGGCCGGCGGTTCCTGGCTGTAGATGGCGCCTGGCGGGCGGTGCATACTTCTTGCTCTCGCCTGGCGGGTGCAGGAGTTGCCTTCTGCCTGGAAACCGAGACGCATAGTCGCCCCATCATCTCGCCTTGGCTATTTAACCAAGCACCTCAATTGCTTGGCGGCTCTATTGAATTACCCGAGACTCTACTTGCCGAGTTGGATTTTTGCGAAATAGGCTACCAAAACCCGGATGGTGTTTTCTATAGTTTGTCCCAGGCGGCGCGTTCTCGCAGGCAAGGCTCTCTTCCCAATAAGTTGTCGCTGCCGGTCGGATGGGCTGCTTTTCCAGGGCAGCTATCCATGCGCCTGGTAGCAATCGATGGCCGTCAAGGGAAAATCGTTTTCTAGAATTTGTGCTGTTTCGACTTCTTGATATAATTAACATGTTATTGTGATTTTTTTTATTGATGCTGCACCAGTGAACACATCCTGGAATATCTTTGGCAGATAGGATTACCCGACAAGTATGGATCATAGATTTTCATGTATTGAGGGCCATCGATGATGATCCTCAATGCGGATTCTCAAGAGATGCCAGATTGCATTGATCTGCCTGGTTCATTGGCTGCTCTTTCACAAAGCACCGATGTCTCTCAGGATTCAACAAGCTTACTAGAAGTCATCCTGGATGTTTTCTTGGATAGTCTACTCATTGACTGCGCCACCATATATCTCCTGGCAGAAGATAATTACACGCTGCACCAGGTTGCCCAACGTTTCAGGGATACCGAGGCGGTCATCCAAACTAACACAACCTATTATTGGGGTAAAGGATTACCGGGGCGCGTTCTGGCTGAAGGAAAACCGATCTATATAACTGAGCCGGATGATCTTTTTGAACCGCCGACCCATATATGTTTACCTTTGACAACCATCGGTCAAACCCTGGGGGTGCTAGACCTGCAGGCTGGCGCTGTTTATAAATACTCGGCTGTCGATCGAAAATATCTAGAGACCCTGTCTCGGCATGCTGCTGCTTTGATTCTGGCGAATCGCAATGCGATCCAGGCTCAGGCTACCACAACGCAGTTGATCGTTTTTTATGTTTTTGGCAGCCGCATCTTGGGAGCTTCTTCACTGCAAAAAGCTTTCGAATTAACGGTGCGCTTCATCTTGGAGGCCACCCCGGCTCATTCTGTTAGCATATATTTATTTGACCCGCACGACAGCCTGATCCAATCCTATAGTCGCGATCGGAATGGAGTTGAGCTTCAAGACGGGTTTTCAACCGATATTGCCGATATGACGTACCGCATCCGGCGGAATAAACGCCCGGTAGCAATCTCAGGATTCGAATCAAATGTTTCAACTCTGCTTCCTGATTCTTTGCGGAAAGTAGGGATTGCTGCTTGTGCAGGAATTCCTCTATGCAGCGAGAGCGCGTCTCTCAACGGGGTCCTGTATGTGCGTTATGCTTTGCCGCATATTTTTTCATCGATGGAACTGGAAGGCTTACGTTTGTTTGCCGATCAAGTTGCCAGTGTTGTCGATCGCTTGCATTTATTGGAGCAGACTCGCCAACGCCAGGCCGACCTTGAATCTGTCGTTGATACTGCGCATATTCTGACATCTACTTTCAATATTAGTGAGCTGATGCAGCAAATTGCTGTTCGCCTGACCTGGGTCGCCGGCGCAGATGCTTGCGCAATTTCAATGTATGTGCCCGAGCAGGAGCGTTTACACACCCTGGCTTTTTACGACTCGTTGGGCATGCCGGAAGGCGAACAGGGCGCCAGTTTTTATTTGAGTGATTTTCCCGGTATTGGACAGCTATTACAAAGTAATGCTCATTTGATCGTCTGCACTACAGACATCAAAAATTACCCTGAAGAAGTGATGCGTTTGCGCCGCCACAATTACTACACGTCCCTATCACTTCCATTGACTGCCATTGGGAAGCCGATTGGTTTGTTGGATTTATACAGCCGGCAAACAGATTATTTGTTCACCAGCACCATTTTGCGTCGCTTGCGCCTGTTATCGGAGCAGGTAGCATTAGCGTTGATCAATGCCCGGGTTTATCAAAGTGAACACGAGCAGCGTACTCTGGCAGAGGCGTTGCGTGAAATCAGCCTGGCTCTCTCCAGTAGCTTGAGATCCGAATCGATCCTCGAGATTTTGCTGGATCAAATTAAAAATGTGATCCCTTACGATAGCGCCCGGGTGATGTTGGTGGAAGATAACCGGGTTTCAACGGCCTGCCAGCGTGGTTACGATCAGTTTGACAACAGTGAACAAGTTGCCGGTCTTAAGTTTTACATATCTGATATGTTCAATTTGCGCGACCTGGCTGCGAGCGGGTCACCTTTGATTATCTCCGATGTTCATGCCGAGCCGGAATGGGAAAAAATGGAGACCCCAGAGCAGATCCGTTCGTGGATTGGTGTGCCTCTTATGGCGCGTGATCGCCTGTTGGGTTTCTTGACGTTGGATAAGATCGAACCAGCTTTCTATACCGTAGAACATGCCAAATACCTCGAGATCCTGGCCGCCCACACTGCCTTGGCGTTGTTGAATGCAATGACTTACGGCGAGGCGGAGCGTGCTTCGATTACTGATTTCTTGACGGGTGCTTATAACCATCGTCATTTCCACCAGCAATTGCAACAAGAGTTGGAGCGCGCCAGCCGCATTCATTATCCGCTTTCTTTGCTGATGATCGATATTGATTTTTTTAAGAAAGTGAACGATACTTACGGACACCCGGTGGGAGATCGAGTCTTACAACTCCTGGCGCAGCGTATTCGAACGGAGCTCCGTTCTGGAGATATCCTATCTCGATATGGCGGAGAAGAATTTACCGTGATCTTGCCAGGGGCAACCGAAGATGCCATGGGCCAGGTGGCCCAACGCCTGCTGCGTGTCGTTTCAGAGCAGCCATTTCAGGTTAATAGTTTTTCGATTCTAATCACAATCAGCCTGGGAGGTTCGTCTTACCCGCAGCATGGCCAAAGTGGGCCAGAACTGGTGGTCAGCGCCGATCAGGCTCTCTATACTTCCAAACATAGTGGGCGGAATTGCTATCACCTATTCGGTGAATAGATCTTTTCTGCTATTCGATCGGTTTATCATGGTATGGGGTGCGCTGCAGCGCACCCCATACCATGATCTTTTTGAGACTAGCGGATCACAAATGTTGCTGCGGCCACAGAGAGTGGCGGCAATTGGAAGTTGGCGATTCCATCTTGCAAATCAATGGATTCCAGCGCTTGGTTGCAAACTGTGTTTGGCTGTTCAAAGGAGTTGCTCGCATTTGCTCCCGGGCCGGTTAAGATCTCGGCAGATTGCACAGACTGGAACTCATATCCGGCGCATTCCACGCTGACGGCAGCCGACTCGCTGGTGCTGCGATTCGCCAGGAACGCATGCAACACACCTTCGCCTAGAATGGCGCTGGCGTCGATGTAATTTACATACCCATAGTTGGGACTTTCGTAGCCCGGTCCTTTCAGGCTTGGCTTCAGTGCAACACCATCGCGCCGCCGGGCATACATAAGAAATGGATAATAGATGCTGTGCAGCAGCATATCGTTGCCGCGAGTATGGATTGGTGCGATCACATTGACGATTTGAGCCAGGTTGGCGATCTTGACCGAGTCAGCATGTCGGATGAAACTGTTGAGAAATCCAGCCACCACCAGGGCGTCTTCAAGGTTGTATTCTTCTTCGATTAAGTGAGGTGCAAATTGCCCCCGCCCATCCATGTATTCGGGTTTGGTGGTTCGATACCACACATTCCATTCGTCAAAAGATAGATAAGCTCGTTTCTTTCGGCGTGCCCGCGCTTGCTCGTAGCGGCAGACCGCGTCCATCTCTTCAATCTGCCGGTCAATGGCATTCGTCACGGCCAGGTAGTCGGCTGTATTTCCATTGCTGTTGCCTACGTAGCGATGCATGCTGATGTAATCTGCAAATTCGCCGAGATATTCCAGCACGGTGCGGTCCCAGTCCATATATGTGGCCATTCCTGGGCCGCAGGAGCCGCTGGCAACCAATTCAATCGATGGATCAGTATCTTTCATCTGCTTGGCTGCCTGCTGTGCCCGGATGGCGTATTGGTCGGCAGGAACATGCCCGATCTGCCAGATGCCATCCATCTCGTTGCCCAGGCACCACAACTTCACATGGAAAGGCTCAGAAGATCCGTTCGCAGCGCGCTGGTCAGAGAACATGGTGCCGGCGGGGCTGTTACAATATTCAACCCAGTTACTAGCCTCTTCAGGTGTTCCTGTGCCCAGGTTAACGGTTATCATGGGTGTCCAGTCTAGTTTACGAGAGAGCTTGATGAATTCATCCGTGCCGAACTGGTTCGGTTCGGTGCTCTGCCAGGCTAGATCGCGCACTACGGGGCGTTTCTCGCGTGGGCCAATCCCATGCATCCAATGATAGCCCGAGGCGAAATTGCCGCCTGGATAGCGCATGGCGGTATAGCGCATGGCATCCAATGCTTGCAGAACGTCCGTCCGGAATCCATCTTCATCAGCATGAGCGCTTTTAGGATCGTACACACCCTCATATACTGCTCGTCCCAAGTGTTCCAGGAAGCCGCCAAAGATTCGTTTGTCAACAGGTGCGATCTGGTAATCGCGATGGTAGATCACTCGTGTCTTTTTCATTTGATTGTCCTCATGTCAGGATATGGTTTTCTGCTTGTGTAATTTGCGGTTTGTTTACAACTTCACTGCTGAATATTATAACGTAATCTTCTGAACAGTAGCCAGGTTCGCCAGACCTGAGTATAATCAGGATATGGCGACAAACTTACATTTTCCAACAAATATCGATGTGAGCGAATTTATCTCGAAAGAAGCGCATGATCTCAAATCCCCGTTCAACCGCGCTTTAGGTTTCATTAAGCTGGTGATGAAAGGTATGGATGGGCCGATCTCTGATCAAGCCCGCGATGACCTCTCCACTTCTTATAAGAATAACCAGTATGCTTTTATCCTGATGGGCGGCCTGGTAGAAATGGCTCGTTTGAGCCGTGGAGAACGACATGCGGAGTTGGGTGCTTGCCAGGTAGATAGCTTGCTCCAACAAATAATTGATCACTGGAAGCGGCAAAGTTATAAAGAACAGCCGGTGGCGATCACTCTTTCTGCCCCCGCGGTTGTGCTCCAGATTGATGAAATGCTTTTCCGCCAATGTGTTTCGAATTGGATTTCTTACGTGGTCGAATATGCCCAGCAAGATGCGGCGGTAAGCATTTCGGTTGAAGAAGAGCCCGAAGCCTGTGTGTTTAATATACTCGGCGCCGGCAAAAAGCTCCAACCCCCGCCTGTTTGTGACCTGACAATGTATGGTTACATTGCAAGCCAGACCCTGGATCTGCAACATGGCGAATTGCGCCGCGCCGAAGAAAACGAGCAGGGCGTCCTGATCCAGTTCGCCCTGCCAAAATAGGTCTCAAAAGACTCTTTCGGATTTTCGCCTGGCCTCTGGCTATTTCTTTTTCACCAGATCCCAGTAAGCGATCTTTGTCAGCCGATAAGTATAATTACTTGTGCTCGAAGCGCGCACAAAAACGCCATAACGGCCTGCGCTGTATTCGTCGTCTTTGAATTGGGCAATCTCATAACCGTTTGCTACGATTGTGATCGTGTCGCCTACGGCGCGCACCCCGATCACGTTTTGCTTATCCGACCCTGCCCGAACGTAGTCGCTGGCAGTTTCGTTCACCAATTCTTCCACTTCCCAAGGATCGATGCCATCCAACCGGAAAGCCCAGTATTCCCCCTTGCAATTGAAGGCGACCACATAACCGTAGGATACCCCTGACAGGTGCTCGGGACCGCGCAGGATCATGCCGTATGCATCGCTGTCAGAGCAATTTTCTGTATCAAAGGTCATTTCGAGGTAAAAGTCTTTCAGGGAATGATACGTGAACCACCAGGTACTGTAATCGAGCATTTTGCCGGTCACATAGAGCTTGCCATCTTTGCCCTGCAACTTGATATCGGTGTTATCGGGAAGAACGCCAGTCTGGGCCTGAGCCCATTCACTCTTATCTACTGCGGGGCTGTCGCTCAAGTACTTCGGATTGCCGTAGGCGGTGTAAGGATCAAAGCGTACAGCTGGCTTAAGCGTCTTGGTTGGCGTGCTGGCGGGTGCCTCAGGGGTTGCGGTGGGGCCTTGCTCGGCAGGCGGCACGGGTGTGTCGGTGAGCGCAGCTGCGGCAGCCGGAGGCTTGGTTTCGGTGATCACGGGTGGCGGCGTGATCGTTGGTTTGTCCGATTCTGGTTCTCCCGCTTGAACTCCAGCAGCTTGCTTCGTTGCTGTGCCTGTTGCGGCAGCTTGTACTGCCAAGCCTGTATCCGTTGGGATAGCCGTTGGCAAAACGCTGCCTGGCTGTGGCAGTTTGCAGGCGCCCAGTCCCAGGATAAGAACTAAAACAAGTAATAGGGTGATTCTCTTCATAAAGCTAATTCCTCCTGACGACCAACGATTACACCGGATCCGGCATTTTTGATGACAAGGCTAGATCGTTTGTATATGTTCTTATTGTACATGCTTTAGAGGTTTTTGTAATCCCCCAATTCACTTGAGCATCTTTGCTCTCATACTCGCTTCCATATCCTCAAATCGAGTAAAATTTACTTGTCTGGTTGCGATGGTGTAGTATGCCCATATTATCTGGGGGGTAGTACCCGCTTGGGATGTATAATGAAAGATGAATAAATATTAACGTGGAGAGACAACATGGCGCAGGATATTCGTGTTCTCATCATCGAAGATGACCCCTATGCACGCGATATAATTGCAATGATTTGTAGTCGAGATTGGCGCACGCGTGTGGTTGGTGAATTCGGCTGCCGGGCCGAAGCAGATGTGGCGAGTTTTTTAGCAGACGAGAATTCACATGTGGATGTGGTCATCGTTGATACAGAGTCGCCGGAAAACCCTGATTGGCCTGATCGGGTTACTGCAATGGTAGCTTCTTTGGCCCGGCCCCCAATTGTCCTCTATACCTGCACCTATCCGCATACGCAGGTGCTTTCGAAAATCCTTACTAGTGGCCGGGGAGGCTACCTGGCAAAAGGGGAAGTTCTCTACACCCTGGCATCCGCAGTGGTGTGGGCTGCCAAAGGATATTTTGTCATTACCCCTGCCGTGTGTGAAATTGTGCCAGAAAACTTGGCGCTTCCGGAGAAAACCATTGTATTAAATGGCTCGCGCCCGGTGGCGAACTTTACCCAACGCGAAAGCGATATCGTCCGCCTGGGGATCTTGTTCAATCTTGCCCAGCGAGATATTGCTGACGAGTTGGTTATCAGCACCAATTGGGTTGCGGAAACTATCAGCAATGCTTACGAAAAGCTGGAATTACGGGAGATCCTGGCAGGCGATGTTCCCTTGGAAACTTATTTCGATGATCCGGTGCTTATCGAGCGCTGCCGCAGTATTATCGGTCGTGGGAGCGGGTCGAAATCATGCCAATCCTTGCAGGAAGAGAGTGCTGCCCATCATATTCCTCGTAAATCGCCCTGGATCTCAACCCTGGCCTTTCATCTCTTGACGGTGCCCGAGATCGAACAATTATGATGTAGGAGGTTCTAATGTCTCATCATGTGATAGGCTGGGAACAAGATGCGCCTGTTCCCGATGAATATTGTTTCAATGATTACCTGAACGTCCGCAAAGGGCATTTGTTCTTTGATGATCTAGATTTGGCGCAGCTCTTGCTAAGCGACGGCACCCGACTGGGCTTGACCAGTCCGTTAGAGATTGTTTACTTGCCCAAGATTCGGCAAAACATAAACCGCTTGCGCCAGGCTTTCGCGGATGCTGCCCGAGCCATTGGGTACGAAGGCAATTTTTTATATGCGTATGCCTCTAAAGCAAACGCAGCAGAAGAAGTCGTGCGCACCGTGCTGGATATGGGCGTGCATTATGAAATCTCATCTACGGTGGACATTGAAATTGTCCGCCTGATGAAAACCGCCGGTCATTTGACCCCCGAACGGATGATCATCTGTAATGGTTTCAAGCAGCCGGACTCTCATTATGCTCACAATATCCTGTGCTTGCGCCAGATCCATGAACACATCATTCCCGTGGTCGAGGATCAGATCGAGCTTGAACCATTTCTGGCTTCACACAACTCGTTTGGCATCGGCTTACGTCAAAAAAGCTACGGCTCACAACTCAACGTGAACGAAATGGAAGCCAATAATTCTCGTTTTGGGATGTGTGTCGATGACATTTGGAAGTCCGCTGAAGCGATTGCCTCCGCGCCTCATCTCCATTTAGAGTTGTATCATTCTATGGTGGGCAGCCAGATCGTAAGCCGTGATGATTTTGTGGCTCGTTTATTGCCTTCGCTTCAGATCTATGCTCAACTGCGTCAAAGATATCCCACTTTACATATTTTTGATTTCGGTGGTGGTATTCCGGCTGCCATGACATTGAATTTCGAATTCGATTATCTTGCTTTTGCCACTCACCTGTTGTCTACCATTCAATCGGTCTGCGCTCGATATCAAATACCCGCACCGGATGTGATGGGTGAGATGGGACGCTATACCGTGGCCGAGCATGGTGCGCACCTGTTCAAGGTGCTGAGCGTGAAAGAAAATGCCTCGCTCTACCCCTGGTATATCGTTGATGGTTCGATCATGTCTTCTTTACCAGATACGTGGGGCCTGGCTGAGCATTTCATCGCATTGCCCTTGAATCATCTCGATCGGCCATTCCGGCGTGTTCAGATCGGGGGGATCACTTGTGATAGCGACGATGTTTATCCCCCAAAACCCAGCATCTCGCCGCTTTACCTGCCCGTAGATGTTGATAATCTGTATGTCGGTTTCTTTTCTATAGGCGCCTACCAGGAAATGCTGGGTGGAGCAGGTGGCAGCAAACATTGTGTGATCGCTGAATCCAACGAATTGATCGTTGACCGGGATGAGACGGGAGCCTACCAGTTGCAGCGTATTCCCGGCCAAACTGCTGAGAAAGTTTTGAGAAATCTAGGTTATGCGCCGCTTCCCTAGCAGGCAGCCTGGAGAAGTTTGAAAGGATGAGCAATGAAAAATATAGATAGAACTCGCTTGATCTTTATTGGTATTGTTGGCCTGGCAATTCTCATTGTCGTCTGTGGCTTTGGCTATCAGGCCGTCAATCGCTTCCTGCGCGAAGCCAAGACCACCGCCACGCCGATTGCGGTAGCCGGCAGCCCGGCAGCGCCTGTCGTTCAACTCACCTCCCCCAATCCCATCTTTGCTCCCAATTACGATGCCAAGGATGGCCTGCCAACCTATGTCTGCGGAGCGGATGCTTTTGGAAGCTACTTTGTCTTGCAGCAGATGCAGATATCGGGTAAGGATGTGGCGCACGGTTTCCACCTCGGTATTGTGCCTTTCTTGCTGGATGACGACCCTGCTTACGATATCTCTGAAGAGCAGCGCACCGCCCTACTGGAGCAAGGGAAATGGGATTGCTTGTTGACGACACTGGATGCGGTTGCCCTCAATAGCCCGGGAATCATCACCGCCATTGTCGACGAGAGCGCGGGCGCCGACCAAATGTGGGTGCGCGATGTGCCCACCGTCAACGACTTGAAAGGGAAACGAATTGTTTTCTCGCGGGGCAGTGTGGGCGAATATTTTGTATATTACACCTTATCCATTGCTCGCTTGAATCCTCGTTACGATGTAACGCTTGCGCCTCAAGATTCGGTTGCTGAAGCCGTAGAAGTATTCAATTCCGGGCAGGCAGACGCCGTATCGGGTTGGGAGCCTGAGATATATGATGCCAAAACTGGCGGCGGTGTTCCATTGTTAAGCTCGAGCCAGCTGCGCATTATTATGGATGTGGTGGTCACTTCGCGCCAATCGATTAGCAGTAAACCTGACCTGGTACAAGCGTTTCACGATGCCTGGTTCGATGCCATGAAAAACCAGGTCGAGGATTTCACCGGCGCTGCCAGCCATATTGCCTCCTGGGGGCACAACGATTGGAGCTATATTTATCCGGATACGGCTGGCGATGATCTCCGCTCCTGGTTAGGGGGTGTGGCGCAGGCTGACCTGGGAGACAATATTTACGTCATGCGTGATCCCACCATCTTAATTGAGAGGCTGGTAATGGCCCGGCGTGTTTGGGCTGCCTCGGGCGCTCAGACGCCCAATGATGATCCAACCAGCCTGGTCAATCCGGGTTTTGTATCCCGGTCTGCTGCTCAACCCGCCCTGCAGGCGAATAAAAATCCGGTCAATGATACCTTCTCACTATCCACCAAGTTTGATCTCTCGAATGTGAGCACTGCTGATGCCGCCACGCTGGCTGTCTTGCCTTGTCGTCGTTTTACTTTCTTGCCCGAATCGACCGAGCTTACGCTGGAGTCGCGCCGGATTCTGGATGATTGTGTATTGCCCACGCTGTCGCAAAGCGTTGGATTGTTCTTGAAGGTAGAGGGCTCGGCAGCCTGGCCTGGTCCAGCGGGTACCTACACCGAAGATGATATCCGGCTTTTTGCGGAGGCGCGTTCCCAATCTGTGGTTGAATACCTGGTCTCACAAGGTATTGATCCAGCTCGCTTCATTGTGACTTCCACGCTTCCTCCACAGGAACACCGGGAGACTGAAGACCCTGAGATCCAGGCCGAAGACCGGTATGTCGAAATGACTCTGATAACGGTCGGACGTTAGTCATATGCGAACCAGGCTCCTAAGATAAGTCGAAAGGTGTAAATGTGAAACCGTTCCGCTCTCTCAAAGTATGGTTTTTGTTTTTTGTCATCGTTTCGTTAGCCTGTGGCAAAACGGCTCAAGGGGTTCCTCCCGGCAATGCCTTGGTCGTTGAGGTGGCTGCCAATGCCAGCTTAACAGCCTGGTTGTCGGCTGCCGCGCAGCAGTTCAATGGTGACAATGTGAAAACCTCAACGGGAAAACCTGTTTACGTTGTCGTCACTCCTGTTGAGGCTGGCCAGGCCGTCCTGGATATCAACGCAAAAGAGAAGAATCCTACCCTGTGGATTCCCGACAATGCCGCCTGGGCTGATATATTGGCAGAAAAAGGCGTGACTGCCTTCCAGGGTGACTGTGCAAGCCTGGCTACCAGCCCGCTGGTGATCGGCATGTGGCGATCGGTTGCCGAATCGTTGGGTTGGCCGGGGCGTGCACTTGGTTGGTTGGATATTGGCAGCCTGGCGGCGGACTCGTCTGCCTGGGCTTATTACAGCGGAGGGCAGTTTGGCGATTCGCTTCGCCTGGGTCATACCCACCCTGGCGTATCGGGCTCCGGCGCCAGTACTTTGTTGGCCATCGTGCAGGCGGCGCAATCGAAGCAGACGGCTGTGAGCATCACCGATATCCAACAGCCGATCGTGCAGGCCTCGGTCAGCGCCTTTGAGGGGGCTGTCTCCTGGTTCGGCAGCGATACCGATCAATTGGGAAAGACCATGAAGGAGCGGGGTGTCAATTACCTGGGCGCAGCCGTCATGTACGAAAGCACCGTTATCCAATACTTCGACAGTGGAGCTGAAATTGTGCCTGTCTATCCCTTTGAAGGTACGTTTGTTGCCACGCATCCGGCTTGCCTGAATAGTTCGCTGAGCGCCGAACAGCAGGAGGCAGCGCTTGCCTTTCGCCAATACCTGCTCGGAGAGGCTGCGCAGCAGTTGGCCTTGACCAATGGATTGCGCCCGGTCAATCCTAAGGTTGCTTTGGGCGCTCCCTTAGATGCAGCTCATAACGTGGACCTGGCTCAACCTGCTCTGGTCTTTGAGCCGGCTAGCGCTGGCGCTATCCGTTCCGTTCAGGAGTTGTGGCTGTCCTCCCGTAAAGGCGTCAACCTGGTTATGGCGCTCGATACCTCGGGCAGTATGCAAGGTTCCAAATTGATCAACGTTCAGAAAGCGGCCATTGAGTTTATTAACCATATGGGCGAGAAGGATTACCTGACACTGCTGCGCTTTTCGGCTGGAAAGGTGGAGGCCCTGGTTGATCACCAACAAATAGGTGAAACCCGTGAAGATGCTGTTGCTGCGATCGAACAGTTGACCGCCACCGGCAATACACCACTCTACGATGCCCTTGGTTACGGAGCCGAAAAGCTTGCCAAGACTACTTCCTCGCAAACCACCAATGCGCTGGTCGTATTAACAGACGGCATGGATACTGCCAGTAAAAAATTTCACTTCAATGATGACCTGATCAAGACAGTTATCTCCCATGATACAACAGTCTTTGCGATTGCATATGGCAGTGATGCGGAAGAAGACATGTTATCCAGGCTGGCATTGCAAGCCAATGGCAATTTTTACCTAGGTGATGAAGCCAACATTGCTGAAATTTACGATGAAATGTCGACTGCCTTTGGTGGTTCGATTGGGATTGGCAGGTGAAAGCGGCATAATCAGACCATCCCCTATATAATATGGGCGCTCTGTGCCTCAGATATGATACATTAATAAGTGAAAACCTTGTCAGAAAATGGTTTTTAGTATAAAAAGGAAAAGACACAATTGAAAAGGAGTGTAATACCATGGCAACCCTGTTAGAAAAAGTTACTACCTTGATTTCGGCGAATATGCATTCACTTATTGATCGGGCTTTGCAAAGCAACAGCCTGGCAGTGGTCGATCAATACATTCGCCAGGTCGAAAATCACCTCGAAGATTTGGAAGACGCGGCTGCAACCGTTGGCGGTGAGATAAAATCCCTCAAGCGCAAACTGGCCGAACAGGAACAGAAGGCGATCGAGCTGGATAAGGCTGTTGATGCGTTCCTGGTCAATGGCAACGATTCGGCGGCCACCGCTGCTCAGAGCCGTCTGAACAGCACCCAACGCCTGGTGGAAACCTACAAAGAGCAGGTCACCCGGCTGGATGGCGAGTATAGCAAGCTTCTGGACGCAAAGGTAAAGCTGGAAGCCCGCCATGCCACGATGAAGCAGCAGCGGGTAGAGCTTCAATCGTTGCTCGAGCTGGCCAAGAGCAAGGAAATTGTCGTCAAGACCATGAAAGGCCTGGATGACATTATGGGGTCTGGTGACAGCGACATCAGCCGGATTGCTCAGGGAATTTATGCCCGGCTGGATAAAGCCACCGCCGCTACTGAAATCCAGACCTCCAGCCTGGATGACCAGATCAATCGTGTCCTCGACAGCGATACGATCAACCAGCAACTTGCCGATCGTAAAAAGAAACTTGCCCTGCAGTAATTGGAGCGTGTTTTTTACGATCAAAGCTTGACCGATTAGACCTCAATGGGGTTGCTCAGGCCATACCGTGTTGGCTTGAGCAACCCTCAGGCTGGATCATTTCGATGGTTGCATCTCGAACGTGGTGAAGCAGCATGTCTGATTTACGTACCAGGCTTTCCATGCTTTCTCAAAGAACTCCCTGGGAGATCGTGCAATATGCGCTCTTCCGTTGGGAAAATGCAGTTATCCTGGCAGGTGTTATCCTGCTTGTTGCTTTTGCGCCTCATCCTTTTTCCTGGTGGCCTGCCTGGGGGTGGATTGTTCTAGGCGTATTAGGAATATCGGCGATCTTTGTTTCCAGTCTGACCAGCCGGCAAGCCAATGCCCGTTTCTTGTTGGAGAGTTTTCAGGATCAGTTCGATCCTGATCTTCTCAAACAGCCTGAATTGCGCCAGAGTGTCGCCTCGGCGCTCGAATATCAGCGCCGGATTGAAGCTCAGGTGAGCAGCCGGACCGACCGCCTGTTGTGGGATCGCCCCGAAGATGTGGCCGAGCAGGTTAAGGAATGGATCCGTTACATTTATCAGTTGGCAAGACGCCTGGATGCGTATCGCCAGGATGGCTTATTGGAGATCCAGCGTCAGAGCGTGCCTGAGGATATCCAACGTCTGACGATCCAGCGCCAGAGAGAAACCAACCCTGTGTTTCAACGTGAGCTGGATCAAGTCTTGGAAAGTAAGCAGAAACACCTGGAAACGCTGCAGGCTTTGGATACGCGGATGAAACAAGCCGAATTCCAGATGGAACAAAGTTTGGCAGCATTAGCCACAGTCGATTCTCAGATCCAGTTGATCGATGCTCAGGCAGTCGAAAGCGGGCGCTCCGAGCGCCTTTTAGCCGATATTCGCGAGCAGGTCAATCGCCTCAACGATCTGGTTAGCAGTATCAACGATGTGTATCAAAGCGATGATCTGTCTGGCAGCTCAAAGCCGGTCTCCTGAGTTCATTATTCTGCAGGGGGGATTTTTTTACCGGTAGGTTCTAGCCTGAAAGGCCCGGATCGCCTTGTTTTTTGATAATTGTCACTTGCCTCTCTGGCACTTTGCCTTTACAATATTACAAACAAATGTTCTGAATTGGATGGGCTAAGAGTCTATGTCATTAGATTTTCGCCAGGTACAAGAACAGGTGCGCCAATTGGGAGAAAATGCTCCCTTGCGCCAGCAGGAATTGAGAGAACGGCGCGATCTGGCTCATAAACTGTTGGCTGCCTATGCCGACAGCCTGGACGAAGTGCGCCATAAGATCGAGCGTGTTTCTCACGAATTCGACCCCACTTTGCGCTGCGCCTGCCCACTTGATCCCGCCCTCGCTTCTCCCGAAGCGCTCAATGCGGCTTTTGATCTGCCTGCTTTGCCCGAGAAGGCCAGCGTGCTGGCTGCAGATGGCTCACAGATCCCACTCGATTATCATGCAGAAGTTGCCTACTGCCTGATCAACATTGGCGCTATCCAGATTCGTCTGGGTTCTACTGAGCCGGCTGAAACTCGTGTGCGCAGCAGGCTGTTCTATGACACCGATCTGTTCACGCCGGCTGGCGTGATCTCAGATGGCATGCTGGCTTTGATGCGTGACAAAGAGGAGCGCACCATGCTGGCAGACATGGCGCGTCGTGCTGCGTCGCCTGTTGTTTCCTTCACCGACGGGCCGATGGAACTGTGGGGCTCAAAGGATGGCGGAGCGGAGGGCGTGGAGTTTAAAAAGGCGCTCGATGAATATTTGTTGGCGCTTTCGCAATTACGCGACCAGGGTGTGATTGCGGGCGGCTACGTAGACAAGCCCAGCGCTGACCTGGTGGTACGCTTGTTAGAAGTCATCATGACGCCTGAAGATGCTTTGAAGGATATCAAGAAAAATTTTCCATTGCGTGGCGTGAAAGATATTGAGTTATACCGCAGGTTGTTGGCGCCGGGCCAACGTTCCGCAGTATTTAGCCTGCAAAGCCAATCTGCCTCGCGTTACCAGGGGAACCTTGCGCTGCATTTCTTCTATATGAATGTAGGCAGGGATAAGAAACCCTGGATCGTGCGCGTCGAATTACCTGCCTGGGTAGTTGCGCAGCCGACTCAATTGAATATGCTGCATGCCGTGTTGTGCGACCAATGCCGCCAGATGGGCTCGCGTCCCTATCCTTATCTGCTGCACCGCGCCCACGAAACAGCCGTGGTCACCTTCGAAGAGCGTGACCAGGTGACGCAGATGATTTTGATGGAATTACACCGGCGGGGTGTGGAAATCGAAGATCGTTCGTATAAACAAGCTGCTAAAGAGCTTCAGGGAAGGACAAGGTACTCATAGTATGGATCATCCAACCTCCAGGTTCGAGATTGGACGGCTGCTGCGGGCAGCTGTCAATGGATTTGTCGTCGGCTGCCGCGCCTCACAGCTCGATGCGCCTGCTTTTGGCGCGCTGGTGCGTGTTCCACTAGATGGCGGCTATCAAATTTATGGCTTGATCTATGATATCCATATCGATGATGATGGATTGGTGCGCCAATTGGTCACGGCAGACAGCGTTGATGAAACCATCATTGCCGACAATCGCATCAACCGCAATATCCCATTGGAGATCAGTGTATTGGCGGTTGGCTACCAGCAGGCGGGGCGAGTCTTTCACCTGCTGCCACCGCGCCCGCCGCTCAGCCTGGATAAGATCTACCTGTGCGACTCGCCTGAATTGTGCCAGTTCACTCGCTCCGGTCATTTTGGCTATTTCCGCCATATTCTGCGCTCCCAAGATCTGCCCGTAGGCGAACTGCTGGCTGCTCATATCCAGCAGGCCAACCTGGCTCATCAGGATGGCGGCGATGCTGCTTGGTGCGAAGATGCGATGCGAGAGTTGATCACGCTGCTGCGCGATGATTACCCCACCCTGATGACAGTGCTGGGCGCCCTGGCGGATATCTTGCCGGAGAACCAATGAATACATTTTCCTTCATTCAGATAAGCGACCATCACCTGGGAGAATATCCCGATGCCTTGCATTATGGCTATTCTCCCAATCATGCTTTTCGCCAGGTGCTGGGTCACATTGCCGCCAATACGGCCCAACAGGCAGACTTTATTTTATCCAATGGTGACCTGGTAGACCCGCCAACCCGGCTTGGATATGAATACTTTCGCCGTTGGATGAACATCTCCGATCATCCCAATGCAATGCCAGGCCCCCTGGCGATCTCGGTTGAGGGTTTGCAGGCTTATCCCTTCTACTTCTTGCCGGGTAATCATGATGACCGCGGGCTGGTCCAGGCAGTATTGTTCCCCCACCAGGCTCCGCCGCCCTCTCAGAACCTTCGCTTCGAGCACAAAGGTGTGCAATTTGCCTGCATCGACTGGGGAACGAAAGCCAAGGCATTTACTTCAGCGGAAATGCTGGCTTTCTTACGAGAAACGTTGGATCGCGATCAACCCACGCTGATCTTGAGCCACCATGCCGTCACCCGCACAGGAATAGGCTGGCTGGATGACTTCCTGGCGGATGATGTATCTCGCTTCTGGGAAGTTGTTGCTGGGCGGGCGGGGCAGCTCCTAGGCATCTTGTGCGGCCACACGCACCTGACGTACGAACACCATGTTGAGGGTGTACCTGTGCTTGGTATTCAATCGACATCCTATACATTCTACGCAGCCGATGAGCCGGTTATGGCGATTGCTTTTCCACAGTACCGCCTGGTGACGATCGAGAACGGATCCTTGAGCTGGCGCAACTATGAAGTTCCGCTGGCGCGCGACAGCCGCATTGGAGGTGACTCATGACAGATCAATCGATGATAGGTTACGTGGTTGGCGGTGGGCTGCAGGAGAATCTGCGTATCCGCCTGACGATTCCCGCCCAGCAAACCCAAGAAGGCGGTTTTGTGGTGATCGAAAGCGGTGATTGGCTTTTTTACGGCCTGATTACCGATTTACAATTGGGCGCCACGGATCCTCGTTTTGCCGATGAACAGAGCGAGACGCGCCTGCCGCCTCAACTGGCAGGCTTGCTGCACGGGCAGACTCTCTATACCAACCTGGAAGTGCTGCCTGCCTTGATGCTGGAGCGCGGCCCCGAGCTTACTTCGCCTGATTATCGGACCTGGCAGAGCGAGATTGATAGTGGACTGCGCCCGAAGCCGCACCCCTTGCCGGTCAAAACCATCCCTCCGCATCATGCCCGCGTGCGACTGGCCGGCCCGGGCGATATTGCTGAGATTTTTGGCGATGCTGGTAAAGATGATAACTTCGTCATCGGTTATACCCGCGAGCAGAATCACCCCATTTGTCTGAATCTGGATAAGTTTGTGCAGCGTTCCTCGGGCTTGTTCGGCGCCACCGGCACAGGCAAATCCTTCTTGGCGCGCATTGTCCTGGCCGGGCTGATGAAGTACAACCGCGCCTCGGTCTTGGTCTTTGACATGCACAACGAATATGGTCTCGATGATGTTGCCTCAGATACCGGGCAGCGTGTCATTGGCTTGAAGACAAAATTCTCTTCGCGTGTTCAGATCGTGGGCTTGGGAAGCGGCGCTCAAATTCGCGGCCGCAATCCTGATTTTCACCTCGAAATTGCCATGCGCGACATCCAGCCCGAAGATATCGATCTACTGAGCCGCGAGTTGAACCTCAAGGAGACCACTCCCACAACGCTGGATGCCCTGGTCACGTCATTTGGCCGGGCGAACTGGTTCAATGAATTTCGCCAGATGCGGTCGGGTGCAGTGATCGAATCGGATGACGGCAAGAAAATTCCTGCGCCCGATAGCGTGGCAGCTTGGGCGAACTCTGCCGGCGTCAATGTGATGGCAGCAGAGGGTTTATACAGCAAGCTGGGACGGCTGTTCAACACAAGCTACATCGTTGAAAACCCGGCGGTGGATTCGGTCGGAGAGATCATAAAAATGCTGGAAGATGGTAAACACGTGGTGCTGTCTTTTGGCAAATACGAGAGCGACTTGGATTATCTGCTGGTGAGCAACCTGCTCACCAGGCGCATTCGGAATGCCTGGGAGGCGCGCACCAACCAATATCGCTCTCAGGGAGAAAAAGAACCGCGTCCCCTGGTGATCGTGGTGGAAGAAGCGCACAAGCTGCTCAACCGAGAAATGGCCGGGCAGACCACCTTTAGCACGATTGCCCGCGAGATGCGCAAGTATTATGTCACGCTGCTGATCATCGACCAACGTCCCTCGCAGATATATGACGAGGTTATGTCGCAGCTTGGCACGCGCATTTCCGGTTGGCTGGGCGACGAAGATGATATTCGCGCCGTTCTTTCGGGGCTCGCGGGTCGCGAAGCGCTGCGGGGTATGCTGGCTCGTCTGCAGCCCAGGGAAGAAGTGCTCTTGTTAGGCTGGGGATTCCCCATGCCGCTGCCAGTGTGCTCGCGGCGGTATGATGAGCGTTTCTGGGAAGATCTGCTGGGTAAAAAGGTCGAGAAACGTACGGAAGCCACCATCCTTAAGGAGATAGGTTTCTAAATACACGCTCGGTAACCTTGTTCGGTTATAATCCGACAAAATAAGTTATAATTGCCTTGGTTGATTTACCAAATCTTACGATAGGAGTGAATGTATATGATCAGTGCTAAAATGCAAAATGCAATCAACGATCAAATCCAGGCCGAATTTTATTCGGCTTATATGTATCTCTCGATGTCTGCTTACTTCGAATCTCAGAACTTACCTGGTATGGCGAAGTGGCTGCGCATCCAATTCCAGGAAGAGCAGGAACATGCCCTGAAATTCTACGATTTCCTGGCTGACCGCGGCGGCACAGTGGAATTGAAAACCATTGAGCAACCTCCGCTGAGCTGGGCTTCGCCTGTAGCCGCCTTTGAAGAAGTACTTGCCCACGAGCAGTTAGTCACCAGCCTGATTTATAAACTATATGAAACTGCCCTGGCAGAAAAGGATTATCCCGCCCAGGTATTGCTGCAGTGGTACATCAATGAACAGGTGGAAGAGGAAAAGAACGCTTCTGCCATCGTGGAAGATATGAAGCGGATCGAGGGACGCCAGAGCGCCCTGCTGATCCTGAATCACAGCCTCGGAAAACGTGGTGCAGATTAGGTAGGCCTGCAGCCCGGATAACTTTGGCTGATATGTAGTTCGATCAAGTGAGCGGCAACCGGCTGGCCTGGACCGCTCACTTTTTGCTTGTATCGTTGATTGGATCACTCCCTGATAGAAGGGTATGAAGATGCTAAGCTTATCGGAACTGGGCAATCCCATTGCTTACGGACGCACTGCCGAGTTGTATGCCTGGAAAGATGGCTGGGTGCTTAAGCTGTTTCATGATTGGATGCATCCTGGTGCGGCTGAGTATGAGGCCAACCTGACCAGCATTGCCCATGCCAATGGGGCGCCATCACCTGCAGTCGGAGAGGTTGTGCGGATTGATAATCGCTCGGGCATCCTGTACGAACGCCTGGAGGGAGAGACGATGCTGAAAAACATATCCTCTCACCCCTGGAAGATCGTTTACTACGCCCACCTCCTGGCCGAATTACACGTTCAAATGCACGCTTGTTCCGGTGCGGGTTTGCCCTCTCAACGAGACCGGCTGAACGAAAAGATCCAGCATGCCGGGCCTTTGCCAGATTCGTTGAAGTCTGCTGCTCTTGCTGTGCTAGATCGTTTGCCCGATGGCGACAGGTTATGTCACGGCGATTTTCACCCGGATAATGTGATCTTGACAAAAAAAGGCCCGGTGGTCATCGATTGGATCGATGCCAGCGCCGGCTTGCCGGCGGCGGATATGGCCCGCACCCTGGTGCTGTCGGGCTACGGTGCACTGCCTCCCCGCGCCAAAGTGTACTGGGCGCTCAGCAAGATGCGTTCCATCTTCAGAGATGCCTATCGCCAACGCTATGTTAAGCTGCATGCATGCAATGACCAGGACTTGGCTACCTGGATCTCCATCATCGCGGCGGGCCGCCTGAGCGAGGGAATCGAAGGAGAAGAAAGTTCGTTATTGGAGCTGGCGCGCCGCCTTCCGGGCGCCGGTCTGGAACAGGAGCGCTCGCGATGAAACTGGCTACGCTGTGTTATGTGCGCCATGACGGGCGCACATTGATGATCCATCGCATTAAGAAAGCCAATGACATGCACCAGGGCAAATGGAATGGGCTGGGCGGTAAGTTTGAGGCCGGTGAAACGCCTGAAGAATGCGCTCGGCGCGAAATCTACGAGGAGTCGGGGCTGCGCGTCGAGCAGTTGAAATTGAAAGGCCTTCTGACCTTTCCGGGCTTCGCCAAAGATGAGGATTGGTACGCTTTTGTTTTTGTGGCAAGCGAATTTCAGGGAGAATTGATCGAATCTGCGGAAGGATACCTGGAATGGATTGCGGATGAGAAACTGTGTGAACTGAACTTGTGGGAAGGCGATTATATCTTCCTCCCCTGGCTGGATCGACCGGGCTTTTTCTCGGCCCGGTTCACTTACCAGGATAATCGCCTGGTATCTCATGAGGTGCGCTTCTATGAATCGCCAGACCCTGCTTGAAATGCTGGCAGAAGAGATCCTTTGCCTGGATCTGGATCATCCCGTTCGAGTGGCGGTTGACGGCATCGATGCGGCTGGTAAGACTCGGTTGGCGGATGAACTGGTTGCTTGCATTCGCCATAACCAATGTCCGGTAATACGCGCCTCGCTGGATGGGTTCCATCGCCCGCGCAGCGAACGTTATCGGCGCGGTTCGAATTCACCAGAAGGCTATTATCTTGATTCGTTTGATTATCCGGCGCTGAGAGCGAACTTGCTCCTGCCGTTGGGATTGGGTGGCGACTTGCGTTACCGTCAGGCAGCCTTTGATTATCGTGTGGATGCCCCGCTGGACACACCCTGGCAGATCGCGCCTGCCCGAGCTGCGCTGGTGATAGATGGTATTTTCTTGCTGCGTCCCGAAGTGAACGATTGCTGGGATTATCGTATCTTTTTGGATATCCGTTTCGATACTACGCTGTCGCGTGCCCTCGTGCGGGATTTGGAATTGTTCGGCTCGGAGGATGTTATCCGCCAGCGTTACCAGGAGCGTTACCTGCCTGCCCAACACATGTATCTCGAAAGCGTGCAGCCGCGCCGCCTGGCCGATGTGGTCATCGATCACAACGATCCACAAGCGCCGCGTTTATTGGTGAAGGACGAGATTTTCTAAAACCTGCTCAGGGCGCCACAAATTCCGCGATCAGGTTGCCCTGGCTATCGTTCAATGAGATTTTTTCCCCAGGTTTCCATATGGAAAACGATAATCCCCAATAGAGATCTGTAACGCTGTCGAGCCCGGTGGTGGTGTGGATCGAGACCGAGCTGCCCTCCAGCAGCGACAGTTGTGGGAACACGTATACGTTGCCGTCCTCATCGCTAAGGCGCCATCCTGCCAATGATACTTCCCGGCCAGATAAGTGCTTTACTCTAACGCGTTCCAGGGTGGCATCGCCGGCGCCCACCGCGCTTTCGATGATCAAAAGCGGTTCTGCCATGTTGGGCGTGGCGGTCGGGGTGTGGCTTGGGGTAGGCGAGAGACGCGGTGTTGAGGTGGGCGTTTCTGTTGGCGCCGGTGTGGTGGGAGTGGGTGTGTTGGCCGGCAAGGGATTGGTGGGAAGGTACAACAACTGGTCGACGTAGAGCGCATCAGGGTTGGAGATATCATTGACTGCCAGAATATCCGCCACGCTGAGACCGTACCGCTGCGCGATCACTCCCAGTGTATCGCCTGCTCTCACCCGGTATGATTCAGTCTGCTTGGATGGCGCGATCGTTGCCTCGGTAGGTAATCCTACCAGTCCAATCGTTGTCGGGGTTACTAATTCGGTTACAACGATGATTTGTGTTTTGATGGGAATATCAGGAGTAGTTAACAGTACCTGTGGCTGTGATTGGGCTGTTTTTGCCTGGTCCCAGAAATATAGCACTGCGAACGTTGTGCTTGCAGAGCAGATCACGTTGATCAAAAGCAGATAAAATAAACGTTTCCAGCGCGCCATATCCACACCTCGTCGGAATAATAGCACAAAGCCAGCCTGGCTGCCAGGGCAGATATCATTTGAACGTCTCCAATAAATTATGGTAAAATAGCGCCATGCACAAAAGGATTTTTTGCGCCCTTCTGAAATTCACCTCCATCACAGGCTATTACTATTATGCGTGTGGTTGACCCTCCTCTGCGGTAGGTATCAGCGCGTCCTCTCCGCAGAGGACGCGCTTTTTTGTGCATGCCGCTGGCTGCCAATCCTTTAGAAATAGGAGATTCATATGGACAAGTCAAAAATGACGATCGATGAACAAGTTGCTTACCTCATGCAGGGCACCGAATACGGCGATGAAGCCTTGAAACAGGCCATGACCGCCGAGCTGCGTGAGCGCCTGATCGAAGCTCAAAAGGAAGGCCGCCCGCTGCGTGTCTACTGTGGCTACGACCCGGTCAAAGCCGATCTGCACCTGGGCCACACCATTACCATGCGCAAATTGCGCCAGTTCCAGGAGCTTGGGCATGAAGTGATCTTCTTGATCGGCAACTTCACCTCGCTCATCGGCGACCCCTCGGATAAAGACAAGCTGCGCCCTATCCTGACGCCCGAGGAAGTGGAAGAGAATGCCCGCACTTACGCCGAGCAGGCTTACCGCGTGCTGGACCGTGACAAGACCATCATCCAGCGCAACGCGGAATGGCTTTCCAAGCTGACGTTCGCCGACCTGATCCGCTTGTGCGCCAACTTCACCGTGCAGCAGTTCGTGACTCGCGAGAATTTCAAGCTGCGCTGGGAGAAAAGCGAGCCAATCTACCTGCACGAGTTCTTCTATGCCGTGATGCAAGGCTACGATGCGTTTGCTTTACGCGCCGATGTGCAGGTAGGCGGCACCGAGCAGCTCTTTAACATTGCTACCGCCGCCCGCAAGATCATGACTTCGCTGGGCGCCAAGCCCAATATCGCCGTGTTGGTCGATATTTTACCCGGCACCGATGGCGAGATCCGCATGAGTAAATCGCTCGGCAACCACATTCCCATCAGTTCTACTGCCGAAGATATGTACGGCAAAGTGATGAGCGTGCCAGATAAGGCCATGCCGCTCTATCACCGCCTGACCACGCGCTGGACCTCCACCGAGATCGAAGCGCTGGAAGCCGAAGTCCAGGCCGGGCGGATGCACCCGCGCGACGCCAAGATGCGCCTGGCGCGCGAGATCGTTGAAATCTTCCATGGCTCAGAGGCGGCGCAGCAGGCCGAAGAACACTTCGTGCGCATCTTCCAGCAAGGCAGCATTCCCGAGGATATGGAGCAATTCACCCTCCACGATGGCCAAACCGTGTTGGACTTGTTGGTGAGCAGTGGTCTGGCAGCTAGCAAGAGCGAAGGCCGCCGCCTGCTAGATCAGAACGGTGTGCGCCTGGATGGTGAAACGCTCAAAGACCCCAACCTGCCCTTCCCTGGGCCAGGTGTGCTCCAGGCCGGCAAGCGTCGCTTCATCCGCATCGTAAAAGGATAAATCGTTTCCATGCTACAATGCGTATATAGTATAGAGTGATCGCATGTGGAGCGATTTCTCCTATCTTTCGCAATTAGCCTAAAGGAGGCGTTTATGAGCGATGAACCGAACAAAACCAGTGATACCGGTGAGACCGCGCCGGATGAGATCCTGACCGAGCTGCGCGAATTGGGCAAGAACCTGCAAGATTTGCTGCGTTCCGTCTGGGAAAGCGAAGAACGCAAGAAAGTGCAGCGCGAGATCGAAACTGGCCTGTCGGACCTGACAAGCACCTTGACCAAGGCCGCTAAGGATTTCTCAGACAGCCCCGCCGCCAAGGGCATTAAGACGGATCTGGAGGACCTGGGCCAGCGCATCCGCACCGGCGAAGTGGAAACCAAGGTGCGCACCGAAGTGATAGATGCTCTGCGCACTGCGAACCAGGGGCTTAAGAAAGCCAGCCAGTCGCGCGGCTCTAGCGAGACGCAAAACGTTCCAGACGATCAAAAACCGGCGGAATAAGAAACGGATTGGAGGGTTGTTGGCGAAATTTACTCACCAACAACCCTCAATTTTACTACCCGTTGAAAAGCTGATATAATCGCTTCAATTAAAAATCGGTTTGAAACAGCTTCGAGAAGGAAGAAGGAATATCCATGGAGATCATAACCACTCCCTATAAACGCTGCGTGGTTCTGAAAACAAGCGGCCGTATCGATGGTTCGAATGCTCCCGAATTGAGCAAGGCTTTCAAGGAAATCACCGATTCGGGTACATATAACATCGTGTTCGACATGACCGGCGTCAATTTCATGGCCAGCGCCGGCTGGTGGGTGTTGATCGACACGCAAAAGACCTGCAAGCAGCACAGCCGCGGCGAGATCGTCCTGGCGCAGGTAGACTCGGGGATCAAAGACTCCTTGAAATTAGTAGGGATGGATAATTATTTCAAGACCTACGATGATGTTACCACTGCGGTGGGTAATTTCTAGCATGCGCAGTAAGAAATTTTCTGGTTGCCTGGAAAATTTAGAGAAGATCGGCGATTTTATCATCCAGGCCGCCCAACAAGCCGGCTTGGATGACAGCGCCGCTTACCAGGTACAGTTGGCAGTAGATGAAGCTGCCACCAATATTATCGAACATGCTTATGGGGGAGATGGTCAAGGCGATATCCGCTGTTGTTACGAGATCAGTCCGGAGGCGCTGACCATCGTCTTGATCGACCAGGGAGTCCCGTTTGATCCCGAGTTGGTGCCCGAGCCGATAACCAATGCACCGCTCGAATGCGTCAAATCGCGCGGCCTGGGCCTGTTCCTGATGCGCAAGGTGATGGATGAGGTGCGTTTTGAGTTCAGTCCGCAAAAGGGGAACATGCTGACCATGGTAAAGCGCAAAAAACGCTAACCCTGTTAGTCGTTGCTCAAAAGCCGCTCTAGCAAAACCAGCGTAATATCGTCGAACTGAGGCGCATTGCCGGTAAACTGGCGGATGCGCTGCAAAATCGCCTCCTGGTAGGCCTGGCTCGTGACTTCCGGCAATTCCTTTACCAGCTCCAGCAAATATTCGCGCCCAATAAATTCTCCCTGGTCGTTTTGCGCGTCCGTGACGCCGTCCGTATACAGGAGCAGCACATCTCTCTCTTCCAGGTGCACCTGCGCCTGGCGCAGCGGCGGTTCTTCCTCGATGCCCAGGGGCATGCCGGTGTTGCCCAGCAGCTCTACCTCCTGGCGGGCGGCGCGTCTCAACAGCGGCGGAGTGTGCCCGGCATTGCAATAAGTCAAAACGCCGCTCTGCAGGTCGAGCGCGCCGTAGAATACCGTCACAAACAAATTGGCCCTGGCATCCATGAGTATGCGGCGATTCGCTTCCCACAGAACGCGCTCGGGCTGCGCCACATCGTGCAGCGCAAAAGTGCGGATCAGGGTACGGCACAGCGCCATATACAATGCCGAGCCCATCCCCTTATCGGCCACATCGGCGATCAAGATGCCCAGTTGGTTCTCGGGTAGGGGGATGAAGTCGTAAAAGTCGCCGGCGATTTGCTGGGCAGGTTCCAAATAGGCGGAGCAGCGCCAGCCGGGAAGCTGGGGCACCTCGGCAGGCAGAAAGCTGGATTGAATGCGCCGCGCCAGCGAGAACTGTTCCATCATTTTCTGGCTGGCCAGGGTGCGCTGGTAAATTGAGGCCTGGTACAACGCCGAAGCCACCTGGGCTGCCAGTGACTGCGCTGCCGGCAGCATCGCTTCCAAGTTCTTGCTGCGCCAGGGGAAGGAAAGGGACTGCATCTCGATGTAGACGCCTCCCCGCGCCTCTTTCGTCTCCACATCTACGATCGGCGCAGTCAGCAGCGCGTTGTGCGGCTCGGGATCCGGCTTCCAGGGCAGCAGATCCTTGGGTAAGAAGGCGCGCGCCTTCGTTTGGTCCATCACCCAGGCGCGAAAGGCTTCCGGCGCAGGCGGCTGGTCTTCTGGGTAACGGAGTAGGCACTGGTTGGGATGCACCCAGATCCACATCCGCCCGGCGGTAAACATAGGCGGAACCTGCGAAAGCAAAATCTCTGGCAGCGTGGATGCATCCGGCGGCGCGGTCAAGATATCTCGTCCCAATTTTTCCAGCGCCTCCAACTGCCGGCCGGACTGGCGAGCGTTCTCCAATACCATGCTGAGCTGGCGCGCCAGGTAAGCTACTAGCAGCAAGCCGGTGATGTAAAAAAGGAATACCAGCAGCCCATCGTGGGTGTATAGGCCTGCGCCCAGGATGGCAAAAGGGTGCGCCAGCGCTGGCAGGCCAAACGCCAGTAGAAAAAAGTTCAGCATGCGGCGGGTCACGTCGATCTGCAAGCGCCGCTGCATACCGAAAACCACGAGCAGCACATAGCCGCTCCATACCAACAGCAAAACCAGGAAGGCCGTCAGGATTGCCACCATCGCCGGCAGGATCGTCCCAGGGGATAAGCTTTGCAGCGGCGCAGCCATGCCCAGGCGCCGGTAAACCGCCCAGCCTGCCAGGATAGAAAGCAGGCTGCCTGCCTGCCCGGTGATATAACCACGCAGCCGGTTCCAACGCACCGGCAGCGAACCGGCAGGCCAGCCGCTCGTCAGGAAATAGACCAGGTTCCAGAACACATCCAGCCACAGCCCGGTGGGGCCAAACAAGAAGACTGCGCACCACAGCATAATCCCATCCAAAGCTCCGTCGCTGTTGGCATAGCCGCCCGCGCGGATCTCGGTGATCAAAAAGAAGCTCACCCGGTTGAAGATATACATCAACCCGCCCAGCAGCAAGAACATCGGCCAACGCCGGGCAAGCACGACCAGCTCGGTCTGGTCGGTCAACCAAGCCAGGCCCAACGCCAGCAGCGGCAGCGAATACAACAGCGTCAGAACGTCTGCGGTGGCAGCGACCAGGCGCTGCCCGGTCAGCTCGGACAGGCCCGGGTAGAACTTACGGGCGATCGAAAACAGGCGTGCTTGCATTGGGTTATTATATCCGAAACGCCGCAAACTCATCTCTTGCCCCGCCTTTTTGCCGCGGTATAATTGCACACTGTTGTTTGTATACTTTTCTTGAGAAAGCGAGTTGCCTCATGCCGTTCCGTGAAGTATCTTCGAAGATCGATTTTCCAGCCCAAGAGATGGAGATTTTGAGCTATTGGAAAGACGCCCAGACCTTCCAGAAAATGGTGGCGCTGCACAAGGGCCAGCCGAAATGGTCCTTCATCGACGGGCCGATCACGGCCAACAACCCGATGGGGGTGCATCATGGTTGGGGGCGCACCTATAAAGATGTGGCTCTCCGCTTTCAAACGATGCTCGGCCACGAACTGCGTTACCAGAATGGCTTTGACTGCCAGGGCTTGTGGGTAGAAGTTAACGTGGAACGTGAGCTGGGTTTTAAGTCCAAAAAGGATATCGAAGCCTACGGCCTGGCGCAGTTCGTGCGCAAATGCAAAGAGCGCGTTCTACGCTTTGCCGCCGTCCAGACCGAGCAATCCATCCGCCTGGGTTACTGGACGGATTGGAATGATCCCGAACACCTGCGTTGGCTGGCAGCCAGGCTGATGGAAGACCCTAACCAGGTGATCACCGTCGAAGGTCCCAATGGCCCGGTGACCGGCACGGTGGAACAGATCGTCGGCCTGCTGGGCATGCCGGAGATCGGCGGCAGCTATTTCACTTTCTCGACCGAGAATAACTACATGATCTGGGCCTTCCTAAAAAAGTGCTGGCAGCGCGGCTGGCTGTATCGCGGCGCAGACGTCATGCCCTGGTGCCCGCGCTGCGCCACCGGCATCAGCCAGCATGAGATTGTCACCGATGGCTACAAGGAATTGACCCACCGCAGTGTCACCTTGCTGCTGCCGCTGCGCGCACGTCCCGGTGAATTCTTACTGGTTTGGACCACCACCCCCTGGACGCTGACCAGCAACGTTGCTGCTGCTGTTGGCCCCGACCTGACCTATGTCAAAGTCAAGAACGGCGAGCGTATCGTGTATCTTTCCAAGGGCACGCTGCACATGCTGCGCGGCGAGACGCAGATCCTGGCCGAACTGAAGGGCACAGACATGGTCGGTTGGACGTACGATGGCCCCTTCGATGACCTGACCGCTGCCCAGCTGAAAGGTGGCTCGACCGAACTGGTCGGCCTGATCAAAGACATTCCTACCAGCGCCGTCCAGGCTCACCAGGTGATCTTGTGGGATGCGGTTGGCGAAACCGAAGGTACCGGCATCGTCCATATTGCCCCCGGCTGCGGTGCCGAGGACTTCTTGCTGGGACAGGAATACAACCTGCCGATGGTTGCTCCGCTGGATGAAGAAGGCTACTTCGTGAAAAATTTCGATTGGCTGACTGGGCGGCATGTCTCCGAGATTGCCGAGCCGATCTTCGCCGACCTGGAGCGCAAGGGTATTTTGTATCACGTGGAACCGTACACCCACCGTTATCCGGTCTGCTGGCGCTGCGACGCCGAGTTGGTTTTCCGCCTGGTGGACGAGTGGTATATCAGCATGGGCCAAAGCTACGATAAGCCCCGCGCCGAGCTGACCGCCGAAGAAAAGGCCGGCAGTTTACGTTACCAGATCATGGATGTGGTCGACCAGATCAAATGGATCCCCGAGTTCGGACACGCCCGCGAGATGGATTGGCTGCGCAACATGCACGATTGGATGATCAGCAAGAAGCGTTATTGGGGCCTGGCCCTACCCATTTGGGAATGCGCCCAGTGCCACCATTTCGAGGTTATCGGCAGCGACACCGAATTGAAAGAGCGCGCCGCCACCGGTTGGGATCAGTTCGAGGGCCACACCCCCCACCGTCCCTACGTGGATAGCATCCAGGTCGCCTGCCCGCAGTGCGGCAGCCTGATGAGCCGCATCCCCGAGGTGGGCAATCCCTGGCTGGACGCCGGTATTGTACCGTTCAGCACGCTGCAATACCGCGCCAACCCCGATTACTGGCAAAAATGGTATCCTGCCGATTGGATCAGCGAATCTTTCCCTGGCCAGTTCCGCAACTGGTTCTACAGCCTGCTGGCTATGGCCACGGTGTTAGACAGCACCCCGCCCTTCCTGACGAATTTCGGCTACGGTACTCTGCTGGCCGAGGATGGGCGCGCCATGCACAAAAGCTGGGGCAACGCCATCGAATTCAACGAAGCCGCCGCTAAGATGGGCGTGGACGTGATGCGCTGGCTGTTCTGCGCGCACAAACCCGAAAACGACCTGCTCTTTGGCTACAACGGCGGGGATGATGTGCGCCGCCGCTTCCTAATACCGCTCTGGAACGTATACACCTTCCTGGTAACCTATGCCCGCCTGGACGGCTGGGAGCCGGAGACTGCCTCGTTTGACCCGGCCTTCCCCGAAGGACCGACGCCCGATTCCAGCCACCTGCTGGACCGCTGGGTGTTGGGCCGCCTGAACGAAGTGGTGGCGCGGGTTAGCAATGGTCTGCAAGCTTCCGATTACCAGGCTGCCACCCTGGCCGCAGAGACCTTCCTGGAAGACCTGACCAACTGGTATGTGCGCCGCAGCCGGCGCCGCTTCTGGAAGTCTGAGCACGATGCCGATAAGAATACTGCCTACCACACCCTGTATCACGTGCTGATCAAGCTGGCCAAGACGCTGGCTCCCATCACCCCCTTCGTCACCGAAGCTATGTATCAGAACCTGGTGTGCGCGATCTACCCGCAGGCCTACGAAAGTATCCACCACACCAACTGGCCAATCTACGATGTGCAGGTGATCGACCAGGAGTTGTTGGATCAAATGTCGCTGGCTCGCCGCATCGCCAGCCTGGGCCTGAGCGCCCGCAGCAACGCCAACCTGAAAGTGCGCCAGCCGCTCGGTAAGGTTCTGGTACACACCGGCGGCAAGAGTGAATTGAGCACCGAACTGATCGATATTGTGATCGATGAATTGAACGTCAAGGCGTTGGAATTCGTCGCCGAAGAAGGCCGCCTGGTCAACTACAAGCTCTTGCCCGACAACAAGCTGCTCGGCCCCCGGTTGGGAGCGCGCTTCCCCAAGGTGCGCGCTGCCCTGGCAGCCGCCGACGCCGGGCGCATCGCTGTGGCCGTGCGCACCGGCCAGCCCACCTCGCTAGAAGTGGAAGGCGAAACGGTCGAGCTGGCCCCGGAGGAGATCCTGGTGCAAACCCAGCCTGCCGCCGGCCTGGCCGTGGCCGCCGACAAAGTGATCACGGTGGGCATCGATACTGCCATCACCCCCGAGCTGCGCGCCGAAGGCCTGGCGCGAGAGATTGTGCGTCGCATCCAGGATATGCGCAAGAAGGCGGATTTCAACATCGAAGATCGTATCAGTACCTATTACCAGGCGGAAGGCAGCCTGGCAAATGTCTTCGAAACCTGGCGCGCATACATCCAGGCCGAGACGCTGACGATCAAGTTGGCAGACGGGCAGCCGCCCGAGGGGGCCTACGTTGAAACGCAACAGATCGATGAACTCTCAGTGACGATCGGCGTTTTACGCTAAGCGCCTGGCTCCGCTCGCCAAACGGTCGGCCAACCTTTCAATTTGTTCTTTCATTGCCAATTTAGCCAGCCATTCCTGCGGGATGGCTGGCTGGCCGTAATACGCCCCTGCCAATTGGCCGTAGACGGCGGCGGTGGTGTCGGCGTCATCGCCCAGGTTGGCTGCCAGCAGGCAGCCCGCCCGGTAGGAATCCGAGCGGTGAAAAGCCCACAGCGCCGCCTCCAGTGAGCGGACCACGTAGCCGCTGCCGCGGATCAACGGCGGCTGGCGCTCCTTGAAAGAACCGCACGCCACCTCATCGATCTCTGGGCACAAAGGCTGCTGCTGCCACTGGCCGGCCGCCGGGCTGTACCGTTCGGCCAACAGTTCCTCCTTACTGACACCGTTCAAGGCTCCCACCAGCAGCCCGCCAAAGTAACGGCAGGCATCCACTGCCGCCTGCGCCCCGTGCGTGGTGCGCGAGCTCTCTGCACTGCGCCGGATAGCCTGCTCGGGATCGTTTTGGAAGAACATGGGCACCGGCGCCAGGCGCATCAGCGAGCCGTTGCCGGCGGTTTTCGGATCGGTTGAGCCAGAGTATGCTTCGGGCCGGGCTGCAAAGCGTTCCAACGCCTGGCGGGTGGCGCCGCCGATATCGAAACAACGCCCGGTGCTGCTCCAATACCCTTCCCGGTACCAGCGCAGGTAACGCCGCATCTGGTCGAGCGGGTCGAAACCGGCGCATTCCACCAGGCTTTCTGCCAGGCACAAGGCCATCGAAGTATCGTCCGTCCACTCGCCGGGTTTCAATCCAAACGGCCCGCCGCCCACCATATCCGTCAGGGGCGCGAAGGAGCCCGGCGGTTGGAATTCCAGCGTCGTTCCCAGCGCGTCGCCGGTGGCCAATCCCAGCAGGCAGCCGCGGCAGCGCGCTTGCTGCGAAAGCGAATGATGCATGGCATGCTCCTGTTCTCTGGCGCGGCCCTGGGTGCACGATCGATCTTTGGGACGCGGCAGCGTGGATTGTGGAACCTCCCGCCGCAGCCAGACATCCCCTTCTTGCAACCCGGGCCGTCCAGGTGCGTATACTATATTGATATTACAAACAACAGAATGGATTATACAGGAGAAATCAGATGAACTCGCAAAGCAAACGACTTTTTCGCAGCGTTGACAATCGCATGGTCGCCGGGGTATGCGCCGGGATGGCCGACTTCTTTGGCATCGACCCCACCGTTGTCCGGCTGCTGTTCGTATTCGGCGTCATCTTTGGCTACGGCATTCTCCTGCTGGTATACCTGATCTTGTTCATCGTGGTTCCCGAAGAGCCGCGTACCGCTCAGCCGGTGGTCTCGGCTCCGCCGGATGACGAGGTGATCGACAGCCAGCCGCCCGCCGCAGAGCCCGGCAATTAGATTACTTGCCGTCCACCGGCTTGAGCATGCGCATTCCGTTGAACGTCACCAGCAGCGAGGCGCCCATGTCGGCGAAGACTGCCATCCACAGCGTGGCCCAGCCGGGCAGCGTCAGCAGCAAAAAGACGGCTTTGAGCGCCAGGCTGAAGATAATATTCTGCCAGATGATACGCCGCGCTTTGCGGCTGGCAGCCACCGCATCCGGCAGGTGTGCCAGGTTATCCTGCATCAATATGATATCCGCCGTTTCCATGGCCTGGGCTGAGCCTGCGCCGCCCATGGCAATGCCCACCGTAGCAGCCGCCAGGGCCGGCGCATCGTTGATGCCATCACCGATCATTGCCACCGGGCCGTAGGCGCTTTCCAGGCTGCGCACCACCTGTTCCTTATCGCCGGGCAGCAACCCGGCCCGAATTTCATCCACCCCGCCCACCGCCTGGGCGATCTTTTCCGCCACGCCAAGATGGTCGCCCGTCAGCATCACCGTGCGCGCCTGCGGAATGAGCTTTTTCAAAGCCGCCAGCGTTTCCTGGCTGGAAGAGCGCGGCGTGTCTGCCACGCCGATAAATCCCACCACATTCCGGTCTTTGCTCACCAGCATCACGGTTTGCCCGGCTGCCTCGGCGCGCTCGATCTCGGCATGCAGATGTGCATCCTCCGAGAGGAACTCGTGGCTGTGCAAATGGCTGCTGATGGTCATTATGTTCCCGTTGAGCATGCCGCGCACGCCTTTGCCGGTCAGGGCAGTGACCTGGCCCGCTGCCGGGTACAGGTGCTCGAGCTGCCGCACCCGGCTTTCCGCCAGGATGGCTTGCGCCAGCGGGTGTTCCGAGCGGCTCTCCACGGCCGCGGCCTGCGCCAGCATCTCATCGCAGGCCGCACAACGCTCTTGCCCGTCGGCGCAGGTCAACGTGCGGGTTTGGACCACTACCGGCTGGCCGAGAGTCAGCGTGCCGGTCTTGTCAAAGGCGAACACCCGCACCCGCGCCAGGGCGTCCAGGAAGGCGGCCCCCTTGACCAGGATGCCGCGCCGCGCCAACGCCGTCAGTGCGCTGACCATCGTCACCGGTGTGCTGATCACCAGGGCGCACGGGCAGGCCACGATCAACAGCGCCAGAGCGCGATACAGCCAGCCGCGCTCGCCGCCCGGCGTATCCAGGAAGGGAGCGCCCCAGGCCAGCGGCGGAACCACCGCCAGCAGCACGGCAGCGCCGACCACGGCGGGCGTGTACCAGGCGGCGAAACGGTCGATAAAACGCTCGACCGGGGCGCGCCGGGCCTGGGCTTCCTCCACCAGGCGTACGATCCGGCTGATGGTCGAATCTTGCGCCAGGCGGGTCACCTCGATCTCCAAGGCGCCCTCGCCGTTCAGCGCACCTGCGTAGACCGTCTCGCCGGGAACCTTGGCGACCGGAATGCTCTCGCCGGTCACCGGCGCCTGGTTGACCGCCGAGACGCCGCTGCGCACCAGCCCATCCACCGGAATGCGTTCACCGGGGCGTACCAACACGATCTCTCCCAACTGCACTTCCTGCACCGGGACCTCGCTCACATGGCTGCCGCAAAACGGGCACGCGCCACCGGTATAACCATCCTGCCCCAGGTGCTCGGCGCAGTCCAGGCAGGGCCGCAGCACCTGGGCGCGCTCTGGTTTGAGCGCCAGCAGGCTGCGCAAGGAGCGGCGGGCGCGTTCGGCGGTGTAGCCCTCCAGCGCCTCGCCCACTGCGAACAACAAGATCACCGTGGCGGCCTCGCCCGTCTCCCCGATCAACAGCGCGCCCAGGGTTGCCAGGCTCATCAACAAGTCGATGGTCACCTGGCGTCCCACCAGCAGGGCGCGCAGGCCCTTGTTGGCGATGGGGTATCCCGCCAGGAGCGCTGCCGATACCTGCACCAACGTTTGAAGGCGGTGTACAGCGGGGAGATCCCGCCACAGGCCCAGGGGGGCAGTGGCGAGCAAGACAAGCGCCAGGAGCAGGGCGAGGGTGCTCTGGCGCGAAGAAAGCAAATAACGCCCGAAACCCCGCATGCCATCCACAGCGGCTCCGGCAGGCGCAGCGGCCGGTTCGCCGGGAACGACCAGGCGATAGCCGAGCGCCTCCGCCTTCTGAATGATTTTCTCCGGCTCGCAGCTTGCCCGCGCCTGCAGCGTGGCGGTCGAAAAATTGACCTGTACCTGTTCGACTCCCGTTACCTGTGCGAGGCTGCGTTCAAGCGTCAAGGCGCAGTTGGCACAGTCCATCCCTTCCACCTTGAATTTCAACTCCGTTGTATCCACAATACCCACCAGCCCTTTCCGATGATGATCGATGTGGGCTGATGATAAACCTTCAAGTGGGGTTGAATGTCAAGAAGGGAAAATAAGCCTGGCCAGGGCAAACGCAGTCAAAAATATTCCGGGATTTCGAAGCAGTAGCGAAGAGTATTGAGCAGACAAGCGACCCGAAACAGG
>CAZVRZ010000032.1:0-39883 GCA_964629965.1 uncultured Anaerolineaceae bacterium
ACAGTTTTCTCTCCAATAAGCAAATGATTGACCTGATAAAGAAGAATATTATTTCGCCTAAATTCATCTTTATATGCACCATCATGGCCAGTATTATCTTACAACTCGCCCGATTAAATTTTGTTTCTCTTTGGTCGGATGAGTATGGAGGAACACTGCGGTCTATCGGCCAACCATGGCCTGTGCTTCTGCTTGGCTCCTATCCTTATGAACAGAATCCTCCCTTTTACTTCTTATTTATGAAAGCATGGACATCACTATTCGGAGTTACTGAAATAGGGATGCGCGTGGTTTCAATATTTTTCGCAACAGGCAGCCTGATCCTAATCTACCTGATCGCTAAGGGGTGGGGAGATTGGTGCGCAGGACTAGGTTCACTTCTATTTGCATCAACGAATTCTTTGTTCCTATTCCATGCCACTGGTATTCGCATGTATTCTTTATTGCTCTTCACCAGTCTTCTGGCTCTCTGGGCTTTTTTCAAATACTTCAACAGTAGTTCTCACATGTACTTATGGCTGACAATAATGGGAATATCGATGATCATCGGTTTCTATACGCATTACTTCGGTATTATCCTACCGGGGTTGATCATCATACTTAGCCTTTTTCTTAAGCCCAACAACCATAAACGTTTCCCGATTTACCTCACGATTGCATTCTGCTTGCTCTTTTACCTTCCGTGGATGCTTGCCATCTTCCCCAAACAAATAAACAGGAATTTAGTGCCATTTGAAAACCCCACAGCGACTATCATCCTGGCGATGTTCTCAGGCAACGGCCTTTTTACATTTGATCTTGGGAATACAAATCAAGTATTAGGCATTCTCTCTTTTATTTTTGGAACTACAGCCCTGATAATGAGAAGCAAAAAACAGCTGGTTGCTTCTATTGTCACCATCATTGCTTTTGCCGCAGTGGCAATTCTTTTTCTAAGCAGAATATCCGCCATAAACATTGGACCTCGACACATAATTATTATTTATGGAATCGCCTGGGGAGTGATGTCGCAAGCACTTGTTCAAAGCCGCTCAAAGATAATCCGCATCATGGGAATCATAACCCTTCTCGGCATAACAGCTTCGTGTGTATCAGCCATTGACAAAACCATCCAAGAAGATTACCCCCTGCCCAACTGGAGAAAAGTAGCTGAGTTCGTCAATAATAATTACACCAACGATAGAATTGTGATCCCCAGCTGGGACTCAGCTCCCACGGCATTTTATTTAAGCAGAGAATACATAACCCTGAACTCTTTTGAACAAGAACTACAAAGCTCAGCGGAAAGAAATAGCTACCTGATCATAGAGTCTGAGTACAGCCCAACACTGAATCTCTTGGGGCAAACCTCGGTGGTTTATGAAGACACAAAAAATAATGTGAGACTTATCCACTATATTCCCAGACCAGAAGATCCTTGACACTCCTTGCCTGATAGAGATACTCTTTATGTCAATTCGGATTAGTGAAAAAAGTGGCTCTAGGGTTGTGCCCAAAATCCACTTCCGCCCGAATTGACATTATTTATATTCACTAAATGGATCGCTTGCCGCTTCTTTTGTCACTGCATCCAAGTTGTAAAGTGGATCGGAATAATCCTTATCCGAGAAAATACTCCAAACGGGGTTGGGAGTATTTTGAAGATATATTAAACGGAAATCCAACTTGACATCGGGATTGTCTGCCAGGTATTTATCACCACCGTTGTTGAGATATTGGCGAAGAGCCTCATCGCTATCGATCAAACCATCCAATTTTATTACCTGCATTACATAGGGCAATTCTTCTATCAACAATGGCTGGGCCTCTGTTCTCCCATATATAGTTCCTTCATCTATGGCAACAAAAAACTCCAAAGGACTATCAGGTAATTTGAACATATAAAACCACTCTCGACCCACACCGCCCCCCACGCCAAGATTTAACCGCATCTGTCCTGTTGGAGCAATCTGAACCAATTCGGCCTTCGGATTCCACCGAAGTGCATCCTCTAAAGCCCGAGGATAATCAGCAAAGGCCGTATGAGAATGTAAATCAAATTTGCCATGAGGATTCTCAACCGGATTCGAAGGTGCATCCGTTGTAATGCTTTGACGTTGGCAAGCTGCAATCATAAAAATCCCTATAAACAGGGTTAACATCAGATGTCGAAGATTCATAACTAGAAAACTCCCTCTGGCTATAAACACCCTTCAGAACAACGCAAGGATTTGTGTATTACAGTAGAGAAGCTCCCTGTTTACACAGGAAGCTTCTCTTATAAAGCAAACTAAATCAACTGGATCGTTTACAAACTAGGGTTGAGGTACGCAAGTATATGCCAGGAGCCAGTCGCCTGCACCAGATGGAGAATAGTTGTTCTCTTGAACAACAGCCACAATGGGTTGTCCATCCAGACTCTCGATAACTGCCGAAACTGAAGAAACGTCAGGCAAAACCGTACCGGAGCCAGTATTTTCGACAATATTGATCGTACCATTTGCAGGAACATCATTAAAGGTTTTGGTTTGTCCAGTAGCATAAGTGATCTTAATATCTGATGCGATTGTTCCAACGTTCTGGACAGTCTCTGCGCTAAACCAACCATAGAATTTCTGCATAGTGACAGGGCAACCAACTTTAGTGATTGCTGAAGCAGGCCCATTATAAGAAGCCAGCGAAGCGCTGCTGCGCACACTAACCAACACCACCACATCCATAGAATTGGTGGATTCTACTTTTGCCGAAAAAACGCCATTTGTATTGCCAGAAGGCAGTGCGGCATTGTTTGGCTGGAAATATTCTTTCGCCTGATTGGGTTTAAGAGTGACGTTTTCAATTACACCATTCGAATAGGTTACCTTGACAGTTGCATCTGCAGTATCGATATTCTGTACAGTCAGGGCACTGTTGAAGCCATAATAGCTCTTATAAAGAGCAGGTGTGTAAACCGTTGCCGATCCACCTACATACCCGTTATAGTCAGAATAAAACCCGCTTGCAGCGCTAGACCACACGTTACCAATACCAGCCAATTTGGTGGTAGAAGTAACCTTGGCAGAAATCAAACCAGTAGTGTTCCCGCTCGGCACGCCCGCTAAATCTTGCATGGCAAAGACACGGCTGGAATTGCCAGGGATGGTAGCTCCAGTAACATCGGCACCAGCGATTTTGCTTCCTGTGGCCTGGCTATAGAACTCAATCGTTACAGTGGCGGCAGTAGCTTCGGTATTCTGTAATACAATCTCAGAATAATATTCGTAATAGTTTTTATAAAGTCCAGGGAAGAACAAAATGGTTCCAATTTGATCGGATTGGAAACCCATATATGCGCCCGATGTGTACGGAGCGCTAGAGGCCAGGTTAGTTACAACCTGCAATGGCTGGTTGCTGGAGACAACTGCCGAGAACTGGCCACTCCCCAAACTTGTAACCTGGGTTGGGAGATAATAAGAGCGCGAACCCTTTGCCGGTATATTGGGTGTCACATTGAATGTGTAAGTATTGACTCCATCTTTATTGTAGAACAAGATGCTAACCTGCGCCTCGCCATCACCGGTGTTTTGGATATTAATCGAGCTCACCCAGGTACCTGGAGCCTTCGTCAAATCGGTCTGAGCAAAAGCTGGAACAGCAGATGCCAGGCTCAACACAATGATTAACACAATAGTAAAGAATCTCTTTTTCATAACCTATCTCCTTTTTCTCGTAGATTGATATATAGAAACTAATTGTTAGTTTACTATCATTTGTCTCCAGAAGCTATAACACTTATGGGTTATTCGAGGATAAATTCGTGGTTTTTACTTTTCTCTAAATTTCTCATCCATCTCCATGATCTCCTGGTATGTACCTAAATCGATATATATACCGTTATGAACATGAATTCCACGGATGCAGAGGCCATCCTGTACAGCATGGTTCAGAATATGGGCAAAATCTCGTATGTCTTGTTGAATCAGATCATGAATGTACTCGGTAAATACTGGTCGCCAAATCATGCATCCCCACATATGGGTCAAATCAGTCTGCGCAGGCTTGTCAACGATCTCGAGCACGCGACCATAGTTATCCGCCCGAACCATACCAAATTTTTGAGGTTGGGATGTTGAAAAAAGCAATAAAATCACCTGGTCTTCTGGCGTTAACGCTTCATACCCTATTCTAAAGATATCAACTGGTTTTATGATCGTATCCGCCATACCAAAGAAAACCATTTTTTCCTTCGTAAGGTGATATGCCGAATCGAGCGCATGGGCCAATCCCGGCGAGGACGAATCCTTATCATCTCGCGGAGATTCTTGTACTACATAACTGATATTCGTGCCGAAACGATGACCGTTGCCAAAATATCCCATTAATTGATGTTTTGTTTCATTGACTACAAAAACAATATGTTTTAAACCCAACTGAACCATATTATCGAGGACAAATTGAGAGACCGGTTTGTAATGGTTATCTCGTATCACTGGATACAATTCTTTGGGATAAGGTAATCCTAACCTCAACCCTTTTCCAGCCGCGGGTATTAATCCAATCAAATTCTCCATGACCACCTCATTTTTCCCACAAGATAGGGAATTCGAAATCTAAGCTAAACAATCTGTCGCCTCTTTTTATCAACAATCTTAACAACTTGAAGTGCGGCAATGGTGATAAGTGCCCAAAAAATTCCTGCCAGTGTCATCACCAAACGGGTTATAACAGTAACTAGCAAAGCAATGGGGACTCCAAGTACAGGACCTAAAAGAAACATCAATGTTAACTCACGAAAAATACCAATCCCCCCCAACGTATAAGCCCCAACGTAGGACACCAGATTCGACGCGATCCATATGCGCATTAAAACCGAGATATCTACAGGGATGTCGGGAATAACACTGCGCATGAGTAGCCAAAAGAAAGGCCCTGCCACCACCCAGGTGAGAAAGAATAGCCCCATCAACCCGGGCAAGTGTCTCTTGAATTGCTTGACGTGGTTGATTTCAATATCCAGTCTTGCGAATCCTCCTTCCAAGATAATCAGCAAAATCCAGCCCGCCATTAGGGCCCCCAGAAAATATAACCAGGTCCATAATGTCTCCGCATTGATCAACAACAAACAATAAACCAGGCAGCCTGTGATAACATGTAAAATGGTTTCCAGTAGAGTGATACTCAATGCAGTACGTTTTCGCATCCCCGTCTGTCCATACAAATACACCCGGCTGACGAGGAACCAGGATGGAGTAGGTAGAAACTTATACAAAAAAGAATAAGCATAATAATAGGCATTTTGTGATAACTTATATTCACAATTGAAACTCTTTACCAATACATGCCAGGCAAACAATAACACGTAAAAATTTATGGCATACACTAACCACGCCAAGATAAAACTAGTAAGATCAAACTGAAAAGTTATCTCCCGGATAATCTTCCAATCTCGAACAAGATAATACCCTATATATACCAATCCGAATAATAATATTCCCCCAGTAATCAGGAATTTTAACCAGGGCTTACTACTTAACAAGCTTTGCCAGCGTTTAAATAACTGATATAAACGGTGTAAAAAATCACTCTGTCTTGCCATTTTTCTCACAAAAATCTGTTGGGGCTGTTGATAGATTAAACCGATCCATCAAGAAAAAGACTGGCGCCATGAGAACGCGGCACAGGAGGCTAAACAAAATCTTCTCTATCAATCCTCGCAGATTATCAGGCATGGGCAGAGATCGCAGCCAAAATCGCATGCTAGACATACTGGCCGCATGGCTTCCATAAATACTTCGAGTATTCAATATACCAAATCCGGCCGTTTGAAGCATATCGCGCAGCGTTTTTCGCGAAAACACAACATAGTGCCTGGGCAGTTCAAAACCGATCCAATAAGGCCCAAACAACCTTGCATCCCAACTATCGAGGCTGGGTGTGTTGAAAACCAATAACCCCTTTGGTTTTAACAAACGATGAATAAATTTCAACGTACTTAGAGGATCAGGCAGATGCTCGATCACATTCCACATTGTAATTACATCAAAGAATCCATCGGGGTAATTAGCTTGTTCGAGTGCCCCAGTTTGTACGTTTAACCCAGCCTGTGTGCGCGCATACTCGCTGGCGCCCAAGCTGGGTTCCACACCAAAAACATCCCAACGAGTAAGGTCACGCATTGCCAATAAAAATTCACCCTTTGCGCATCCGATATCCAACAGCTTTCCTGCTTCACGGTGTTGCGTAACTGCTAAAACCCTCTTCCTCAGGCCATAAGTTCGCCCAAATTGTGTTACACCAGACGAACTATGTTGAGCCGGTTCAATATACTGATCATAATTGTCAGGGTACAGTGAAGAAAAACTTTCCTGAGTTGGTCGCGGATTCAAATAAACCAATCCACATACATTGCACCGCACCAAACGAAAATCTCCTGGTAGAGATGTATTTAAATCTCTTCGAACCAAAAAAATGGTAAAATCATCTGCCTTGCACAATGGACAAGGCACGACTTCCATGTTCATAATTGCGCCTCGGCGCGCCTTAAAGCCCATTCCGTTCTAACCCCTTGTAGGAACGGGGAAATGCGTTTAAATTTTGTTTTCACACTTTCTCGCAGAACAAACCAAAAAATAAACATCACAAGTTGAGCAAACGAAGCGTAAGTCATGTAATAACGAACCGTACTTCTGCCGTAATAATTCCACCACAAAGATTTCTTTTCTGTTTTTTGGGTACTTACAGAAACTTTATGCCACATCATGGCCGATGGGATAAAGTGGATTTTATAACCCGAATGACGAGCTCGGACACAATAATCCCAATCATCATTATAAAAAAAATAGCCTGTGTCAAAATAACCTACTTGTATTACCATTTTCGTACGTAGCAACAAAACACAACTGGGGGCAAACTCGATCTCACGAGCAACATCATATTTCAATGCATCGCGTGCATTAACCCCCATCATTTTCACTGTGGGAGGAAACCTTCTCCAGTATGCTCCGGTGCACCACAACCTGGATCGATCCTGGTAATAATGATAAATTTTTGGCATTCCAATGCCGATTTGCTCATTCTGATCCATGGCTGTGACTAAATTACGGATCATACTCGAATCAACAGAAATATCATTATTCGCGATCAGAATGTAATCAACCCCCTGCTGTACAGCATATTTCATTCCCAAATTGTATCCCCCACTTACACCTAAATTCTCTTTTGACTGGATGATTTCTACCTGGGGAAAATCTCGTTTCACTATCTCCAGGGTATTATCGGTAGATGCATTATCAACCAAAGCCAGTCGCAGATTAGGATAATCCGATTTCGCCATCGAATACAAGCATTCTACTGTATCATCAACATGATTCCATGCCAATACAACGATCATCACTGATTTCATTTCTTCTACCATACCAAAACACAACTCACTCGCCTAGATCAACGAATATTCTTCTCATAAACCGCAGCCAGTTGCGGAGCAATCATATCCCAATAATAAGATTTCACCCGAACATACCCGCGCTCCCGAAGCAATTGCATTAAGTCCATATCAGATAATACCTGACCAATTTTCTCCGCCAATGAGGCAGCATCTCCTGGTTTCGCAAGGATGCCTGCTGGCGGATCACCCAGCAAAAGCCGCCGGTCGCCAACATCACAAGAGACAAAGGGAACACCACACGCCCAACTTTCAAACATCTTAAGCGGGGCACGTCCTTGTGCTGCCCCGTTGTCATAAACTGGATCAACACTCACATCTGCGACACGATAGTATAAATTCACTTGGCCAGGATCTACCCGACCTCGAAAAATTATATCCTGTTCTAATCCGTTCTGTTTAGCAATATCCGCCAAACGGTCCAAGTCAGAGCCGCCCCCCACGATCAATAACCGTGCTTTCGTAAATTGGCTTCTCACAAGCTTAAACGCTCGGATTAACAGGTCAACTGGGTGGCTGGTTAAATTTAGGCTTCCAATGAAAGCTACCACCTGACAACCATCCAATCCTAATTGAGAACGCAGGTTAGCAACCTGGCCTTCAAGAGGAGGAATAAACCGCTTACGATCAACCCCATTTGGAATATAAACAATCTTTTCTTCTGGAATACCTGATGCAATTAATCGTTGACGCGAAAAAAATGTATTCGTAGTTACATAGATTGCTTTTGAAGGAACATGTTGTTCGAAAAACGATACAATTCCACGCTGCCATTGATGGCGGAAATTACCAATATATGCTTCATAATCATCACAATCCACATATAACTGATAATGGTGCATTCTCTGAGCCAACATTCCCGCCAAACCATTCATAGGGTGGGGCTTACCCACATGGACGATATCTACCGGTATTGTGAGAACGGCATGTAATAATCTCCAGGTTGCCTGGAGTGATATTTTGATAAGATCACCCGCCGAAAAGTATTTTTTAGTACTGCCGTGTTTTTGCACATGCATTTGCGATACATACCATATTTCTAAACCTTCACGGACAAAACGTTTCGGCTTTAAAGATCCATAATCTGAATGTAAAGCAACAACAGTCACCTGGTGGCCCAAGCTAACCATTTGAGTCGCAAGGGGCAAATATCGACCCAAACCGCTTGGACTTTCCAAATCTTGCGTTAGCAAATACAATATCTTCATAGAAGAGCTATTTCCTCAAGATATCTGAAGAAGATTTCCCCGATATGAGCTACTGTGAAATTTTGTTTGAATAGCAAATTGCCTTTTTCCGCTAAACGTTGCATCAAATCAGGTTGGGATTTTAATGTTCTTATTGCCTGGGCCAGAGCCTCCGGATTACCTCGTTGACATAGGTAAAGATGCTCCTCGTGTCTTAATATTTTCGGGGTGGCAGGTGAGTCGCCAGATATGACAGGCTTGGCCAAAGCAAACGCCTCATGAATCTTATTATTATAAGTGATCGTCGATTGAAGTGTATCTCCAAAACCTCCCAGGCAAACATCTGCCTGAGTAATCTTTTGAATAAGGGCCGGATGTTCCAACCAGTCAATGAATGTAATATTCGTTAAACGATATTCTTCGACTAACTTCATAACATTTGCTCTACCCGGACCATCGCCGACTAGATCAAAGTGAATTTCTAGATCATTTCCTAAAATGCGCGCAGCCTCGACAATAAAACGAACGCCATGATTGGGTATATACGTGCCATAATATAATACAGTAAAAAGTTGTTTCTTTTCTGTTGGAAAATACGTTTGGGTGGTTTCATTACCCGTAGTAAATACCCGATCATCTGCACCAATCGGCACACATCGAAAACGTTTGGAAGGCAATTTATATGTTTGGCATACCCAATCGATAAAAAGCGGGTTATCCAGAAGTAATATATTCGGCAAACGTAAAGCTATACCTTCCAAGAAGTAGATCAGTGAAACTGTGAAACGATGAGATTGCGCCATACCCCTTTCCATTACTATCAGATAGAAAGAGTTCAAAACGTCCCAAACCAGTGGCTTTCTTCGAAACCATGATAGCCATCGAGCCAAAAAGACATCATAATGTCCTGGGTATCCAACAACAAGAACATCATAATCTCCTACATGCCTATACTTTTGTAGAAGCTTCCAGTAAGTAAGGATTACCCTCTTAATGAAGCCCAGGCTCGCCCACCCACCTTGCGCTACATTCAACCGATCCCTATCTCCATGCCAAAGGGGTTCGTGACACTCTAACACCTCAACTCCAAGTTGGCGAAGTCCAGACATTAAGATTTGATTACGGGCATATTTTTCCCGATATGTTCCGAAATAGCATACACGCAAAAGTTTATTCATAAAATCATTAAACCATTATCCTGACCTTATCCTCATCAAGGAATAAACTCGCAAAAGCATGCAGTCGCTTATCATGCGATTCAAGTAGGATACAAGTAAGTGAATGGAGTTGAATAATTATCGTATTGCTCAGGCTGGTTCTTCATCGCTTGGCAGGCAAAGTAATTCCATACAACTGATATCATAATCGATAATTTGCATAATTATATATCTATCGAATTATCTCAAAAATCCAAACACGATCTTGATGGTATATAAGCTGAAAGCCAGGATGACTGAGCATTTTAGTGGGTTCAAGAACAGCACCAATATAATTCACTCTACCAAATCTTTGGCCAATATAAACATGAGTAATATTACGATCTTTCAAAAACTGCCATAATTGGTTAATCTCCAATTGAGTAGATGCAACCGTTATATCATGCACCTGCTGCCGAAAACCAGAATAAGGTTCCTTCTCTGAAGCATAGATAATCGGAGGAAGTGTAGAGTGTCGATTTGTAAAATATTCTAGCCACCATCCGCTATCCGATCCCACCGAAATACTATCCCCATAAGCTAAAAATGAATTAACCAGGAAGTAGGCCTGATCAGAAACATTATCTCGAATCCAGGCCATTGCTCGGATGTCAGGCCGCGTGACCAACCCATATGATATGGGTTGAATATCCTCAATACGGGATCGAGATGTGGTAAAAGCAATCAAAGCAAAGGCCGTGATAATGATGATCACAACAGTCATATAAACATGTCTAAAATACTTTACAGGTAGATTAGCTATCCAATCTTTTATTGTTTTCCACAACCAACTCGCTGCCCCACCGATCATCACTGCCGCCGGAATATATATAGCTATGAAAACAGCAAAATTCGATAACATACCCGAGCCAGGTAAACCAAACCAATTGGGATTTGCTACACATATGATTAAAAACCAGCTCAATCCCACAATATATACATTGATTTCATTTTTCCACAATCCCCATCCTAAACTAAGAGCAAGAAGCGCCCACAAAGCAGCTGGTAAGTAAATGGAAACGTTCCCAATTGCATTATATTCCCAAGTAAATGATGTCGCCTGCGAAGGTAAAGTAGTAATCTGGTTAGTTAGATTCTCCATAAACTTTCCCCCATAAACATTTAACAACCAGGGAAAAAACAGCATACTTGTACCCACCCCCAAACTGACATATTCCTTGATAGTCTTTACATGATTATCTCCTTTAAGGATTCTATGGAGCCCTATTGAAAATAAAGATATAACTAAAAATATAAAAATCCTATAATGCGTCAATGCTAAACCGGTTGCTAACAAACAACCAATGATCAAAAAACACCAAAACTTTGTAATGCCTTGTTGCTTTTCCAGTTTGCGTAAAAAAAAGAAAAGCGCAGCGCAAAAAATTATTTGACCTGTTAATTGCGTATAGCGTCCCCAGTTTAAATAAAAATTTGGCATCGGACTGGCTAAACCAGCTATAAGAACACCGATTATCCCCGCCCATTTATCACGTCCTATTTGATATGCAAGTGGATATATTGCCAACACGGCCAGTATATTCATCACCTGTCCTACCCAGAGCACTGACTTATACGCTGCTATGTTAGTAATCCATGAAAAAATGGCCACTGCTGTATGAAATCCAAAATGATACGTGAAACTCTGCATAGATGCATATGGTTCCCAGCTGCCAAAGAGCCCACCCTGATCAATAATCAGTTGTGAGATTACAGTGTGATGATATGCATCTCCCCACATAGGTGCTTCTAAATCTCTAATACTCCAAAACCGAGTGAACACAATCAAGCCCAACAGGATTAACAACACCCAGTCAGGAAATGAGATCATAAATGATCGTTTTATAGATTGAAGGGCCGACCCATGCGTCAAAATCCGATCTATATAAAAGCGATTTTTTAATAATAAAATCCCCAAGAGTAAGCTTGGTATCCAACAATGAAGCACCCCTAAATGAATTCCAAAAACATCACACCAAAGCATAACCAAGGGATAAAGCGATAAACTCACTCCCGCGGCAAGCACTATCTTAACAGTCAAAGGAAGCGTTTTCCACTCTGGCCATAAAAATTGAAAGATAACCCAACCTGGCACAACATAAAGATAAATCGCAATGATTAGTACCTTTATCCAGTTTGTTACTTCGTGAAACAAATCCTGGAGCAACTGTTTATCATCGTGAACCAAATGAAATGTCATTTGTCCTTCGCCTGGAGTATTTTGCAGGTAAAGTGCTCCATTTAGGTAAGAATCCGGACCAGCCGTACTAATAAAAACCGACCCTTCTCCATCTATCTCTAATAAAACATAATAATATTGACGACGTGCATCAACAATCGAAGGAAAGTCGAAGCGATAGAATTGGGCAGATTTTACTTCGACGAGCGGCAAAGATACTGTCCTAAGCGCCTGGTCAGCGCCAGGTTCTGAATACAGCGAAAACCTAATAATCCCATCGCCAGTTTTACCAGGAGTCAGATGAATTTGCACTGCTTGCAAGCCATCAAAACGCGCAACAAATGTTTGACCAATAGATTGTGAAGCTGAAAGCTCTATAGAGGAAATGATCTGAGGCTGTTCTAGATAAGTAAATGGATGGCAGCCTGATAACGCCCCCAGCACCAACAAACCGATCACAATACAAAAGATAACGCGGAATTTCACGAATCCATCATAAAAAACGTTCGTCAGATTCTGTTTTATTTTCATTAACATTCAATAACTCCATCCGCCGAATACGCAGTAACAAATCTTCGGTCAATTTTCGGTTCATGCTAATCAAGTCAGCCAGCAAGCCAAAAATAAGGATTTGAAACCCAACAATCAAAAAGATCGCACTCAGGATAATGGATTGGATATTACCAGCACCAGCATCCAATACATAACGCAAGACCACAAAACGTGCTCCTATAATTATTCCACCCAAGATAAAGATGGTACCCAACCATGTAAACACTCGCAGTGGGCGGTACATTGCATAAGCTCGGATGATGGTCGTGCTCGAATTCGCCAGGTAATGTGGAATACTTTTCATCAAGCGAGAAGGTCTGGTGGGTGGATTAGTGCCCACAGATACATATTCCACCGCAAGATGCCTGATACCCGCCTGGATCAATGTTTCCAGGGTATAGGAATATTCACTTAGCACAATGGTGCGTAAGGCAGCTTCACGGGTATATGCACGGAACCCACTGGTAGCGTCAGGTGTAGTAAAGCCAGAAGCCTTTCCGATCACCCAACTACCCAACTTCTGTAACCAGCGTTTCAAGGGTGAAAATGATGCCTGAGTGGCTACATCTCGATCCCCAACAACAATTTGAGCTCTACCTGCCAGTATGGGCTCTAACAGAAGTTGTATATCACTGGCTTGATACTGGTTATCGGCATCGGTATTCACAATAATATCAGCGCCGTGTCTTAGACATTCATCCAGACCTGTTTTGAATGCAGTTGCAAGACCCATGTGCCCGGGCAAAGACACAACGTGATGCACTCCCGATTGCTGCGCTATCTGGAGTGTTTCATCATGGCTGCCATCGTCAATAACCAGGTACTCTACTTCATCAATTCCGAATAAGTCACGAGGCAAAGCCTGGATTGTTTGCCCTAGAACTTCTGCTTCGTTGTAACATGGAATTTGTATGATAAGTTTCATCGGAGATCCTTCTTTGTTGACACTTACTGAAGTATACCAAATCATCCTGGCATTTGTTCACACCAGATTCGCCTAGTACAATTAATGCCGCCTGTGGCATGAGCAATATCTGCCATGCCTACCACCCAAACCACCTATAACGGTCTTTCCAATTAGCCTTGCTTTTTCAAAAAGAACGGTTATATTATCAATAGAATACCGTGAGCACTATCTTTTTCTCGACACCTTTCATACCAGGTTCACCCACAAGCGCGCCAGTTCCCCTGGGACGATATCTGCCATCTTTGCCCCCTGGAATGATATCTACCTGGCTGGCAAATAAAAACCTACCCAAAGGATCCTGGCTAATTGACCCCTTTGGAACTTCACCTTATCCTGCCATGGAAGCTGCCCGAGCAGGTTATCGCATCCTGGTAGCTGCCAACAATCCAATTGCGCGTTTTCTATTGGAATTAAGTGCAAAGCCACCCACGAAAATCGAATTACAGGCTGCCCTGGCAGATTTGGCTTCCAGTTATCGAGGCAGTGAGCGAATTGAGATCCATATTCGCAATCTATACACTATTCCTTGCGCTCATTGCCAACAATTGACAGAAGTCGACGCTTATATCTGGGAGAAAAGTAGCCCATTACCTTATGCCGCCTTATACACTTGCCCTTACTGCAACGAATCTGGCGAACATGCTCTTAGCCAGGCAGCAAAAGAAAAAGCATTACCTTATTCTGCCGGTGGTCTGCACCAAGCGCGAGCGCTCGAAAGAGTGGCTCCAACAGACGATCCCGATCGTTCTTACGCAGAAGAAGCTCTTTCGGTCTATCTTCCCCGATCGGTATATACCCTATTCACACTGATCAATAAACTGGCTGGGCTTTCACTATCCCCAGACCGCCATGCACACCTGGCAGCCCTATTACTCACGGCATGTGATGAGGGCAATACCTTGTGGGCATATCCAACAGTGCGCGAACGTCCCAAGCAATTAACTACCTCTGCAAAATATCGCGAGAACAATCTCTGGAATGCTCTGGAACATGGCATCGAACAATGGGCGGCAGAAACGTCATCAATCCCATTAAGCATCTGGCCACAACTGCCCCCAGAAAGCGGTGGAATATGCATCTTTGAAGGTCGACTGAAAGAACTTGAGGAACAGAGAAGCAGGAAAAATCTTCCACTACCAAACATCTCTGCTTGCATCACCAATCTTCCACGCCCAAACCAGGCTTTTTGGACACTCTCTGCACTATGGGCAGGTTGGTTGTGGGGCCGAGAGGCTGCCGCGCCCTTCAAAACTGCCTTGCGCCGGCGACGTTATGATTGGGCCTGGCACACCACCGCTTTGTCTGCTGCATTTGACAATCTAGCCAACCTGCTAGAACCCGGCGTACCAGTTTTTGCGCTTACCGGAGAGGCAGAGCCTGGTATGCTAACCTCAGCAATGATCGCGGCAAATATTTCTGGTTTTGAGCTAAAAGGTGCAGCCGTCCGATTTGATACGAACCAGGCTCAGATACACTGGCAGAGAGCCAGTGAAAGCACATTGGTTCACGAGGAGCTTCATGACACCCAGCAAATGGCGAATGAAGCTGCAAAAACATTTCTGGAAGCTTATGGCAATCCAGCAGGTTATTTTCCTCTCTACACAGCAGCTTTAATGGGGACGGTTTCAAAACCCATCTTTGGCAATTATGCCAGATCTGCTTCTCATGCCACTGAAATATCTGAAGATCGACCAACACCCTCAGATGTTTTTCTACAGATCCAAAACAACGTCCGTGACACACTAACTTACCGCAGAGGTTTCTTGCACTTGAACGCCGGCGAAACACCCGAATCGGGATTGTGGTGGTATAAATTTACTCCGGAAAATATGCTTTCAATTGTCGACCGAGTTGAAAAAATATTGGTGAATTTCCTGGTACATCATCCACCCACCACTTATCTAGAACTAGAGCGAATCGCCTACGATAGCTTAGGAGGATTATTGACTCCCTCTGCAGAAATTATCCAGATATGCCTGGAATCCTATGCTATCCAAAGCACTGTTCCTGAGAATCGTTGGGGGTTGCGAACTGAGGATATGCCCCCAAAGCGTAGAGAGGAGCTTCAAATTGTGCGGGAACAGATCATATCCCTGGGAAAGCAACTAGGCTATACTGTGCGGCAAGATACGCAGATCGAATGGGCTAATGCTAGCGGCAAAGTGTGTTATTCTTTCTATCCGATAGCATCTGGAATTGTCAGCGAAATAATGCTTCGATCTCAACCGGCGCACACTGGAAGCGTCCATCACTCCGTGATCGTATTACCGGGAGGCCGTGGGAATCTAGTCGCCTATAAATTACATCATGACCCTCGCCTGTCCGCCCTGGTAACAACCCGCTCAAAGAATCCGGAGATGCCAATCGACACCACATCCTGGTTATTCATCAAGTACCGGCATTTACGATGGATGATAGATAATCCCTTGCTCAGCCAAGAAAACTTTATTGATACTGTTCGACAAGATCCAATGACATACAGCGAGCCACAGATGCGCTTGCTATGAATTCCTGACAAAGAGAGCCTGATATCATGCTGCTGCGAACAATCATCCTGCTTATATTCACAGCTTCAACATTGGCAGGTTGTGCAAATATTCCACCAACACCCCCATCAATGCCGCCTATTGACCGCATTCTAGGACCAGATCTCCCTGATAATCCTGACCAGGCAGATCAAGGCGCACTACCTTATTGGCAAATTTGCATGGCATGTCACGGAGATACTGGGCAGGGATTGACGGACGAATGGCGCGCCAAGTGGGGTCCGGACGAGATGAACTGCTGGCAATCTAGATGTCATGCAGCCAACCATCCTCCGGGCGGATTTGTTTTTCCACATTCTATCCCGGCAGTGATTGGCGCTAATACACTAACTCGGTTCAATAATGGACAAGAACTCTACGATAGTATCTATACAACAATGCCCTGGTGGAATCCCGGTTCGCTCGCTGAAGAACAAGCCTGGAATTTGACTGCATACCTGATGAAAGCCCATGGTGCTCTACCTGAAGGAACCACCCTGAGCAAAAGTAATGCTGCTATTTTCTCACTTCGTCCACTCTCAATGCCAACTGAAGATAAGCGAGTAGAAATTTACGTGCTCATTATGGTACTTTCTGCCGCTGCTGTGGTAATCGCGATCCGGAATCACATTCTTGCGATTCCGTAACACTTCAAGGAGTAATCACAATCACGGTTCCTGTAATGACAATGACATCTGTGAGAGTCGGTGTCGGTGTCCAGGTGGGCGTCAGAGTCGGCGTTTCGGTAGGTGGCAGTTGAGTCGATGTCGATGTTGGTACTTCTGTTACAGTGGAAGTATGGGTTGGAGTTGGTGTACCTGTTGGAAGTGGAGTCACTGTACCAGTAGGCGTTAGCGTGGCAGTAGCAGTGGGAACCTGGAAGGTAATACGCAAGTACTTTTCAGCATAGGTATTACGGATACTATATAATTTTAATCTCAGGGTCACTGTGCCTACAGGAATGCTTTCTGGGAAAGTGGCAAGCAGATCCCAAGAGACAATTTTTTCAGCCTGTTTGATAGGCTGATTGCGCTCTAAAAGCGACTTCCACTCGGCTGGATCGGCACCCAATCCATAACTTAGATCAAAGCGCTCGAAATCGGCTGTAGCATCTGCTATACCAAAGATATCCAATAAAGAAGTTGAAATCGATTGGCCTTCTTTTGGGGACGTAAATTCCAGGATTGCACGCTGATCACCTGCCTGACAGTCACGGGGGGGAGCGAAAAGAAGTGGAGATTTGAACCCAAGGCCTGTCGCCCACGTTCGACCCTGATCCGTTTCTGTAATCCATGCAATCGCCCACGGGTCAGTTACATTCAAAGCGAAATCTTCTTTAGTGAACTCTTTACAAGAAGGAGAAGCGCGTAAACCAGTCCAGGTATCGAAAAGCACCTTCATCCAAAGATCCTGCTCTTTAGGTTTCGGAAGCTGATCGGCTGCAAAATACTCGCCTCGCTGGCTAGGGCACCATTGAGATGGTTCGCTTCCTGAAAGTGAACAGATCACACGATCCACTACAGAAGCCGGCTTATAAAACGGTGTCGGGTTGTTTCCGGTCAATCTCTGCATAGCACCCTGCATGAACTGCGCCCAAATGGGTGCTGCGCCTGTCACTCCCGTTGTATTCTGCATAGGCGTGTAATCCGAATTCCCGACCCAAACACCCACCGCAACATCTGGTGTGTATCCAACCGTCCAATTATCCCGATAATCATTCGTGGTGCCGGTCTTGACTGCAGCCGCAAAAGGTAAGCTTAAAACCGAATCAGATCCAAAAGCAGGTGTTCGAGCAGAATTATCGGAAAGGATTGATGAGATCAAGAAAGCATGTTCTGCTCGGATAACCTGATTTCCAGCAGGTTTTTCATACTCGTACACCAAATTGCCGTTGTGATCTAAGATCTTTGTGATCGCTACCGGCGGGAGGAGTGAGCCTCCATTTGCCAGTACTGCATAAGCACCCGTCATTTCTAATAAGCTAACTTCTCCACCACCCAAAGTTAATGCCAGACCATAATCCGCACGCGTGAGTGAGGTCACACCTACCCTGCGCATCATGGCTAGCAAGCCATCTTCGCCAGGTACATTCGGATCATCATAGATGCCTGCATATTGTAAGGCTTTCACGGCAGGCACATTGTATGAATTCGCTAGTGCTGATCGCACCAATACCGGACCATGAAATGAGCCATCATAATTTACAGGCTTATACGGCGCACTGGGGTCGTTTGGATTGCCAGAAGGTGGAAATTCTGAAGGCACATCCCAAACCAGGGTAGCGGCTGTCCAGCCCTTTTCAAAAGCGGCAATATAGGTAAACGGTTTTATTGTTGAGCCAGGCTGGCGAGTTTCAGTGGTCGCCATATTAACCTGTCCAGCAATAGCCTCATCATAGAAATCTGCCGAGCCAACCATTGCCAGGATCTCCCCAGTATTAGGGCGAATGGCAACCAATGCACCGTTGTGAGCATTGTACGAAGACAGATTTGCTACCCTCTCTTGAACAATGCGCTGCGCTTCTTCTTGGAGAGAAGGATCGAGCGTTGTGTAGATAGAGAATCCTGCCCGGTATATCGTTTGCGAGTCGTACTGAGACTCCAACAGCGCTCGCACATACATAACCCAATGAGGATAACGAATAGTAATGTCGGGAGTATGGAAGGTATAATTTTGAATATCGGTATATGCAGATACCGCAGTATTTGCATCCACACAGATTGGCTGAGGATTATTGCTAACCCAGATACAGTTCTGCTCTTTGCTAGTCTCGTACATCAAGACCAGCACTTGCTGCAGGCGTGTTAATGTGGCCTCGCGATTGGTATAAATATCAAAAACGGAGGGCGCCTGCGGTATACCGGCTAAAAAAGCTGCCTGGCCAAAAGTCAATTTGTCGGCGCTGGTATTAAAATACGTTTCTGCAGCAGCCTCAATCCCATATGATAAATTGCCATAAAAGTTTTCATTAAGATAAATCTCAAGGATTTCATCTTTTGAATACCGCCGGGTAATTTCTGCAGCAGCCAGGGCTTCACGAACTTTTATCCAGTAAGTCCGTTCTACACGCTCTTCGGGCGTAAACAACAAACTCTTGGCTAATTGTTGCGTAATCGTTGACGCGCCCGAAACTGTCTCCCCACCGCTCCGCCAATTTTGCCAGAACGCCCGTAAGATCGCCATAGGGTCAAAACCAGGATGGCTATAGTAATTTTTATCTTCAGTAGCAATCGTTGCAGCAATCAGGTAAGGCGAGATCTTGTCTATTTTGACATAAGTACGCTTTCCAGCATTTGGATCAAGGATTTCGTATAGAACATTCCCATTTCGATCCAGTATACGCGTGGTTTCAAATTGTGAAGCCCGTTCACGTAAATTTTCTACATTTGGAAGTTTCGAAGCTACAGAAAAATATTGGCTGATGACAATCGTGCCTGCAAGGAGTAGAAAAAGAACCAAACCGAACAAACCCAAAATAAACATTCGCAACAAGCAGCCCATATTTCTTCGCCAGTCGATCGATGGTAATTGGCGAGGCGGGCGCATGGATGGCTGTTGTTTTGTTGCTGGTTGTACTGTCCGACGAACAGATGTCGTTGATGAAGGAGAAACGCGACGTCGAGGAGGTGTATAAGCAGCAGGAGATACCCGCGTAGCATCGACATCGATCTCGTCCACCCTACGAGGCAGAGGCATTCCCTGGGTACCCAGAGCGGGTGGGCTGGCCGGTGGTGTTGTTCCTAGTCCAGGAGGAGGAGGTATATAAGGCGCATGGGGTGGGCGATGTGGTATTTCCTTTTGCGCTGAAGAGGCAGCAACTGGAACAGGAGATCCTGGTTTTTGCTCTCCCTGGCTGGATGGTAATTCGGGTCGCTGAACAAAATCTACTGGAGTAGGATCTTCAAGCCATGAGCGCGATTCATCGATCTCTGGCACATCAGGCTCTTGTTCGAGTTTTTTTGTTTGCTCAGGATCCCTTGGAAGATTCTGTTTTTCAGAGAAAGATGCTGGGGAACCGGTTACGTGCTCGGCGACTATCTGCTCAACAGGTTCTGTCGGTTCATCGAATAGCGGGTGTTCTTCAGCATTTAATGGTGAACCTTGGCCTTCTGCATCCTGAGTAGTTGAAAGTAAGCGTCGAAAGCGCTTTCGAGGATCTTCAGAAGATTGGGAGTTAGATGTATCTGACATAATTGAATTCCAGTTTATGAAACAGGTTTGCTGGCTACCAGCACTGTCCATGTACCTTTCATGGTCGTTTCATTGCGCTGGTTTTTGACATCCATCATAATAACGATCAGTCCCCCACCCAATCTGGGAAAAGCTTTGATCTCAGTTATTGTCATCTCAACATGGATCGTATCCCCAATGAATACCGGCCGAGAGAATTTCCATTCACTTATCTCACGAAAAGCAAGTACCGTTTTCTCCAAGATGCCCGTACGCATCGCGAGGCCCGACGCAATCGATAAACACAGCAGGCCGTGCGCCACGCGCTGTCCAAAAGGCGTGGTTTTACTAAACTCAGCGTCTGTATGGATCTGATTATAATCACCGGAGAGGCCGGCAAAATTGACCACATCACTCTCTGTAACTGTCCGCCCTACAGTCACGATTTTTTGTCCTACAGAGAATTCCTCAAAATATAAGCCGCAATTGGTGGCAGTATCAATCATATTTCACCCTTGAGTTCCCGTTTGGCTAATTATCCTTCTTTTTTCAAACCATAAGCTTGTGCAACAGGCAAGACCACCAATACCCCTGTATTGGGTTTCGATAGGTTTCCAATAACACTTTGCGTAGCATTCACCATATTATCCACCATCTCTTGGTTTGGCACAATACTAAAGATGGTACGGTGATATTGTTCTTCATGCTGATATAGCGATTCGAGACTCGGAATTAACGGAAAATCGTCTCGCATAGCGCCCTGGCGTACGCGATACATACCGCTGCTGTATAGGATCGTAGCGCCAGTGATGCCTACCTTTTCCCAAGCATCCATTAATTTTTCTATTTTTCCAGGGTCATCAACAACACATATAACAAAATACATTTTCAACCATCCTTTTTATAGTGACAAAGAGGCGGCTTCAGCCTTATTTCGTTTGCTAAACAAGAAGCGTAATAAAGGTGGCGTAATCAACGTTGTAACTAACACCATTCCAACCACTGCAGTAAATTCGCGGGTAGTCATGATACCTTGCTCAATCCCAACGGCAGCCAGAATGAGACCGACCTCGCCTCTGGAGATCATACCAGAACCAAGTTGCAATGCTTCCAAACGAGTTAATCCCGCCAGAGAAGCACCGAGTGAGGAACCAATAAGCTTACCCAAAACCGCCACAAATGTAACACCTAAGATCAACCATATAATGCTTGCATCGAAATTGCGGATATTGATCGAAAACCCGATATTAACAAAGAAAACCGGTACAAATAAACCATAAGAAAGAGCCCGCATACCTCTCTCGAGCTGCTCCTTCTCGGGAGTACGGCTGAACATCAATCCAGCCAGGAAAGTACCGGTGATTGCCGCCATACTACCAAGCACCTCTGCAGCAAATCCAAACAAGAAGAGAATTACTAACGCTAAGGATAAAACACCCTGGCTGATAGGCAGGCGCGCTATTTTCCGTACCAAGCTAGGTAAAACATAGATACCGAACAATGACGAAAGTGATAAGAAAAGGAACATACGAAAAACTATCCAAAGTACAGACGTCCAGCCAGCTGATTCGGTTCCCAAAGCCAGAAAGACCGATGACAATAAAATGACCAACACATCATCGATCACTGCCGCGCCTAATAGTCCCAGGCCAACTCGACTGCGAAGATAATTCAATTCCATCAAAGTTTGAGCTGAAATACTCACGCTGGTTGCCCCTAAGGTTAAACCCAAGAATAAAGCATGGTCAGACTCGAACCCCGATAAGCGGCCGAATAAATAGCCCAAGCCAAGAGGAAATATTACTCCTAAGGTTCCCGCATATGCTGATGTTTTCATATTACGCGCCAGATCGGAAAAATGCAACTCCAAGCCTGCCACAAACATGAGAAATAACACGCCGATCTCAGCCATTTCATTCAGTGCTTCAACCGCTTGCTCTGATATAAAAGACCAGTGAGAAATATTGAGTAGAGATGGACCAAGTAGCAAACCTACGATCAACTCACCCAATACCGATGGTTGTCTCAATAGGATGGCTAAATAACCTGCTGTTTTAGCAGCAATTAAAATAATAGATAATAGAAGAATTATTTGCAAAAATACAGCCATCGACAAATTCCCTAATGTGGAACTACCATGAAGAATACAGAATCAAAAGCATTGCTGGCAAATTATATCATCCGAGCACTTATCTATAAGGAATGATGGGGTTTTTGAATTTGCCAGACAAAAACCTTTGACCTAAACACAAACTCACCGTACAATTTAGTTGTGTTAGCAGACCTTCCAAAGCTTCCTCAACTTATTTACACACTGGCTGCAGATAGTCGGTTGGGCCCTACCGATTATCTCAATGATCAGATTTGGGAACTTGCCATCGGACAAGGAGAACCTCCATCTTTGGCTCTGCAAACCTCCTTCGGATTGCGAGCCCGGAATATGCGAATTTTTCCCCGCTTTATAGAAAAAGAAGTAATTGTAAACGATCCGGCACTTTTTTCTTCATCGGTAGGGGTTGACTTCTATTCTGTAAATTGCATCCGAATACAGTTCAACCCGTTTTCCAACCTGCACGTGTCATTAACTTATTGGATCCCAAACTCACATGCGATTGCCGGGCTAATGAAGATTACGAACCTAGATAACACCAGCCGCCGCATCTCCACTGAATGGATTGGAAACCTTGTTCCAGCAGACGGCGGCCAACGCATGTTGGCCAGTGAGTTTGAGAATATTCCAATTTTGCAAGGGAATACCGGCCTTCTTTTCCCAATATTTTTTATCAATGATACAGAAGTTCAGATTGGAGCCGGTTCCTATTCATCTCTGATCCGAACCTGGGAAATACCGCCCGGGGGAAGCCAAGAGCTCATCTGGGCAAATTGCGCTGAAAAAAGTCTAAAGGAGTCTTTCGATCAAGCCCGCGAGTTGGTATTAAGAAAGATCGATGCAGAGGTAGCTCGCGCCGAAATGTTAGCTGCACGCCAGGTTGAAATTTACACCGGTGAACCATCCTGGGATTCAGCCTTTCGACAGGTGCAAAACGCCACATTCCGTCTCCTGATGGGATCTACGGAGTACCTGCCGCATCAATCGTTCGTTTCATCGCGTAAACCAGATCAGGGATTCTCATTGAAGAGAGATGGCAGCGATTACAATCATTTTTGGAATGGTCAGTCGCCTCATGATACCTATTACTTCTGTAAATTAATTTTGCCCACTCATCCCGAGATTGCTCAAGGCCTGATAGAAAATTTCTTTTTTTCAGTCAATTCGCCTGGCAAGGTAGACTGGAAACCCGGCCTTGCGGGACAACGAAGCCAGCAATTGGCTACACCGCTGCTGGCATCCATGGTATGGCAAGTTTTCGAATACACTCAAGATTTTCACTTTCTCGAACGAGTATTTCCCCTGGTTTATGATTTTATCCAACTCTGGCTGAGGCCAGAACACGATCGTGATCAAGATGGTGTTCCCGAATGGGATCACTCTTTACAGACCGGATTTGAAGACCACCCGCTTTTCTCGTTGTGGCATGAATGGGCTTTTGGCACCGATATCACTTGTGTAGGATGTCCCGATCTAAGCGCTTATGTGTTTAGGGAATGCCAGGCATTAATTAAAATATCTACCAAACTCGAACGCCTGGATATTATTGACCAACTGCAAGTAATCATCGACAAAATAAGGAATGTCGTTCAAGCATCCTGGAACGAAGATGAGGCTATCTACCATTACTGGGATCGTGATTCTCATTACTCTCAGGATATCAATTACCTTGGCTCCTTCTCAGACACACGTGAAATCCCCATCCATCGTAAGTTCATTTATCCCAAGCGATTGCTTATTCAAATTGAGAGCCAGTCTACCGTATCGCGGGGGATTCAAATCTTCATTCACGGTGTTGGCACATCTGGAGGACACCTCGTTGAACGTCTTCCGCCCGAACGTTTTCGCTGGCATTTAAATAGATGTGCAGCAACTAGCGACCGGCTCTATACTGAGATCGAACAAATAACCCTGGAGGGCGTATCCCCAGGAGACCTAATTACTGTGCAGGTTGTTCCTCATGCCAGAATAGATCAAACCAACTTACTACCACTTTGGGCTGGTATTCCGGAACCATCACAAGCAAAAATGCTGGTTGAAAAAACAATCATGAATACAGATCTTTTTTGGCAATCTTATGGTATAAGCTGCTTGCCCGTATCTTATAAAATCAATAATTCCTTAGGTCGTTATGTTGATCTACTTTTTAATTCTCTGATTATTGAAGGATTGTTGCAATACGGATACCGCGAGGCTGCTGCGGAGCTCTATAAACACATCATGGGCGCAGTAACAAATGCCCTTACCCGGCGCCATGTTTTTTACCAATGCTACGATTCTGTAACGGGAGAGGGCTTGGGAGAACAGAATTCACTTCACGGGCTGCCCTCGTTGGGTCTATTCCTAGATATCCTCGGAGTACACATCATTGATGCCAAAAAGATCATCATATCTGGTTTTAATCCATTTCCTTGGTCTGTTACGGTAAAATATCAAGGAACAACGATCTTACGTCAAAAAGAAAAGACCACGATCATTTTTTCTAACGGTCAAACTGTTAGTCATAACGACCCAGAGCCTCATTTGATCGTAGTTGAACAGAATTGAATTTACCCATCGGAGGTGCTGTATGCAAGAGAAAAGAACCGGACGGATAAACCGTTTGATGACAGCCGTAATCCAAGAACAAGATGTTGTGGCTGCTATGAAGTATCTACGTCGATTACAAGTTTCCATTACCCGTCTTCCAAGCACCGGGGGCTTCTTAGGTCGACGTAGCGCAACGCTGTTGATTGGATACGAAGCCGGGCAGGAAGAAGTTATTGTCAAGACACTGGCGAAAAGTTGCCGGACAAGAGTGGAATATATTACAGTTCCACTGGAGGGCAGCACACTTCCAATAGCTTCTCCCACCCCTGTTACCGTTGGCGGAGCCACCATTTTTACATTCGAAATTGAACGCTTTGAGGAGATTTGACCATGAAATTAATTCTTGCCATCCTGCGTGATGAAGATAGCGAACCGGTATCCCATGGATTGATCGTGGCAGGTTTTCGAGTAACCCGCATTGCTTCTACAGGAGGGTTCCTGCGCCGTGGTAATACCACCCTCCTGATTGGTACGGAGGATGAAAAAGTGCAGGAGGTGATCGATGTCATGCGCCAATCTTGCCCTCCGTCTGCTGAAGAAGGAACACACCGGGCTACTTTATTCGTACTCAATGTGGCTCACTACGATCATCTATAAGTCTCTTTCAAATCGGTTTGGCAGCTTTATAAGTGAAGATCAGCATTATTCCTATTGGCTCAATGATAGAAGTATCAATTTCATAATTGCTTTGCATGGGAGATCGTATGGTATCCATAATTGACGCCGGCGAAGTTCGATTATTCAGTGGACGGTCGCACCCAGAGTTGGCTGCTAAAATCGCAACCCATTTGGGTATAGAATTGGCAGATACAAACTTTTCATGCTTCAGTAATGATAATCTCTACATTCAGCTAGGTGCCAGCGTTCGTGGGCGAATCGTATACATCGTTCAATCTCTGGTACAGCCCGTCAGTGAACATTTGATGGAATTATTCATGATGCTGGATATTGCTCACAGTGCAGGAGCAAGAGAAGTTCATGCCATCATTCCATATTTTTCCTATGCGCGCTCAGATAAAAAAAACGCTCCCCGGATCTCGATCACTGCGCGGCTGATAGCCGATCTCTTGAAAACTGCCGGAGCAACCCATGTAATGACAATGACGTTACATTCTCCCCAAGTACATGGTTTCTTCAGTGTTCCTACCGATCCGTTGACTGCCAGGGGCTTGTTCGTAGATCACTTAAAAGACCTGCAAAAACAAAACAAGATTATCCTAAAAGCCAAGGATACCGTTGTGGTTGCCCCAGATTATGGACGCGCTGGTTCAGCAACTCGCCTAGCCCAACAATTAAAACTCCCATCCATCTCGGCAGAAAAAACCCGTAAATCCGATACGGAAGTTATTATCAGCCCATTGATCAAAAAGCAATTGAAAGGCTTCAAACAAGCAATCATCTACGATGATGAAATTGCTACGGGAGGTTCTGTTATTGAACTTACAAAATTACTGATTTCGAGCGGCATCGAGGATATCTGGGTAATTTGTACGCATGGGTTACTGATTGGCTCAGCTTTGCAAAAAATAACAGATTTCCCCCAAATCAGAGGCGTGATCACTACTGATACTGTTCCTATCCCCAAGAAAAAACGCATACCGAAGTTAGCTGTTCTCTCTGTGGCACCCGTAATCGGCGATTCTATCTATTGCAATTACACCCGCCAATCTATTGGCAACCTATTCACTTATGGGTATGATGATGAACAGAAAGAAGAAGATGGGGATTGACTGCGAATTATTCGTGAAATTCTTCCACTTGATAGATATCTACTTCCAACTTTTTTTGCCGCCACAAATCCGGCGCGGCGCCCATTTTATAGCATAAATTGCTCAAAAACTCTGCTGGATCAGGAATTTTCTCCCAAACTTGCGGTAGAAAAGTCGATCTTCTATATCCATCTCGCAGCACAACCCCATCAATACCTGGACGTAAACGCTTGATAAGATCATCGGGGTTCTCATACTCAAGATGCACAGGTTGGGTTAATCGTGAGATCTCGATCACAATCTCAGGCAACTCAGTGAGCCGAAGAGGGGAGAAACGATAATCTTGCGTGGCTGCTGCCGCTGCGTGCTCACGTACATCTTCAATCAAAGGCTGGTACGGTTCCAAAGCGCCAATGCAACCATGAAGTTGTCCGTGTCGTGTTAAGGTAACAAATGAAGCGCCAGGTTTGAGCAAGGTTTCTGATAAAACATTCCAATCAACGGATGGCATTGGCTTGCCGCTTACCGCTGCTTCAATGGCAAGGCGAGCCTGTGTGAGCAACTCAGTGCGTTCTTGTGGATTCAAAGGCTGATCTGGCATTATTATTGCACCTTCTCTTGATGAATACTAATCTTTTTGATATATACATCTTACCTAGTGTGCCTGGGCGAGTCAAGTCGTAAATCAAGGTTATAATATACCCAATATGTCATCTTCTTCCAACAGAAACTTACCCCCTAGAAACAGCCTGTTCCCCGCAGTGCCCATCATATTCATCGTTGCTGGTATCGTGGCAACTTTGTTCACCGCCTGGACCGAACCAGGACTCCTACCAAGCAGCCTGATAGACACATTCAATAACGCACTGCCAGCAGCCCAGGCTACTGAAAACGCCTGGCCCACTCCTACCTCCCGGCCCTTGCCTCATATTGGCATTGTGGCAGGACACTCGGGTAATGATCCAGGCGCCGTGTGTCAAGATGAATTAGGCGGAACTCGCGAGGTGGATGTAAACCTGGACGTTGCCACACGCGTTAGTCAATTGCTTGTGCAAGCTGGCTACGAAGTGGATTTGTTAAGGGAATTCGATCCCCTTCTCCAGGGATATCGCTCCATTGCATTGGTTTCGATTCATGCTGATTCCTGCCAATATGTCAATGACGAAGCCACAGGTTTCAAAGTATCCGCAGCAAAATCCACAGTATATCCTGAAAATGCCAAGCGCCTCACCAACTGCCTGCGCACGCGTTATGCTGCAAGTACAGGTTTGCCATTCCATGCCGGCAGCGTTACACCAGATATGAGCAGTTATCATGCTTTTAGTGAAATTCATACGGAAACACCTGCAGCAATCATAGAAATCGGTTTTTTGAACCTGGATCATGAAATACTAACCCAAAAGCCCGATTTGATTGCGCAAGGCATCGCGAATGGCCTTTTGTGCTATATTCAGAACGAAGATAGCTCGGCCGAACCAACCCAACTGCCATGAAAGACCCTGCTGAACAAGCCAGCCAGGCTATCCTTAATGCTCAAAAGGCCTATCAACAAGGTGATCATCGCAAAGCCCGCCAATGGGCCGAACAAGCTGTAGCTGCTAAGCCGGATTTGGAAGAAGGCTGGCTTTGGTTAGCAGCCGTTGCCAGCCCTAAAGCCAGCATAGAATACTTAAAGCGTGCGCTTCAAATCAATCCGAATAGTAAGCGTGCTCGACAAGGATTGCATTGGGCCATTCAACGCGTGCGCCGCCAACCACCCGCCATACATCGCCCGGTGGTAGATATCTCGATCCCATCAACCAACCTTATTCGCCGAAGACATCCTTTAGAGTCTCTTGGGGTTCGTGGGCTCATCTTATGCGTCTCCGTGGCGCTGATCCTATCCGCCTGGATGTTGTCTGCCTCTACCAACCAGGTGAGCCAGGCATTTGCTCGGGATGATGCCTTGCCTATTGTTCAGCTAAATCTCTCCAAGGCCACGCGCACTCCGACCGCAACCCCCACTTATACTCCCACGGCTACCCCCACGAATACTCCTACATCAACGCCAACTTACACCCCCACGTCAACCTACACTTCCACACCAACAGATACACCCACACAAACTCCAACCCCAACCGATACGCCTCTTCCAACGGATACTCCTTTCCCTACCGATCCACCGCCGCCCGTGGAACCCTCGTACCCGGGTCTTCCAAGCGGCGTGGGCGAGAATGAACGTTGGATCGACGTTAACTTAAGCCAACAACGTCTTTATGCTTACCGGGGCTATGAACTCATAGATTCCTTCCTGGTTTCGACAGGGACATGGTATTATCCTACCGTAACAGGAACGTATAACATTTATGTCAAGTATCGCTATGCAGATATGTCAGGACCCGGTTATTATTTACCCGACGTACCTTATGTGATGTATTTTTACGAAGGTTATGGTATACATGGAACGTACTGGCATAGCAATTTCGGTACACCCATGAGTCATGGCTGTATCAACCTGGAAACAGGAGATGCTGGCTGGCTTTTCGATTGGGCATCCGTTGGAACTGTAGTGAATATACATTATTAATTACTGGTATAAAATTTAAAAGATGCGGATTTCTCACATCTCCCGACGCGACTTCATAAAACTGGGAGGAGCAGGCTTGCTGAGCTTATGCTTGCCTAAGCTTAATCCTCACAGCAGCTATTTTAACCATCACCCATTTAACATATTCCCCCATGCTGCTTCGGCGATAATCCGAAAAGGTTTGCTCCGTCATTCAGGCTTTCAGGAATGGCTGCCCGAACAGCAAGGCCGCGTACTGGACCCCTACATCGATGTCTATGAAGCCCCATCTTTTAACGCCAAACGCACGGGCAACTTGTGGCAAGATGCGGTCGTTCCCGTCTTGGGTACCACGATTGGCGAGGATACTTCCTATTACAACCCGGTCTGGTATCAGACACCGCACGGCTATGCGAATTCCGGCGGGATCCAGCCCGTTAGCACCCGTCTCAATGAGCCAGTCGGGTTGCTCCCTGAAGAAGGCCAACTGGCTGAGGTCACCGTACCATTCACCGACGCGCACTGGTCGCCAGATCGAGCATCTCTGGTCGCTTACCGGTTTTATTTCGAGACCACCCATTGGGTGTTACGTTTGGTCAAAGGGATTGACGATGAATCCTGGTACGCTATCCTGGATGACAAATGGGACTTCGTCTATTATGTGCCTGCGCGCCATCTGCGAATGGTTTCTCCCACAGAATTGGAACCCATATCCCCGGATATTCCAGGGGTTCTAAAGCGCATCGAGGTGCACCTTGCGGAACAGGTAGCCATTGCATACGAAATAGACCAACCGGTTTTCATGGCTCGGATCGCCACCGGCGGTAGATTTCGAGACGGGAACTTTTCAACCAAAGACGGCAATTATTCAACCTACCACAAACGCCCCTCTCGACATATGGCTGCCGGCGACCTGGCTTCTAATGGGTATGATCTCCCTGGCGTTCCCTGGATCTGCTACATCACCGAAAGTGGTATATCTTTTCACGGCACTTTCTGGCATAATGATTTTGGAAAACCACGCAGTCACGGCTGCATCAACCTCTGCCCTCGAGCGGCGCGGTGGCTCTATCGCTGGACCAACCCAATCGTGCCGGCGAATGAGCAAGTAGTCTACCAAAAGTCTGGTACCATTGTAAAGGTGATCGGGGAGTGGATTCCCCCCGAAGAAAAGGATTAAAAATGAACCCTGTATTTCAATTCGATCGATACACCCTGCGGCGGCAGGTCTTTGCCCTGACGGGTAAATTCCGCATATACGATCAAAACGGCACACTGGTCTTGTACAGTGAGCAAAAAATGTTCCGTCTCAAAGAAGATATCCGCGTGTACAGCGATGAAACAAAAAGCCAGGAAATACTTTGGATTAAAGCGCGCCAGATACTTGATTTTTCTGCCGCTTACGATGTGGTCGACAGCGGCACACAAACCAAAGTGGGCGTTTTCAGGCGCAAAGGCCTCCAATCTCTGGTGCAAGATTCCTGGGAAGTGCTGGACGTGCAAGATAACCCGGTGGGTATTCTCCACGAGGATGATATGATCATGGCTTTGCTCAGGCGCCTCTTGCTGGGCTCCTTCTTGCCGCAGAACTACGATCTCCTGATCAACAACCAGCGCGTGGCTGATCTTCGCCAACGTTTCAATCTTCTCCGCTACGAACTGGATATCGATTTCAGCTTCGACACCCAGAAAGTACTGGATCATCGCCTCGGGATCGCTGCCGCTTTGTTGATGGCGACGATCGAGGGACGACAAAACTAGAGGAATTCAGATGCCACGCAGTGCTCTTTTCGCCGGTTTAATCGTCGATGAGTTTGACCAGCCCGTAGAGGTCGTTTATGTGGGCGATGAACCTTGCTATGTAGTCAACGATTATGGCTTTCATAGACACATCCCTTCCGAACAAGTGGACCGGCAGGTTCTGAACATGATGCAGACCATGATCGAAGGGAATGAAGGTCTATTGGCAGACCAGGCAGCCAAAATGCTTGGACAAGATGATCTTTTCTCTCGCGCCATGATTGAAAATCAACTCAAACAAATCGATAAGCAGTTCGACCAGGTGCTGGATATGGGCATTCCCGAAGAAGGACGCGCCTACATGGGGATGATGGGCTTCCAGGTGCGGATCAATATTCACGGGGAAGTGATCGAATTGCACCAACCTGGGATTGCCGATGACTCGGGCGAATAATACAGGAGTAATGAATGGCAGTGGATCATATCGTTAGCGTTTCAGAAGTAGACTTCGAATACCAGGTGATCGAGTATTCTAAACAGGTTCCAGTCCTGGTAGATTTTTGGGCAGAATGGTGCCACCCCTGCCGCATGCTTACGCCGATCTTGGAAGGATTAGCGCAAGAAAGCGCGGGCGCATTCAGGCTGGCAAAGGTAAACGTGGACGAGAACCCCAACCTGGCGCTCCGTTACAATGTACGCAGCATTCCAAATGTCAAGGCCTTCCGAGACGGCCAGGTGGTAGCAGAATTCTTGGGCGCGCAACCAGAGAGCCGGGTGCGAGAATTCCTGCGCGCCATCGCCCCCAGCGAACACGACCTGGTGCTAGAAAAAGCCCAGAGCTTGCTGGATTTGTCCCAGTGGACCCAGGCCGAAAAATTGTTCCGCACATTCCTGGCAAAATCGCCCGGCAACCCAAGCGCCCTCTTCGGCCTGGCGCGCAGCCTGGTAGCGCAGGGGCGTCTTTTAGAAACCCAAACGCTCCTAAAAACGATCCCAGCCAGCAAAGAATACAAACAGGCAGAGATCCTCAGCGCCCTGGTTCAGGTGCTGGTGGAGGCCAAATCTGGCCCTGCCTACAGCGAAGACGCCCTGGAAGCCACCTACCTGAATTCACTGCGGTTGATCGCGTTGGGCAACTTCGAGGCAGCCATGGACGGCATGCTGGAAGTGCTGCGGCAGGATAAGCACTACCGCAACGACGGGCCCAGAAAAGTTATGTTGGGACTTTTCGAACTCCTGGGAGAAAACAATCTATTAACCCGCCAATACCGCACCGAGCTGGCATCGGTTTTGTTCTAGTCCTACCTTAACGAAAAAGTCGTGCAGCACAATACGTTCTGCACGACTTTCCTATTCTTAGCTTTGCTCACAGCACACTACGAAGAGGGCGGTTCTTCCTTCTTTCCCCAATTGGGAGCTGCATGCAGCAGTTCGGACCGAGAGACGTGATTTACCCGGCGGCAGTGCGGACATTGTGTATCGTAATGCGTGAGTTTCTCGGCAGTCATCATGTCTAAAGCTTGATGAACAGCCTCTTTCTTGAGAGCATAAGGTTTATGGCATTGTTGGCAACGAATTTGCATAGAATTGCTCCTTTCCAGGTACGGGCTTTCGGGTGACGGTTCCTACAGCGACGATCACTCGCTAACCAGGTTCCATATCATTATACAACAATTATCCTCTACGCTTCGATCAATCTTTGGCGCTCGAACTCCACCACTCGCTGCAGCGTGTCGGTCAAAGTATACCGCGGCTGGAAACCGATCAGCATCTCGATCTTCTCGATCGAGGGTACGCGCCGGTACATATCTTCGAAACCAGGCGCGTAAGCCTGATCATATGATATATAGACGATCTCGGAGCGGCTGCTGGTTAGATCGATAACCCGCCGGGCCAGCTCGACAATGGTCACTTCTTCGGTTGAGCCGATGTTGAAAACCTGCCCGACCGCCCCCGGGTGCAGCGCCAATTGGGCGACCGCGCCGGTTACATCCGACACGTCCGCAAAACAGCGCGACTGGTGCCCATCTGAAGATGACTGAAGTTCAGACAAAAGTTCGGACATCAGGGTAGAGTAGCTGAGCGAAAGCAACAGCAGCAGCCTGAGAAACAGTCGCCACCTGCTTTCTGGATAAGCGGAGCTTTTGTTTTAGCAAAGAGAACAAACCGGAATAGAGCAGCCACTTGGGATGAGTTTTGGTATCCACGGTAGGACGATTGAGCAAGGATGTCTGAATATGATCGAGATCCAGCCCACCAAAGGTGGCATCACGAATGGCCTCACCCAGCCAGGTGCTAACCACGTAAGCCAGCAGGGCCAGCGCAATCATTTGTTCGAGATGATCTTGCTTTTTATTCATGAGCTTGGTCAGATGGAGTAAATCTTTACAATCGCGGAAAGACTCTTCGATTTTCATACGTTGGAGATAAATTTCCAGGCCGCGTTTTGGCTCCAGTGTAGTGATCACCCACAATGGCTTGGACAAGCTTTTGCGCCAATAGCCAATCAGATTGACTTTGACTGTGCCCAAGTAGTAGACATTAGAGCAGACCACAGTTTCACTCGGATGAATGATCAACTTGATTGGCTCACCATCCGCATCGATCAGACGTGGCTGTCGGTGCCGGTCACCCAGGTTTAGGCGAATTACGAACTGGATATGCTCAATGTACAGAATTTCCATCAACTCTTCGTAGCTGAATTCACGATCAAGCACTAAAGGGCGGTCTCCCAGTAGGCCTTTCACGCCTTCAAAGCAACGAAAATGCTCCTGATTGCGCGAAGTAACCTGTTCACCGATGGTTCTGGATGAATAAACCACAAAAGAGAATGGCAGTGAGCGCCCACGAAATGGTGTTGAAAGAACCATCAGCCAATATCCAGCCGTTTTACCGTCTTTCAGTGTTCCCACATAAGATGTTTTTGGCGCTTTGTATCGCACCATCTCCGTCGGATCTCCTATCACAAACTCAGCTTGTTCCTGGTAGAGCCGCATGAGCAACTCTTGGGTATCCACTGCCTTCAGAAATCGCTGGATAACCTTGTAGTTGCTCTCGCTTTTGCCCGCCATATGTTCAGCGATATTGCTGGCGCGTGGCGACTGCGCCTCCAGCATGGCTTTGACAATCTCAGCTCCTCGTTGAGCAGTTTTTTCATCATCAATTAGTTGGTGCATGAATCCCGTAAAGTTGATACACTTATCCATGGAAGTCTCCTTTGAGTATTCCGTTGTGACCGGTTTTACTCATTTTGGAGACTTCCTTTGCTTTTGGCAACCTTTTGTCCGATCTTTTGTCCGAAGGTCAGAAGATGAATATTGACTTACATAAAAACATGGTTATTGATGAAATTAGTACTAATTACTCCCGTCATTCATCTCTACGATGCATGGGCCAACGGCGCGATGCGTTCCATTCCTGCGGCCAGGATGTGTTCCAATTCCCTGGCAGTGGCCTCATAATCAGCCTGCTCGCCGCCGATCGGATCTGGGATATCATACACTTGGCCCGTCATTTCTGAGAGCAAGAAAATGCGGGGAGAAAGGTCGCGGAATTCGACGCTGAGAGCTTCTTTGTGATTTCTTTCCATTGTCAGGATAAGATCGAATTGGCGCAGGAGATCATAGGTGACGCTGCGGGCTGTGTGGCCGTGTAGATCAATACCGCGCGCCTGCATGATGGCCTGGGCGCCGGTTGAGGCCTGGCTGCCATCCATTGCCCAGACGCCGGCGGATTCTACCCGCCAGGCCGCGGCATCGGGTCGTCGATCGATCAATTGTTGAAAAAGGGCGCTGGCCATTGGGGAGCGGCACATATTCGCAGTACAGACAAACAAGACAGACGGCATTTGAATTTGTTACAGCCTTTCGCAAGGTATTTCTACAGATGAACGAATAACCCAGGGATAGAATAATGGACTACAAAAACAAGGGGAAACAGGCGTGCTCCGCCCCCTCGACATCGTTTGATGGTCGAGACGGCGAGAGCAGCCCGGGTCGCAAATTTGTCAATATATCTGAAGATAGACCGGCTAAATTCACCAGGAATGCCACGGACTATTTCAGCTTTGGGAGAAGCGATTTTGTTGCCTCCCCACCAGGTTGCCAGCTACTCTCTTCCAAGTGTATGAGTTCGAGCCGTTCTCCGAAACCTACTCGAATCTATCCATGATAGACTGATGTTCGGTTCCTGCTTCAGCGAGCGTTGCCGGATGTCCCGGTCTTACATGCTCTCCACAGGCGTTACTTCCCGCGGAACTCGCGGTAGTTCTCTTCACATGTAAAGCAACTGTTCCAGGTTGGTTGCTGCGTTCAGGTCGCGGTCAATCACAAGGCCACAATACTCACAGCGATACTCTCGTTCGTTCAGAGTCAGGTCGGGCCTGACCTGTCCACAGCCCGAACAACGTTTACTGGATGGGTAGAATCGGTCTGCGATCAACACTTCGCAGCCGTACCACCCGCCCTTGTAACTCATTTGCCTCCGGAACTCAGATAGGCCCACGTCAGCAATCGCTTGCGCCAGATGGTGGTTCTTCAACATCCCGCTCACATTCAGGTCTTCCAGCACGATGGCCGACTTGGTTTTCGCCAGCCGGCTGGTAGCCTGATGCAGCGCATCCTTGCGAATGTTCGCTACATGGAAATGCACCCTGGCCAACTGCCGCACCGCCTTCTTGCGGTTGGCGCTGCCCTTCTGACGGCGCGAGACGCGGCGCTGCAGCCGCTTGATCTTCGTCAGGCCTTGCTTCAAGGCGCTTGGATTGTCAACACAACTTCCATCGCTTACGGTCGCCATGTGCAGGACGCCCAAGTCAACTCCTGCCACATCCTTTTCCGTCGGTTCTGGATCGGGAATTTCCATCTCCACCTGCACAGATACAAACCAGCGCCCGGCCCGTTCGCTCACCGTGGCGCTCAGGATGTGGGCGCCATCGCTGGGGAGGTAACCGTGCTCCTTCAAGCGCAAGACCCCTAAGCGTGGCAGTTGGATAGCCTTTTCGAAGATGTGGATCGCCCCGGTCAAGCGGAAGCTGCCCAATCCATTCTTCTTGGATTTGAAGCGCGGAAAGCCCACTTTGATGTTCTTGCCTGCCCGTTTCTCTTTTACTCTCCGGAAGAAGTGCCCATATGCCTGATCCAGGTTGCGCAGGGCTTCTTGTGGCGCACACTTGGATACTTCATACATCCAGGCCAGTTCGGTCTTCTTGAGCACATTCAGCTCGCGGTGTAGATCAATCGCGCTGGGCACTTTCTGCCCGACCTGGTACGCCTCGATCTTGCGCGCCAACCCCCAGTTGTAGGCATAGCGCGCCGCTCCGGCATGGCGAGCGCAGGCCGTCCGCTGCCCATTGTTCAAATCCAATTCCGTCTTGAAGGCGCACAGGATCCTCATAACTGTTCGGCCACCTCGCGCAGCGTTTCGACCAGCTTGCGGTTCTTATGGCTGCGGCTGCCGTACAAACGTGCCGAAAACACCGTGATGATTTCCAACACGTCTTGGGCCAACTCTTCTTCAAAGCTCAACGGCTGTTCCCCTTGGTTGATGAGCACCACTTCGGTGTTGTACGCTTCGCACAACGAAAAAATCAACTCCGAGCCAAAGCGCAGCAGCCGATCTTTGTTCGTCAGCACCAGCCGCCCAACCGTCCCAGAGCAGATCCGCTTGATGAGCTGCTGCAACCCGCACTTGTTGTAGTTCAGCCCCGAACCCAAATCTTGAACGATTTCGTAAGTCCACCCATTGGCCGCACAGAATGTTTCCAGTAGAGCTACCTGCTGTACCAGGTCTTCTTTCTGATCGTGGCTGGATACCCTGGCGTAGCACACGGTTGGCCGGTTGGTTTTGCTGGTTTCATACGGTTTCAGCCCATGAAGTTGGGCCAGGTCATAACGACGATGGCCGTTCGGGGTGCGTTCGGCCTGGATTTTTCCTTCTGCTTCCCAACGACGCAAGGTAGGGATAGAGACGCCAAGTTCTTTTGCTGCCTGCCCAATGCTGACTTTCATAACCCTCGATTATACACACAAAATAATATTTGTATAGATAAAGATAGATATTATCTTGCAGATACTACCCCCCGCTCTTATCCGAACCAAGATAAGAACACCCACATATATCGCAAAATTTCCAAAAAAGGGTCGCAGCCCAATGAGCGACGATCGATAATGACAAAGAGCCCACGAGCGGATCAAATATCAAACCTATTTTAGTCCATGCATCTCTCTCTCGTCAAGCCAAAGTATTAAGAATTTCCTTAAAATTTAGTATTGTGATTGTGCATCCTTCCCGCCGGGCTGGTCGCCCGGCCGGATCTCTTCGATCTTTTGAGCCAAATCATCCAACTGGGCCAACAGCTTATGATAATCATCCCGCGTCGGAATGCCCAGCTCGCTCAGGTAACGCGCCGCCAAGCGATCCAGGGCAGATGCGGCTGCCGGGGGAGGTGTGTTTACGCTGAATAATAATTCACGAAAGCGGCTGCCATCTTCCACCGTAAGCTCTGCCCGCTCGATCAACACGGCGAGGCGGTGCTCAATCTCCTCGTTGACCCTCAGGCCGAGATCGATAGGCAAAGCCACGGTGCGCTGCAAAGCCTCCAGGGTATTGCCGCTTGCTTTTACCAGGCCGGATAGCAGCGACAAGGGTAAAAACCCAGGGCGTTTTTTCTCTTGCTCAAAAATGATCTGGGTCAAGGCGACTGCGGTCAAGTCCTCTCCGCTGGCATGATCCACCACCCGTAACTCCAGCCCTGCCCGGATCATTGCGGCCAGGTCTTCCAAGGTGATGTACTGCTTTTCGTCCGTGTCGTAGAGTTTGCGATTAGGGTAGCGTTTGATCGTTTTGATCATCACGAATGCGATTTTTTCAGTTCTTCCACGCGTTTGGTCAATTCGGCAATTTTGTCACCAAGCGCTTCGACATCTTGCTTCGAGGGCACGCCCAAATGTCCAAGGATTTCTTGTACATGTTTGCTGCCCTCGGCCTCCCCAACCCGCATGGCCCGCTTGCGGCGCTCTAAAACCTCTTGCATCAAATTCTTGCCATCTTTCTCGGCAATCTCGCCCCGCTCGACCAATTTGTTAACAAAATCTTCGATCTCGTCTTGGGCCAGGGCGGCTGCGCCGATGGCGGCTAACAGTATTTTGCGCGAAATATCAAACAGTGGTTTGGCATCTTTGAGGCGTTCTTCGCCAACAGTTTCTTGAGCGGCTTTGGCTTTTGCTTTCGTTGTCATTTGATCACTCCTTTTACGAATAGTAAAGATACTGAGGCTATGACGCAGTGCGTCATAGCCTCAGTATAGCATGCCTCGTTAGAGGAGTCAACAAAAACGAAATTCTATGGCTTGCGCAAGATATAAACCGGGGTAAAACCTACATCCACTAAATAATTGGTTGAACTGGATGCCGGGGAGATCACTGCGCCATCACGCGTATATGCAGCTACAAACTTACTTTGGGGGATAGCCACAGTGGATTGCTGATCCTGCAAAGCAAATACTACGTCTACAAACTGATTTTCCACGAGAAAACGATACGCTTCCAACCCGATTCCATAATCCACAGGGGTTACGGTCTGGTAACTTTCCAAGCGTTTGATCAAATGTTGGTAAGCGTAAAAAGTTAACGTGGGAGTGCTGCCATTCAATAGGCCCGTATAACGCCACGCAGGGCCATTAAACGTGTACCAAAGAACCCCATCGACCTTTTGATTTAGCAGCCGGACATAGCCACGCGCTAAAAAGTTCGCTTGAGCATCATAAAAACCCGCCGGCACTTCCGCAGTATTGGGGGGACAATAGTTAGTGTTTTCGTAGCAACCTAAACCACCTTCATTCAAGACGATGGATTTGCTCACTCCATACTCCAACATCAAAGAACGTAAAAAGCGAGCCTTTCCAACCAATGCCCCGCCCCAAGATTTCCATGCTGGAAGAGCTTCCAATTCGTGATCCACATTTCTGTTCAGGTAAGAAGGGTAAGAATGATAGGGCACAACATCGAAGTAATCTGCCGCGCCGGCCGCCAATATTCCCTTCAGAAACCACTCGGGGCGGCCCTGTCCTACAGCACTTTCCGGGGAATTCAATAACAGGCCGCCGATCCACACGCGAACCCAAGGATCTTCGGCTCTCATGGCAGGAGTGATGACCTTGAGCATCTCGCCATAATGGGCACCGCCATAATTGGGATCCGCAATATCCCCCCAACAACCAAAGCCGTTATCAACCGCAACCAATGCTGGGTCCACATCGATTTCATTTCCAATTTCCCAATCATGCACATTGAATTCGGGTTTTTTATAGCGTTCAACCAACTCGGTCATAAAGCTCGCAAAAGCATTAAATTTATCTGCACGAATAGGTCCACAGGTAGAGGGGATAACCGTTGCCCAGCGCGGGCTGGTCTGGACCAACACCACTGGCTTGACTTGGATATCTTTTAAGGCGCGCAATTCACTATCTAATTCCGCCAACTTTGTCCAGTCGATCGGATCCCCTTCGTTGGGCTGCAAATCCGCCCATGATACTCTAAAGGTAGCCACCCTGGCCCAGCCATTCCCAAGCTGTTGCATCTTTTGAAGAAGAGGAGAGCCCGCAAGCATCTTCACTGTGCTTTCAACCCCAAAGACATTGAACCATGGGGAACCTCGCATCGCAATGGGGAGATACACGGTTTGTTCTGCAGTTTGGGCCTGGTTGTGGCTTAGCAATGATAAATATACATTGTCGTTTGAATCTTGCGCTTTGACGGGCAATACTTCTACAAAGTTCTCACTGGATATACTTCCCAGGATGAACATTGCCAGAATACAGACAAGCGTAAAACGTTTAGCTAGAGTTTTCATATATCATGTCCATCAGACAGATTTATGATAAAAACATCGTTTCTATCACATTGTCTTGATAATGCCACGGAACAAACAATATGTCAAGATGCTCCCAATAACCTAACCGGGCAGGGCATTAACATTCTCATCTGAGTGGGGAGAAAAAAAGAGGTCTTCTTCGGT
>CAZVRZ010000033.1:0-2587 GCA_964629965.1 uncultured Anaerolineaceae bacterium
AACCCTTATTTTTGTAAAGAGCTACCTCACTCCACGCTTAAGTGGGGTGGTACCCCTGATAACAAAAAGTCAATTAACCTGTGATTCGCCGAAAATGATTTCACAGATTCCAACTGCCCTATTTCCCTGATGAATAGTATACGAAGAAGGTATGAAGAAATTGTTAAGAAGTCATTTGGATATTATTCAGGAATGAAGAATAACCCGATCCTTAAAAAATGCTCACAAAATCCAAACGATTTATCAATGGGTTCTTAATAATTTCCAAATATTCTTCTTATATACTTGCCATAGAATCTATTCAACACAAAAAATAATCTCACTGGCGCTCGCTAAAAAGCGCTCCATCTTAAATAGTTCAGGAGGTTAATATGTCCTGGAAACGCGTCCTATATGTGTTACTTGTTGTCTGTGTAGCGGCAATATCGGCTTTTGCCGGTGTGCTCACTGGCGGCGTTGCCGTTTACCAGGCCGTTCGCCAGAACCAAACGGCAAGCATACCTGCCACGAATTCAACCGGCGAACTGATTCCGGTCAGCAGCCAGCCGCAAACCCTGAGCATCCAATCCACCGAGATCGAAACGGCTGTCACCCAGGCTGTCCAAAACGTAGGCCCAGCAGTAGCCACCGTGGTGGCAACCAGTCCAGGCCAGATGACATTCTTCGGCCCGACCGGCGACCAAACCTCTAGCGGCAGTGGTGTATTCATTTCGGAGTCCGGGTATGTGTTAACCAATAATCATGTCATCGCAGGCGCACGGGGTATCTACGTCATTCTCTCCAATGGCAGCCAACAAGAGGCGAAGCTGATGGGTTCAGACCAATATGCCGACCTGGCTGTATTGAAAGTAGAGGGGGTTGTTCCGGCCGTTGCTCCCCTGGGCAACTCAGACAATCTAAATCCCGGCGAAACCGTTATCGCCATTGGTTCGCCTCTTGGAGACTTCAAGAACACCGTCACCGCCGGCGTGGTTAGCGCTACCGGGCGTTCCATCGATACCGGCGAAGGTTACCAGATCGAAGATTTGATCCAGACGGATGCCGCCATCAACGAGGGCAATTCGGGTGGTCCGCTGGTCAACCTGGCCGGACAGATCGTTGGAATAAACACGCTGGTAGTGCGCAGCAGCAACAGCGGGACGGTCGCCGAAGGCCTGGGTTTTGCCATCCCGATCAATACCGCCCGGGTAGTAGCTGAGCAGATCATTCAAAAAGGTTACTTTCCCCGCCCTTACATCGGCATCAGTTGGCAATCCATCACCCCTTATGTGGCTGCCCGTTATCGCCTGCCCGTTGAATGGGGCGTTTATATAACGAAAGTATCTGCTAACGGCCCCGCCAGCCAGGCCGGGTTACAACAGGGCGATATCATCACCCACATTGGCAACATTACCCTGGATGAAACCCATTCCTACATCAACACCCTGTTCCTGTACGAGCCCGGAGAGAAAATATCCGTGGAAGTGAACCGCGACGGCAAACAGATCGAAATGCAAATCACCCTGGGTGAGGCAAGTTCGCAATAGAGCCGCCAGGTGATGGAGATACCATTCAATTCAATTGGAGAAGGGTTTACTTGCACTTGCCAATCTTGCCCGCTGCATAGATCATCATGATCTCTTCCTGGCTGAGGGCGCGGCGATACAGGCTTACCTCGTCCAGGTATCCTTGCAGCGTTTCCTGGGGATGGCTGAGCCACAAGTATTCGAACGGAGCCGGCCTGCCGGTGATCGTATTCGCCGCCACCTGGCGTCCATTCCAAAATAAACGCATCGAACGGCCATCGTACGTAGCGGCCACATGCACATATTCGCCTACGGGCAGCCCAACCGGGCTGAGCAAGCTATATTCTTGCCCATCCGCAATCAGGTAAAATTCTAACAGACCCTCGCCTGCTTTGCGCAAGATTGCGCTGGTGGTGACAAAGAAATCTTCCAATTCGGTCCAACGCTGCTGTTCCCAATTAAAAAAGACCCAGGTCTCAATGGTGAACTCTTGCAAGTCTGCGTACGCTGGAGCCAGAGGAATATCGATGTAATCGCCCGCATCATCCTGCGGACCGGCAATATCGAAACGGAAGGCCTGGGCAACTATTCCTGGAGCTGAGCGATGCCCTGTATCGCCGTCCGCTCCAGAAGCAAAGCCTGCGCCATTCACCGGCTTTCCTTCTGGCCCGCCAACCTCATTCGTAAAATCGCCATCTCCGGCCCACCAGGCCACTAGGCCTTCCGCCGGCAACACACAATTGTGAGCGCCGGGAATTTGGTTCCATGCCAGGGTAACAAATGCATCGCCGCCTGATTCGAAGAATTCCACCATCAATTTGTGCTCACCAGCGCGCAGATCCAGATTGATCGTGAATTCGGTATAAGATTGTTCAAGCCAGCGATCGAGAACCAGCTTGTCATCTAGCCAAAATCGAACGCCATCATCGGCGCCCATATGAAAGCTGTAACGTCCGGTTTCGAAAACCTGGGTACTTGCGAAGCGCGCCGAGAATTGTTCCGGATCGATACCATTGCCAGGGCCATCTCCTCCCCACTCGTGCCAAAGCTCGGCTTCCTTTCGCTTAATAATCGGCTCGCCG
>CAZVRZ010000033.1:2597-17389 GCA_964629965.1 uncultured Anaerolineaceae bacterium
CAATTCCGGGTTACTCCAGTATTCTGCCGACCATACACTCGAGCCTGTCGTTTGGCCAGGCAGAGCGCCTTGCTCGTCGCCAGCAGGTTTTTCTACCTGTTGGTGAGGAGCAGTCAGGTAAACATTATCGAAATAAACTGTTGCTGCCGCCTCAGGATAACGCTCGGTTTGTAAGAAACGTCCCATCAGGGCCTGGCGCAGCAAATCGCCTTCCTCAGGGATATACTCTCCCAAAAGCTGGCCATCGATCTCGCAGCGCAGCGCCAGGTTCTCCGGATTGACTGAAAGCTGTATCGTGGACCAACGCTCGAGCTCGGCAAAGTCTCTCTTGTGGTAAACTTCTTCGCCAGGCTGCGGCCAGTACACAATAAAGACATTAGAGATATCCGTTCCGTTCGCCCACGGCCCGCAGAAAAATCCAAAAAAGCGTTCGTCTTCCACATCTGCATAAGCCCACAGGCTGGCGTTGGCCTCCCCATCACCTCGAACTGGACCCATCCAAATCTGTGCCCCAAAAGCGCCAAACGTTTTCAAGGGAGTGCGGCGACCCTGTTCCGCCCACAACTGGCAGCGTTGGATTTCCTCTTGAACAGAATTTTCCAAGATCAGCCGGCCATTGTTTTGCCAACCTGACTGGCGAGCAAACGCCTCGCATTCGGAGCGAGAGAAATGCCATTTTTCCTCATTCAACGAGCCATTGAAGGCGGGATCATTGAAATCATCGAGCAGGAACTTCTGCAGCGGTTCCGGCAGAATCGGGCTGACCATCTGCTCGTCAGGCAGCTTTTGCAGCGTGGCCGGCAAGGTCGAGCTTACAACCTCTTCATGCGTTGCTTCAACCGTATCTGTATCGTCTATGCTATCTACCCAGATGGCAATACCCAACACAACAGCCAGGATCGCCGCCAGGCCAAGCCCTATCCACAACCAACGCATTTTTCGAACACGGCTTGAAACCGAGGCCCGGGTGACAACAGCTTGCTCATCCACGGGCTGCTCCCCAGCAGCTTGTTTGATCACACTTTTCTCAGGTTGTTTTTGGGTCCGATCCAACGGCGGGCGCCGCGGCGGTTTACGCCTGGCTTGCACCAGTTCATTCAGAGCGCGCTGCAAAAGCTGATCGGTTTCTCCATAACCGGGCTGCTGCGCCTTCACCTGCTCGAAATGCCTTTGCGCTTCCTTCCATTTGCCTACATCCAACGCTTGCAAACCGCGTTGGTAAGTTTCCTTGATCTTTTCCAGTCGCTGTTGCTCTGCCAGGCTGCGACGGGCTGCGGCTTCCAAACCTTGTGGATCGGCGTAACTGCTGTCCAGGGTATGGATACGCTCGAACACTTTGACCACAGCCTGCCACTGGCTGGCCTGGTTCAGTTGCACAGCCTGCTCATACAGGCCAGCAAGCTCCAGCTTCTTTTCCACCACCTGCAATCGTTCCACAGCATCCTTGTGGGCAGGATCAATGGCAGCCATCTGGCGCAGCGCGTCCTGTGCAGCAAGCCAATCTTCGGCCTGCATGGCAACACTGCTCTGTTCCAACAATGCCACCAGGCGGCGTTGCTTTTCCACTTCTGCCAGGCGAGCAGCAGCGTCCTTATAACCAGGATTAAGCGTCACCACCACCTGGAAACATTCCCGTGCTCGCTCCCAATCGCGGATCCAATAGGCGCTCAGACCATCAATATACTGCTGTTCAAGCCGCTCACGCAAGCGGGGGTCAGAATCCAGGTTCGCGGCGAAAGGCGCCGCCTCCTGGCCCGTAGGAGTCTTGTGGCTGCGTACATCATTGATCAGGTTGGCCAGGGTGGTTTCCACAGCTTCTGGCGCAGAGGTATATATCGCCTGGCGCAGCGCTTGCGTTAATTCGCTGGCCGTTTGGTAGCGATCGTCCGGCGCCTTGGCCATCGTCTTAATGATCACCGCTTCAACTGCTTCAGACACACTGGGGTTGCATTCACGCGGCAGCGGCAGCGGTTCGTACAGATGCGCCATCAAGACGGCCATAGGAGTATCGGCCTGGAAGGGAACTCGCCCCACCACCATCTCATACAGCATCACGCCCAGAGCATAGATATCCGTCCGGCCGTCCACCGTATCACCCACCGCCTGCTCAGGCGCCATATAAGCCGGCGTACCGATAGCCGCTCCAGTAGCTGTCAATTCTCCGCCTGCATCCAACACTTTAGCGATCCCAAAATCGGTCAGGTAAGCGGCCCCCTCGCTGTCCAGGATCACGTTGGAAGGCTTCACATCACGGTGAATAACGCCATGCCGGTGAGCATAATCCAGCGCGGCGCACACTTGCGTAATGATATCCAGGGTATCCTTCAACGTCAGCCGGCCACGCGCCAGAAGTTCCTTAAGCGTTCCTCCCTCCACGTAGCGCATGGCCAGGTAAGTAATACCACCGTGCTCGCCAAAATCAAAGACTGGCAGGATGTTGCGGTGTTCAAGGCGAGCGATCGTACGCGCTTCGCGGATAAAGCGCTCCATAAACTGAGGATCATCAGCATAACGCGAAGGCAGCACCTTGAGCGCAATGGTTCGCTCCATGCTGGGCTGATAGGCCTTGTATACCTTGGCCATCCCCCCTTCACCAATCTGTTGCAAGATACGAAATGGACCTACGGTCGCCCCGTTGAACAGCCTATCCATAGTCTACTCCTGGTTACAAAACACCGCCCGGGCTATACTCAGCCCCGGGCTATACTCAGCCCCGGTGCCTGGGCGCTCCTTCATCCATCACAGTTCCGCCCCAAATCGCGCAGCGACCCTAGCTCGGGCGATACCGGGCGCAGCACAATCGAAAAGGTATATTCTCCTGGCAAGACCAGGTATTTATCCAGCGTACGAGGGCCGCAGGAATTGCCGCCCAATCCGCACTGACGGTGATCCAGGTTGAAATACACTTCGGGGCGACGCGCCAACTCGTTGGTATGGAAGGCAGCATACAGATCGGCCGCGCTGAAATGACTCACGCTCACCTCCAGCAATGGCCTGCCAGATGCTAACAAGCCAACTCCATCTGCACGCCGCAGCGCCGCCCAGCGCACATCCGTTTTGTTACCGTTTTCCTGAGGCAAGATATACGGCACATATTGATCATCAACCTTGCCATGATACAACCCAACCGCCACTCCAGCTTTGCGATCCACATAACTTTCCTCTGGGCCGCGTCCCAGCCAGGTGAAATCTTCAAAGTCCTGCGGTAAAATCAACTCGATTCCCAGGCGCGGCAGAGGCGGCAAGTTGCCAAAACAACGCACCACGTTGTCCAGGCGCACCTGGCGCTCGTCCACGGTATACGTTATGCCATGCCAGAAGCCCACCTCCAGGCCTGCCGCCTGGTAAAAGTGTTCTGTCGTTACCCGCACGATCTGGCGCGGCTGTTCGCCCGCACTCGCCTGTAAGACCTCAAAACCGTTTGGACGGCATACCAGGCGATCCAAACCAGCCGCTAGCCATTGTCCGAGCAGCTTATCTTCCATGGTTGGCTGAAATCTGAAACCATCATTATCAGTCGCCGCACGCCAGATATTAAGGCGCGGGCCACACTTCAACAAATCCACATCCTGCCAGACCAGACGCTCCAAACTGCCGGATTCCCGGTTGAAGACTGCTGTGAAGTCTGTCGCGTTCACGCTGATCTCAACAGGACTTTCGAAAAAATTCACTGGACCCGTCTCCGCTTGTCTGCCTGCTGGCGAGCTGCTCAACGGCAATTGGAACTGCTCCCAGGCTACCTCGTGCCCGGCTTCAGCCCAACCGGTGGACTGCGCCAGGGAGAAACGCAGCGTCAGAAAAGCCTCTTGTCCTGGCTGCATACGCGGCGGAGCGTAGGCAATGTTTACCCGCTCGGCCTGTCCAGGCCGGGTCGACAAACCCGGCAAACAGCCTTTCTGTTGCACTTCGCCATCTACCGATAATTCCCAGTTAATCTCCAACCCATTCAGGGTTGAAAAATCGTATTTATTGACTATCTCAACGATCCCGCAAGCCAGATCGATGATACGCACAGCCACCGGCTGGATCAGCTTTTTGAACTCCACCATAGGCGCATGCGGACGGCGGTCAGGCCATACCAGACCATTGATACAAAAGTTTCGGTCGTTAATCGTATCGCCAAAATCGCCGCCATATGCCCAATAGGATACGCCATTTTTATCTTGCTTGAGCAACCCTTGGTCTACCCAATCCCAAATGAAACCGCCTTGCAGGCCATGATACCCTTCGATCGCTTCCCAATATTCACGCAGGTTGCCCACGCTGTTGCCCATGGCATGTGCGTATTCGCACATGATAAGGGGGCGAGTGTTATTTAAGCGGTGTTCTCTACCGCAGTCGAGCGCATATTGTACGATCCGCTCAACCGAGGGATACATTGGACACACCAAATCAGAAGCAAGCTGCCCGGCCTGCCAATCGCGGTTGATGGCTCCTTCATAATGGACGATGCGTGCCGGGTCATAACCACGTATCCAACCAGCCATCGCATCATGATTGGGTCCGTAACCACTTTCATTACCTAGCGACCAGACCACCACACAGGGATGGTTCTTATCGCGCTCCACCATACGGGTACAGCGCTCCATAAAAGCATGCAGCCACTCACTCTCGTTGCACAGACGATCGTACAGAGAATGCGTCTCGATATTGGCCTCATCCCATACATAAAGACCATATTCATCGCATAGGTCGTACCAACGCGGGTCATTAGGATAGTGGCATGTGCGCACAGCGTTGATATTGTGACGCTTCATTAGCAGCACATCCGCGAGCATGCTCTCCATCGTCACAGATTTGCCGCGCCGCTCATCGTGCTCATGGCGGTTGACTCCCTTGATCAGCACAGGACAGCCATTGATCAAGAATTCACGATTACGAATCTCCAGCTTGCGGAAACCAATACGGCAAGAGAAATATTGCACCGCTCTTTCCGCCTGATCCTTTAAAACGACCACTAAGGTATACAGGTAGGGATTTTCGTGCGACCACTTGCGGGGCGCAGTCACGTTACCCTGTAAGATGACGCGCTTTTGATCGTAGTCCCGAAAATGCACTTCTCCTTCAATATGGGCTTTGTAAACCGGTTGCCCCTGGGCATCAAACAATTGCATCCCCACGCGATAACCCTGCGCCAGGTTATCCGCTCCACCGATGCGCGCCGTTACATTCAGGAACCCATCCTGGTATTGAGCGTCCAATTCGGGCTTTGCAAACACGTCTTCCAGGTACACTCCCGGCAGGGAATATAGCCATACGTCACGGTAGATACCTGCCATGCGCCAATGATCCTGGTCTTCCAGGAAGCTGCCATCCGACCAGCGGATCACCTGCGCCACCAGTAGATTAGACCCCACATCCACAAAATCCGTGATGTCAAACTCTGCTGGCAGGCGCGAATCCTGGCTATATCCCACCCGCTTACCATTGATCCATAGGTGGAATGCCGACTCAACGCCCTCAAAACACAAGATCACCCGACGCCCCAGCCAGCTTTCAGGCAGATCAAACATGCGGCGATACAAACCCGTGGGGTTATCTTCCTCCGGCACATAAGGAGGCGTATTTGGAATAGGCATCTGAACGTTACAATAGATCGGTTTGTCAAATCCCTGTACCGTCCAGTTACCGGGCACTTCAATCTCAGTCCAATTATTCGTTTTGAATCCGGGGAGCCAAAATCCATCGGTCGCTTCCTGTGGATTGGGAAGCAGCGAAAACAGCCACTCGCCGTTCAAAGAACGCACCCAGGGAGAGTTCATAGGATCACGCTGCAGCGCTGAGGCTTCATTGGCATAAGGAAACCCCATCGCGTGAGCGGGGAGCTTATTGATGCCAACTATCTGAGGATTTTCCCAATCGTTGACCAGTCTGGAATCAAAATACGCCGCCATACTGTCTCCTCAAACAAACGTTCTACAAAAATCTTCTCTACTATTGATCATAACACAGAAGCAAATCATTGTGCCAGCTTTCATGTCTGGCATTCCTGCGATTCATGCCATATAATCAGGTCATGCCATTATTAAAAGATCTACATTTTTTCTATGATAGCAATCACGTTTTAAGAGCCCAGGGTATGAAGCCTGAAGTTGTCGAAAATCGCCGTCCGGCGCTGGTAGAAGTTGCCTTCCGGGCATGGCAAGACAGCCTATCGTTACTCGATCCTGCCGTGCTTTTCGAAACTTACATCGTAGACCACCTGGCTCATGAAAAGCTCTGGCTGCAACCTCCAAGGGAAAACCGTCGCAATGCGCTGGGCAGCCGCAGCAAGCATTTCTTGGGCGGTCAGTTGATCGCCCACCACCTTGCCCAGGCAGAACAAATAGTGGTAATGATCTGCACCATTGGCGGGGCGCTTGAAGAAGCTGCTGCCAAGGCATTTTCCAAAGACGGGCTGCGTGGCTTGGCATTGGAAGCTGCCGGTTCTGTCGCCGTTGAAGCCCTGGCAACATCAGCGGTCCATCATTTTGGGAGCCTGGCTGCCGGCCCAAACCTTAATGCTTCACTGCCACTTAGCCCTGGAATGATCAACTGGCCCCTAACCGAGGGACAATCCCAGGTATTTGGGCTGCTTCGCAAAGAACAACAGCGCTTTCCGAGCTTCAAGGTGAAACTTACCGAAAGCAGCTTGATGTTGCCGCGCAAGTCAGTTACCCAGGTACTGGGCTTTGGGAAAAACCTGGATCATACCGGTCGAACCTGCGATCTTTGCAGCCTCAAAGAAACCTGTCAATTTCAAAACCATTATGAACCCGTTTAGCACATCGCAGTCGCATTACGAGATCAATTTACAACCTGTAGGACGGCGCGTAGAGGTGCAGGCAGGGGTGACAGTGTTAGAGGCTGCTCGCATCTCTGGAGTGGAACTGGTCTCGTTATGCGGAGGCATGGGCGATTGCAATGGATGCAAAGTTCGCCTGGAAAAGGGCATTTTGAGCCCGTTGACCCTAGCAGAGCAGGCCGCTCTCAGCCCGCAGGAGTTAGCCGCCAATTATCGCCTGGCATGCCAGTGCTCTCCAATGAGCAATGTTACGATCGATATTCCCCCAGAATCACTCACCACGCCACAGCGTTTGCAGGTTGAGGGCATCGAGATCGAAATTCTGCTAAAACCCGCCATTCTGCCGGTGGAAGTGAGGCTCGATCCGCCCACTTTGCACGATCTGCGCTCCGATGCTGCCCGATTGTACGCTGCCTGGGAGAAGGAATATGGCACCTTCCAACCTGCGCCTCGCCTGGGCTTGTCTGCCTTGAAATCCTTCTCCAGGCAACTGCGAGAATATAACTGGCATGCCCGCCTGGCTGTGCGCGGGGATGAGATCGTAGGCCTGTATGCGCCTGCCGGCAGCAATGGTCAGCCGCTGCCGTTGCTTGGCCTGGCAGTCGATATCGGCACAACCAAGCTGGCTGCTTATCTATTAAATCTGGAAACGGGCGAAACCATCGCCAAGACCGGAACCATGAATCCACAAATTGCTTATGGCGAAGATGTGGTCAGCCGCATCAGTTATGCCATTAGCCATAAAAACGGCGCTCAAACACTGCAAAATCGCCTGGCCGATGCTCTCAATTCACTAATAGAAGAACTATGCACGCAAGCGCGGGAATTCGGCGCCTACCCTACGCAGAGGTATCGTGAAAATATCGTGGAAGCCGTCATCGTTGGGAACACGGCCATGCACCACATCTTTGCCGGGCTAAGTGTGGCGCAGTTGGGCACCGCGCCTTATGTGCCGGCAGTCAGCGAAGCATTGGATCTGCCCGCCAGCGAAGTGGGATTGAAACTGGCTCCTGGCGCATATGTGCACTTGCCGCCTAACGTGGCCGGTTACGTAGGCGCTGATCACATTGCCATGCTGCTCGCCACCCTGTTTTCAAGCAATCTCAACCCCGAAGCGCCCCCCGCTGTACTCAGCAGCGGCGCCGTACCCGGCCGCACCGTACTCGGCGCACTGTTCCCAGCGGCCGCGCCGCCTGACCAGCGCACCATGATCGCGTTGGATATCGGCACCAACACCGAGATCAGTCTGCTGCACCAGGGACGCATCGTGTGCTGCTCGTGTGCATCCGGCCCGGCCTTTGAAGGTGCACATATCCGCGACGGCATGCGTGCCGCTCCGGGTGCAATTGAACGCGTCCAGGTCACCCCCAATGAAATCCGTATCAAAACCATCGGTAACCAGGCGCCAAGCGGCATTTGCGGCTCAGGTATTTTGGACTCGGTGGCAGAGATGTTAAAAATCGGCATTCTCGATGAGCGCGGCGCTCTCATGGAGGGGCACCCGGCTATAATCGGCGATAGGCGACATCGGGAATTCGTCTTATCTTCAGGTTCCGATCGAAAAATTGCCGTGACCCGCCAGGATGTCAATGAGATCCAGCTTGCCAAAGGAGCTATCCGTACCGGCCTCGAGATCCTACTGAAAGAAGCTGGTCTGCCCAGTTGGCAGGCCGTAGACGATTTCATCATCGCGGGCGCCTTTGGCGCTTACATCAATATCGAAAGCGCCATTCGCATCGGCATGTTTCCAGCACTGCCTGCCGAGCGGTTCCACCAGGTGGGCAATGCAGCCGGCTCAGGAGCGCGCCAGATGTTGCTTTCACTCACTCGCCGCCAAATGGCTGCCCAGATTGCTCGGAACATCGAATACATTGAGCTGTCAGCTCATCCCGATTTTACTAGCCTCTTTTCCAGGTCTCTTTTCTTTCATTCAACACAATCACAATAGAAAGGTACCGCACATGACTGCATACTCTCACCCAGAATTATTAACCCGGCTGACCGAAAACGTGGTGCTCGGCGAACCAGAACTTGTTGTTGACTGCACCAACCAGGCGCTGCAAGCCGGCATCGAACCAATGGAGATCATTCAGAAAGGGTTGGTGCCCGGCATGAGCATTGTCGGGGAAAAATTTCAACAGGGCGAATACTTCTTACCTGATCTGATCATCGCTGCCGACGCCATGCAGCAAGCCATGGCATTACTGGAACCGGAATTAAACGCTCGCCAGCAAGTCGTGCAGGCTGCCGGTATTGTAGTGATTGGCACCGTGCAGGGTGATATCCACGAGATCGGTAAAAGTTTGGTGGCAACCATGCTCTCTGCCAATGGGTTCAAGGTTTACGACTTGGGAACCGATATCGCCCCAGCCGCGTTTGTTGCCAAGGTTCGCGAGACCAGCGCAAACCTGGTTGGGCTTTCCGCTTTGTTGACCACCACCATGGTTGTGCAGCAAGAAGTAATCCAGGCTCTCAGAGAAGCCGGCCTGCGCGACCAGGTCAAGGTGATGGTCGGCGGCGCCCCGGTGACCCGCACCTGGGCAGAAAATATTGGTGCGGATGGATATTCCGAAGATGCCATCGGCGCAGTCGAATTAGCCCGCAGGTTGGTGGGAGCAGCCCAATGACACCAGCCATTCAAAGCATCTCGAAACCGCCCCTGCAGGGTACTCTGCCCCCCTGTACTCAGCGGCCGCGCCTGGAGATCCTATCGCAGGAAGATATCCAGCGTATCCATACGGCTACTCTGGATATCATCGCTTCAACCGGGGTCAAGTTCCCTTCTAAAAAAGCCCTGGATATCCTGGAAGCCAATGGCGCTCAAGTGGATCGTTCCACCCAGATCGCTCGCATCCCCGGTCACATCATGGAAGAAATCCTGGCGAAAGCACCGCCGGCTTATACGCTGGCCGCCTGTGATCCTGCCCTGGATCTACCCCTGGATGGACAGCACAGCTACTTGGGAACAGACGGCTGTGGCGTAGAGATCATCGATGCTTTCAGCGGTGAACGCCGTACAACGGTCAAGGCAGATGTGCGCGACGTGGCGCGCCTTGCCGACGCGCTGCCCGGCATCGCTTTCCATTGGGTGCCCATCTCGGCACAGGATTGTCCACCTCAAAGCCGCAGTTTACATGAACTGGAAGCAATCTGGAGCGTAAGCAAAAAACACGTCCAAACCGAATCGATTGTGACCACTGGCGAGATGGCTACCGCCATCGAGATGGCTTCTACCCTGGCAGGAGGCCGCAACGCCTTACGCCAGCATCCCCTGCTTTCCATCATGCAGTGTACCATTAGCCCGCTGGCGCATGACGGGGGCAGCTTGGATGCCGGCTTGCTGGCTGCACAGGCTGGGCTACCGGTAGGCTACATGACCATGGCTTCCTGTGCATCCACCGCTCCGGTAACACTGGCAGGCAACCTGGTGGTTGGAAACGCCGAAGTGCTGTCAGCGCTGGCGCTGATGCAGATGGCGGCGCCCGGCTGTCCCGTTTACTATGCCGCTGCCCAAACTGTTACTGATCTGCGTACCGGCGCCTACACCGGGGGCGGTCCGGAGGATTATCTTTTTGGGGCCGCCACCAACCTGCTGGCAGATTTTTACAATATCCCGCTCTCCATGGGCGCATTTGCCACCGGCGCCAAAGAACCAGATTGGCAAGCAGCCCTGGACAACTCGCTTTCTTCTTTTATGGCAGTTTCGACAGGTTCAGATATGCTGTTAGGCGCCGGTTTGCTGCACGGATCACGCATTCTATCTTACGAAATGCTGCTCATGGATTGCGAGATTTGGAGCATCTTACACGCCATGTTCCAGGGTATAGAAGTCAATGACGAGACCCTGGCTTTGGATGTGATCCGGGCAGCGGGACCAGGAGGCAATTTCCTGGCTCAGCGTCACACGCGCCAGCATATGCGCTCGCGCTGGCAGCCAACCCTGCTCGACCGCCGGCCTTACAACGTCTGGGAACAAGAACGGGCAGGCGCACGTCAGTGGGCGCTCCAAAAGGCCCAGAAACTCTTGCAAGAGTACGCCGGAACTACCCTGGAGCCTCAGCTTCAGCAAGAATTACTGCGTATCATCTCCGCTCACGAGCAGGCCTCTCCTATCAAGGGATAGAACCTATTTCCCCAGCCACTGGACCGAGCCCATAGCCTGGGTCTCATATCCTTCCAGTTGTTCCACGATCTGCCGGGCATAAGGCGACGAAAGCCATTTGACCAGCGACTGGATGATTTCCGAATCCCATCTCTCAGCCGGGATCACCAGATCATAACGCTCAACGGTAAGTGGAACAAAATCCAAGCCAAAAGCGGCTGCGGCCGCTTTCAATCCAATTCCAGCCGCAGCCTGGCCATCGGCAATAACACGCGCCAGGGCAGAATGGGTCAGCTTTTCATCTTCGAAACCTACCACCCTATCAGGTGGAATACCCAATCGCTTCAACTGGACATCCAGCCACACACGTGTGCCCGACCCTGGTTGGCGATTGATAAAGCGCACTCCCGGATGGGTCAGATCCTGTAAGTGGGATAATCTAAGCGGATTGCCAGGATGAACGATCAACCCAAGATGGCGATGAGCCAATGTTAACAACGCCAGGCGTTTGCCCGGCAAGATCTTGCGAATAAAAGGAATGTTGTACTCGTCCGATTCATCGTCCCACAGATGGCAACCGGTTATGTCCGCCTTGCCTTCTGCCAGGGCAATTAGTCCTCCCAGGCTGCCCATATAACTGACCTGGATACTTACCGAAGAGAAGAGTTGTTGATATTCTTTGATAAGCTGGGACAAAGCCATATCATGACTGCCAACAAACCGCAGCGAATCTCCAGCAACGGTGAGCGAGTTTTGGGCCAGCGAACGCCAGTGATCGGCGGCTAATCCAACAGCCTTTTCGATTTCCGCCAGCGTATATCCCCCGGAATACGACTCAAGCAAGAAAGCTTCTGCATGGTGCACCAGCCGCGCCAAACGCATAGGCTGTTCTCTCAAAGGAGATAGGCTACCAGCCACGAACGTTCCCTTGCCGCGGCGAGGTTCAATGAGCCCTTGACTGCTTAATTCCTGCAGAGCACGCTGCACGGTTCCCAGTGTACACCCCCACCGGTCTGTGATCTCACGCATCGAAGGCAAACGATCGCCTAATTTCAATCGCCCGTTAAGAATATCCTGACGAAGAGCCTCTGCAATCCTCTGATAAAGGTGTGTTTCATCCATATGCATACATCGATCAATCTAATTGGCGAATTTCAGGAACTCGCCAGTACATTAGTCCAGCATACAGCAGCAGGCAAATTGCAGAAAGGATGATGGTCAAAGGCTCGCCTACCCGGTTCGCCACCGAACCCGCGATCAGCGAGCCGATGGGCATGGAACCAAAGAAGATCATTACATAGACGCTCATCACGCGGCCTCTGACAGAATCGTCCACCAACGATTGAACCAGGTTATTGCTATTATTGTTCATTGCAATCAACCCCCAACCAGCGCCCAACAAAGCCAATAGAGAAAGCGGTAGGACGCGCACAAAAGCAAATACCAGCAAAAAGGCCGGAAAAACAAAACTACCGACCGTCCACCAGAGCCCGCGCTTGCCTCGCGAAACAAAAGTAGCGATCATCAAGGAACCGATCAAGGAACCCAAACCGCGCGCAGATAACAACCAGCCGTTCGTGGTCGCATCCCCACCCAAGATATTCACAGCCCAGGCCGGGATCAGGGTAGCAAATCCCAGCCCTAACAATCCAGCTACCCCAATGTTCAAAATCAACACCCGGATCATGGCATGGTCTTTCACATACCGCAATCCTGTTGTGAGGTCCTGAATGACATCCATCTTACCTGGGCGCTTCTCTAAAGGCTGAAGACTCATCAAAGCAAGGGCAATGATCACTGCCACAAAGGAAAGTCCATTGGCTGCAAAACACCAGCCTGGCCCAAGCCAGGCATAAGCTAACCCACCGATTGCCGGTCCAACCACCACCGCCGAAGTGAACATGGTCGAATTCAGTGCAATGGCATTCGGAAGGGTTTTTCGATCCACCATTTCTAGGATGAATGACTGGCGCGCCGGGGCATCGAAGGCATTGGCGGTACCCAAGAAAAAAGCCAGTATGAGGATATGCCAGGGCTGCACCAGGTGCGTGAGCGTCAAGGCTGCCAGGATGAAAGCCAGCAGCATCATGATGCTCTGAATCGCAATCAATAGATTTCGCCGAGAAATGCGATCTGCCACCACGCCCGCAAACAAGGTAAAAATCCATGCTGGGATGCCGCCTATAAAACCCACATAACCCAACCAGGCTGAGGATTGAGTCAGCTCAAAGACCAGGTAGCCCTGTGCAGTGGATTGCATCCAGGAGCCGATCATCGAAAACATCTGGCCGAAAAACCACAAGCGAAAATTTGGATATTGCAGCGCTGCAAATGTCTGCCGGAGGTAATACGAGCTTCTATCCACCAGGATGGACACTAATCATCCTCCCCGCCAGCCAACCAGGCTGCCGCAGGTGGAAGAGCCGCCAGCATCAACAAAGTCATCAGCACCGCCGAAGTCACACACCACATGCACACGGCATGAATCACGAAGAGCTCAAGGTATGTCAGGTAGATAGAAAATGCTGTTCCAAAGACAGAAAAGCCGAACACCATCACCGGCGCATATTCTGCGATCCAATCCTTGCGGAAATGCCCCCAGGCCCACACCACCAGGATCGCCACGGCACCAAGCAGCCCAAAGACTCCTACCGGCAAGAAACCAAGCAGGATTGCATAACGGCTATCCTGAACCGAATTACAATCGCCGATCGGACCGCAGACAGCCTGCGCTGAGGTAGTCTCCACATAAGACAGGTAAATAGCAACCCCAAATTCTGCCACGGCAAGCAGCGGAATAATCCAGGTGAACCAGGCAGGCCAAGAACGGAAAATTTTTCCCTGGAAGGAACGCACCAAGGCCCAGCCCACAAAAACCACTGCGGCGAGCATCCCTGCCATAACGATCGCGGCCAGTGTCATTCCACTATACTTGGGTGCAGAAGCTTCAAGAGCAGATAACATCGGCCTTCCGTTAGCTAGAACCGGCCAATAACCGAGCACACTCACCAGCAAAACAACCAGAAACAATCCCCATTTATATACCGTATTGATACGCATGGATAAGCTTCCTCCAAACAGGGTATTTTGTGACTATCAATATGCAGTTTCTGATTATAATCCGATTCTTCAGGGCGCAGGAGCTTGAACCGTGATCTCGATATAAAACGGTTCCCCAAATGCCTCCCCCTCCGGAGTATGGGCTTGCCAGGCGCTGCGATAGACACCATCATCGCCAGGCGCTACAAATAGCACCCGCTGCTCGAACTCAATTCCGCCGCGGGCCGGATACAGAGCTTGCTCTAACGGAGCGCCCAAGTCATCTCCTAACACCAATTTGACATGGTAGCGCTTATCCCAGTTGCAAGTGCCGCTGTTACGCACCAACCAACGTTTATCCAAAACCTCTCCCGGCTGAACAGTAGTGCCATCTGGAATGGTCACATCCGCCAGGTAAGTTAAAGAATTTGTGCAGGAAGGGGTAGCGGTTGGACGCGCCTCTTCCTGCACTAGGGTCTTAGTCGGTGTTGGTTGAGATGTTAAAGGCTGTATAACCTCAACCGTTGGAGGTACAAACGGTGTAGCCTGAGAAGGATTTAAGAACGAATCACCTTTCTCAGAACAGCTAGCTAAAACCAAAACAGCCAGCCAGCAAAAACACAGAGATCTACCCCTCATCTTCCTCAAGACCTGCACTATCCCCATCGAAGCCGCCATTTCCAAGAGGAACCTCGCCACTGGCTGCATGCTGACGAACGGCAGCTTCTATCTCACCAGAAAGGGTTGCGTTCTGGCGCAGATAATCCTTGGCATTTTCCCTTCCTTGACCCAGGCGTAGATCTCCATAAGAATAAAAAGCACCGCGCTTGGTGACGATTTCCATTCCAGTTGCCAGGTCGAGCAGGT
>CAZVRZ010000033.1:17399-39831 GCA_964629965.1 uncultured Anaerolineaceae bacterium
GCAACTTTGTTCTTGACCACTCGCACGCGGGTGCGATTACCGATAATATCGGAGCCCAGTTTGATCGATTGAATGCGGCGCACATCCAGGCGCACTGAAGCATAGAACTTGAGTGCCATGCCGCCCGTGGTCGTTTCAGGATTGCCGAACATGACACCAATCTTCTGGCGTAATTGATTGGTGAACACTACCGCGGTATTGGTCTGCTTGATCGCCCCCGATAGCTTACGCAGCGCCTGGGACATCAAACGAGCCTGCATACCCATGGGAGAATCTCCCATATCGCCTTCGATCTCGGCCCGTGGCACCAAAGCTGCAACCGAGTCGATCACTACGATTTCGATTGCGCCGGAACGGACCAGCGTTTCAGTAATTTCTAATGCCTGCTCGCCGGTATCGGGCTGGGAAATGAGCAATTCGTCCACATTTACACCACACCGCGAGGCATACAATGGATCCAAAGCGTGTTCCATGTCGATAAAAGCACAGGTACCACCTAATTTTTGAGCTTCCGCTACAATGTGCTGGCAAATCGTGGTCTTTCCGGAAGACTCAGGCCCATAGATTTCGGTGATCCGCCCACGCGGGATGCCGCCTATCCCCAAGGCAATATCGAGAGACAGTGCCCCCGTTGGGATCGACTCCACCAGCATATGGTGAGCCTGACCCAGGCGCATAATCGAGCCATCGCCATAACGCTTAGTAATATCTCCAAGCGCCTTGTCCAGCGCGACCTGGCGAGCGCCACCAACTTCACCGTCCATTACAACGTTTTTCTTAGCCATCCAAAACACTCCTGTACAATTTCTATTATAATGATTGAGTCTATTCCTTGACCACTGAGGTTTACTTAGTTTAGCACGAATGTTCTACTTGTCAAGAGGCTTCAATTTCCAACGGGTTCAGGAATGAAATCTGCACCCGGAAGAGGCGGCATCTCCACTTCAAATCCGTATCTACCATAAAAATAGAAATAAGAGACATTTCCTGCTTTTATTTCAATCTCTTGCGCGTAATACACTCCCGCATAATCGATACGGATATTATACCTGCCCGCAGGAAGATCACCTACAACAACATTCTCCTGGTAATAGGGGTCACTGTTCGTAGCCCCCGTACCATAGGTGCGCGAGAACCAGTTTTGCCCGCTGCTCACAGAGGTGACAATGATAGGTAGTTTGGTCACCGGTTGATAGCTAGAATCCAGGATTTTCCCGGCCAGGATGCCCCATCCTTGAGGCGGCGACAACCATAGTTCTGGATTGCGAGTATTGAAAAAGGTATTCTCATCCAGACGAACTTCAAAGTGCAGGTGAGGACCGGTTACAAAACCGGTTTGACCCACCAAGCCAACCACTTCTCCAGTATCCACATGTTGTCCCTGGACAACTTTCATTTCATCCAGGTGACCATAAACCGTGTACAAGGGCAGACCCTGGTAGCCAAAATCATGGCGGATGGTCACCGCCAGGCCATAAGGATCGCTTTCATCATTACCGCCACGATAAACGCCATATCCTGCCCAGATTACCTTCCCCGGACCCACAGCCAGCACAGGTGTTCCTTTAGCAGCAGGGATGTCAACACCTGTGTGTACCTGGTCCTCAAAGAAAACGCCTCCGTAACGATAATTCTGTTCGGGCCAATTGATCTCGTCAGCCGCAATGGGCCGGGCAAAATAAAAATGATCATATGGCGTTGGTGCCCAGGGAATTGGGTAGAGTGGAGGCCTCCACGCAGACACAGGCTTTGGGACAGAGGTAGGAAAAACAAAACGCAGCGGATCTGGTAATGGAGTAGCAGGTAGTACCAAGTCAACCGTCTCGGTGATCAGTACATCATCCATTGATAAAACTGCCGTTGGAACAACAACACCCAGAAATTCGGTCTCCCGAATCATCGCCTGAGTTTGCATTAATAGAGGTGAAACTGATGGTGTTACTACCAGGGCAGCCGGTATATCCGTCCCAGATTGCAAGCCTTTAAGAGATTGGCAGGCAGATAAACTGATAAATATCAGCAGCCAGGCCAAGATCGTACTTTTCCACTTGCGATTCACGGTACAAAAATCCTTCTCTACCAAAAGGCAGTGGGAGAAATCGGCGGGGCGGTTTGGGTCGGGGTGCGGGATGGGCGCGGAGTTCGAGATGGAGTAGGCGTGATCGATGGTATGGGCGTTACGGTGGGTGTTTCTGAAGGAGGCAGTGTTTGTGTGATCGGTGTCAAAGTCGGTCGCGGTGTGAGGGTAACAGTGGGTGTTGGCGATTGATACCAGCGCGGGGTTCGTGTGGGAGTGATTGTTGGAGGAATAATGGGCGTTGGTGTAACCATAATCTCCGGTGGATACAATTCCAACATCGCCGATCGCCAATCCAGCCCCTGGGTAAAGGCAAACTCATTAAAACGCGCTGCCGGATACGAGGCGCGCCAGGTAGAGAGAGCTGGCAGCCGCTCCCAGCCAAATGCCGCCGCATATTCCGTCAAATCAAACCAATATCCCGGCAGAATCTCATCGTTCAAGAGGCCTCCCTGCTCATAAGCACTGGGATTGCCTTCAAACCGCCCACTGAAATCCCAGCTCGGCTCACGCAATGGCAATCCAACCGAGCCATCCTGGTAACGCGCCCGAATATATAATCGCCAGTACGTTTGAGTACCATAATCTTCTCGCACCACCAACAACCAACCGGCGTTCATGGGCACCGTGGTAGCCGCGAACGCGCGGCCGGTATATAGCCAATCATCTGCCATACCTGGGTCGAGGGGCGCGGTCAACGGCACGTAAGCATTCTCCAGGGTAGACAAGTAATCCCAACCAATCCTATCTGCCAGGCTATGCCGTAAAAACTGGTATGATTCATCTGCCATATCATGCAAGAACGGCTGAGGAGCCTGTACGTCATCCAATTCCACTACCCTCTGGCGACCAGAAGGAATATCCGTTCCTTGAGATAAACGCGGCAGCCATAGGGGGGTTGGAGTAAACCTCATGGCTTGCAAGTAAGGATCGCGCAGAGGCAGAGACAATGCAGGAACTCCCCAGGTTAGCCCATGCACCCACCCAGGCATAGCCAGGGGCGGCAATGCCAAACCGGTGGGGCTAACTAGATAGGAAACCAAATATTGTTGGTTAGGAGAATCAAGCACGGATAACAATTGACTGCCATCGGGGCTCCACAGAGGGCAATCACCGCTGGCCAGGTAATGCACATCGAATCCATCCAGGTAGGGCCGGCGCACATACAGATTGTGATACCCATCCTTTACACCTGCCCAGGCAAGGCTCTGCCCATCTGGCGACCAGGCAGGGCAGCGTTCTACCTGATTTCGATCGAGGCTGATATTAGCATACAACGTTTCGTCAGCCTGATCCAGATCTGCCACCCAGATCTCCGGTTCACCGCTGCGATTCGACACAAAGGCAATCTGCCTACCCAGCGGTGACCAAACCGGCGAATGATCTGCTCCAGGATGGCGTGTCAATGGGAGCGGCTCCTGGGCACCATCCGCCGATCTGATCACGATATCCAAGTTCCCAGATGAGTAGGTTTCATACACCATCCAAAGCCCATCCGGCGACCAGCCAGGTGCGCCATCAAATGCCTGGTCATTGGTTAACGTCTCAATCTTGCCGCTGGATAATTCCAAGATGTAAATATCCCAATATCCATTACGGTTTGAGGCAAATGCCACATTACGCCCGTCTGGACTCAGAGACGGATCAATATCATCCCATGGTCCATAGGTCAGGCGCATCAGTGGATAGGCTGATTCTTGGCCGTAAATCTGCGGCTGGTATAGAAACAGATGCGATCGGTCGCCTTCCTGCATCGATAAGATCAGATAGTCCGATCGCGCCACAGCAGGCATGGAGGCAGACTCCGGTTTCTTAGTAGGTGTTTCTGTGGGTGTTTGGGTCCAGGTAGGAGAAAGCGTTGCCGTTAGTTCAGGCAAAGGGCTGGGTGTTTCGGTGGCTGCCGTAGGGCTGGCAATCATAGCCGAGAACCACTTAACCAATTGCTGGCTCTTTAACATTGGCCATACCAGCGCCGCCAGCACCAATACATTGATCAGCAACAGCAAGATAACTCCTCCAGGAGTGAGGCGCAGGCTCCACGCACGCTTACGACGCGAGCGCGCCGGACGTGAAGGAGGAACAGGTTCAACGGGTGAATTCATATATATGCCTGCGCATTAATCCGGGCAATAAAACTGGCGGCCTTGATCGACATACGGTGTACAACTCCAGGGAGGGTCAGGCGCCAGGCTAATTTCATATAGAGTCGAAAGTGTTACCACCTGCACATGCTTACGCTTTAATACCGGCATGAACGCATGCGAACTTCCAACATCTGGATTACGAATATGCAGCAGAGCAATATCACCATTTTCCAATCCTTTGACTCTGCGCACAGCCTCATCAGACTCTACCCCCCAATTAACAGACCACATGGCAATCACCCAGCTCTGCAACTTGCACAACCGCAAAAACGAATAGCTCCTTTCGCCATAGGGCGGCCGGGCAAATTTCACGACATATGGTTCGCCAACAGCCTTTTCCAAAGCTTTCTGCCAGCGTGCATAATCATCCAGGAATCCATCCAGCGACAGCTCTTTAGGGCGGATATGATCGAAGCTGTGATAACCAATTTCATGCCCCTGTGCAACCAGGCGTTTCCAGATTTCGGCATCCTTAGCAGATGTATTCTGCAAGGCGACGCCGGTAGGAAAGAAAGTCACCCGAAAATCCGGATAACCTTCTAGCAGTTTCTCTAAATCCACCAACTCATCAAATTTGTAGCAATCATCATAGGTCAGAGCAATCGCTTTAACAGTGCGTTTCCCATGCCATAATATAGGTGGAAGTTTCATAGCGGCCTGAGCCGGTTCAGCCACGGTAAATACCAGGCCACCCAGAGCGGCGAAAGAGATCTTTAAGAAGTCCCTGCGATTGAGCATAAACACCTGCTCTACAATTCTACTACAGGAAGTTTAATACACCCCCTACGTAATTGCAAATTCCACCGGTTTATCTGATCTTGCGACACTCCATATAAAAACGCTTCTCCTCAGCTTCACCCAACGAAAAAGCTTTTCGAGGCATAGCTCCATCCAAGACGATCATTCTGAAAAATTCATCCTTATTTGTTTTGGGTAAATAAAAACCAATATTCCCAGGTTGAACACCCAAAGAGGTCACCGCGTTTTTCCCGTGAACATAATCGATCCGTTCTGCTCCGCCGGATGCGATGAATTCGTCAAGGAAATTTTGCAATGTTCCAACAGCCATGGTGGAAACAGGGTTAGATATCTCCAGAGTCTTGCAGCCTTCGGCCGTTACCAGCCCCACCCGCTGGACCGACCCCACATTCTCTTCGATCATGGCAACCATTTGATTAACATCCTGGCAAGGCAGCAAGCGCATTCCATCTCCAAAAGATTGCTGCAGAGCCACCCAAAAATCTTTTTTCTTATGAAACATCACCCGATGAATTGGTTCAAAAACCAACGCCGGATCGTGAATATTAACGATCTCAACCAGGGCATAACGAGCTGGATGATCCATCTCCACTGTTGGCTTGATTTGTTCCCAGAACGCCCGCGCAGCAGCCAATGAATGGTTGCCATCACCCATTGCAAACAATAATATTTGTTGGTTATCATCTACACCATAACGCTTCCTAAACGCTGATGGATCAGCCAGGGCTCGCAGTGCGCGAATCACATTCTCTTCCAATACCGGATCCTTCACTCTATATGCCCGCAAGTGACCACTACCCAACATCAACTCAAAATCATACAAGGGCTCCAGGCGATCCTTTGCTGCCGTAACCGGCTCGATCACAGTTTTCTCAGGGTCATCGAACAGCACCATTGTATGCGGCAATTCCAGCCATGCGCCTTGACGAACCCTCATACGCGAAGGCAGTCTTTCCAGGATGGTATCCTCTGTAGCACGAATCAGGCTCTGGGAGTTCTTATTGTAATCATACTTGTCCAAATCCAGGCAAACCATCAATCCTTGGCGCGTCTTTCCATTCACCTGACGTTCTATAAGGATCAAGCCTTCTTTTTCATACAGGACATCTTGCTCAAGATAGGCTTGCATATCGGAATGGATCTGGTCAATGCGTTGTTCTACTCCAGGTTGGGTCAGATAAATTTCTGGCAAGAACAAGTGAAGTGTAGAGAAAGTACCCGCCGCCAGATCTTCTACTTTTTGCCAGTAGTCAGGTTGCGAGGTAAATTGATCGCAGGCGATCACTGCCCAACGAGAAAGGTCAACCCGTTGGGTTGGCAGTAACACTTGCGGGATATGTACACCAATATCCTCAAAGGTTCTTGGCATTCAGTTTCACCCTATAAGAAGTTTGTCACAGCAACATTTTATACCGCCGATACAACTCCACATACTCATTCATCGGCGGCTGGCTAATTTATGCACCTGCGCATGATAAAAACCCTCTAATTTTCGATCATATATGCCAGGCCGAGCGTTCCAGGACCCACGTGGGTACCGATCACCGGGCTAAGATCAGTTATATATTTTTCTACCAGGTTAAACCGGTGTGCGGCGCGTTCAATGGTATCCTGAGCTTCTTCGGGAGCCATGGCATTCAAGCAAGACATGCGCAGCGCTTTGGCGCCATTAGTGCGCACGGCAACCAGATCCAACAAACGCGCCAGAGCCTTCTGGCGCGTCCGCACGCGCTCGACCGCTTCCAGTTTACCATTTTCCAATTCCAGAATGGGTTTAATATTGAGCGCGGAGCCTAAGAAACGAGTTCCACCCCCAATTCGCCCACCCCGATGCAAGAATTCCAGGGTATCTACGGTAAAAATAACCCCCGTGCGCTCGCGACAACTTTCCACCAACTTTTTACACTCCATCAACGTGGCGCCTGCTTCAATGGCCCGCGCCGCTTTTAAGACCTGAAACCCCATTCCCATAGTGGTCGAATAGGAATCGACAATTTGGATTGGACTGCCGGCAGGCAGGCTGGCAACAGCCTGTACCGCAGAGTCGATGGTGCCCGAAAGCTTGGAAGAGATCAAAATGGTTAATATTTCCATGTCTTGATCGAGCAAAGAGCGGTAAATTTTCTCAAAGGTGCTGGGAGTTACCTGCGAACTGGATGGCATTACCTTGGCACCTTGCAGGCGTTGATAAAATGCATTTGGCTCGATATCCACGCCATCCTGGAATGTTTCATCACCCCAAATCAAAATCAAAGGAGCAACGATGATCTGATACTGATCCAACAGGTGCGGGGGAATGTACGCAGTACTGTCGGTAACAATAGCTATTTTAGACATGATTCCTCCAAAATACGTTATAAAATTCTATTAGAATAAGACCTATCAGGAAAGTATAAACCCCCTTCACTTCCAAAAGTTACAGCAGACCAGACATTCAGGGATATGTTATTCCTGCTATCTTTCATCCCCACACTTATTTCAGTTAAGTTTGAGCAACGCCGAAATGCCTCTTGACCTTTCCCGTCTTCCACGCTAAAATGCAGTGCTGTGTTTGAAAACCTGACCGCAAGACTCGAGGAAGTTTTCAAGCAACTCCGCCGCCGTGGAAAGCTCTCGGAGGCGGATGTTGATGTTGCTATGCGCGAAGTGCGCATGGCGCTTTTGGAAGCAGATGTAAACTACGCTGTTGCCAAAGATTTCATCGGTCGTGTGCGAGAACGCTCCATCGGTCACGAGGTTTCGAAGGCGCTTAATCCGGGCCAGCAGGTTGTCAAGATCGTCAACGAGGAGTTGATTGCTACCCTGGGCGCGCCCGAGCCGCTCAACCTGAGTGGTCCCAAGCCCCGAGTGGTGATGTTGGTTGGGTTGCAAGGCTCTGGCAAGACAACGGCAGCCGGAAAGTTGGCTCGCCTGTTGCGAGCCCACGGCGAGCGAGTGATGCTGGTTGCATGCGACCCCTATCGCCCGGCAGCAGTAAAACAACTGCAAACGCTGGGGAACAGTTTGAATGTACCTGTACATTACGAAGAAGGCACGCGGCCGCCCGAACTGGCTCATCAGGCCTTTGATAAAGCGCAAAAGGGCGGCTTCACTGTAGTTATCCTCGATACTGCCGGGCGTTCTCAGCTCGATGGTGAATTGATGAAAGAGCTGACCGATATCACCCGGCACGTGCAGCCAGCCGAAATTTTGCTGGTTGTGGACGCCATGATCGGTCAAGAAGCAGTCAACGTTGCTCGAGGTTTCCGCGATGCCATTCAGTTGACTGGTCTGATCCTTACCAAGATAGAAGGTGACGCACGCGGCGGCGCTGCCATCTCGATCCGGTCGGTAACCGGTGTTCCCATCAAATTTCTAGGGACAGGCGAGGCCTTGGATGCCATCGAAGTATACGATCCAACCCGTCTTTCATCCCGCATCCTGGGAATGGGGGATATGATCGGCCTGATCGAACGCGCGGAGGCCAACTTCGATCAAGAAGTTGCTATGAAGCAAGCCGAAAAGCTGATGGCAGGCGAATTTTCTCTGGAAGATTTCTCCAATCAGCTTCGCCAGGTGCGCAAAATGGGACCGATTGCCCAAATTTTGGAAATGCTCCCCGGTGGCATGGGGCAGATGGCACGCCAGATCAAGCCGGAAGACGCTGAAAAGCAGTTAAAAATGACCGAAGCCATCATCAACTCGATGACCACAATTGAGCGCCGCCGTCCCGACATCCTCAATGCCAGCCGCCGAAGACGCATTGCCAGCGGCTCTGGCACGCAGGTGCAAGATGTCAATCGTCTCATCAAGCAGTACCGTGAGGCGCAAAAAATGTTTAAAACCTTAAAAAAATCAGGCGGGCGCGGCATCTCGCGCCTGTTTGGAGGTTAGCAGATCGTCTGCTTTTTGCTAGTGCACAACCAGGGGCAAGCGTTCCTTCAGCGCCCCTCAGTTCCTTGGTAGGTGGCTGGCGTATTGATTAACATCTATCAATTACAAGGAGTGTAACATCTATGGTTCGTATTCGCTTGCGCCGCATTGGCGCTAAAAGACAACCCAGCTACCGTCTCGTCGCCGCCGACTCGGAACATCCACGTGATGGTCGCTTCCTGGAAATCCTCGGTTTTTACAACCCGCGCACCAATCCGGAAACCGTTTCCATCAAGGAAGATCGGGTTTACGATTGGATCAGCCGAGGCGCCAAACCGACCGAGTCTGTGGAGCGTATTTTGAAAACCGTTGGTACTTTGGATCGATACAGCCGGCTCAAGGCTGGCGAAGCCGTCGAAACCTTGCTGGCAGAAGCCGAGCAGGCCCAAGCCGCTCGCATCGTTAGCCCCAAGACCGGCCGCTCATAAGAATAATCGTTGCGACACGTCACAACGATCAGCCGATATTTAACGGGGAGGCTGTTTTGATAGAGCTCATTGAGTTTATTGCCAGTTCGCTGGTACATGACCCGAGTAAAGTTAACGTTTCTCAATCTCGCCGAGGCCCTGAGACCATCATCAAGCTCCGTGTCGCCAAAGAAGACATGGGACGAGTGATCGGTAAAAGCGGTCGAGTAGCGGGCGCGATGCGCATCTTGCTCAACGTGGCTGCTGCTCGCGCCAACAAACAGGCTTCTTTGGATATCGAAGAGCCGCGATGACTGGTCCTCAAAAACCAGATCAATCCAATCCATCTGCAGGCTCGCCAGGCAATGGCGAGCCTGCCTACTTAGCTGTTGGTAAGCTGCACCGGCCTCACGGTGTGCATGGTGAAATCGTCATGGAAGTGCTGACGGATTTCCCAGAGCGCCTGGTAACAGATATGCGGCTCTACGTTGGGCCAGAATACAAGCCGCTTACGCTGCGCCAGCGCCGTTGGCACCGAGATCTCCTTCTGGTAACCTTCGAAGGCTACAATACGCCAGAAGAAATAAGCGTTTTCCGCAACCACTTTCTTTTCGTACTCGCCGAGGATCGCCCACCATTACCTGCCGGTGAATACTATCACCACCAGCTAATAGGGATGCTGGTATTCGATGAAACCGGTGCAGCCTTGGGAACGATTTACGAAATCCTTACAACCGGCGCAAATGACGTTCTGGTCGTCCGCCCGCAGGCCGGTAGTGACATTCTCCTACCGATGATCAATGATGTGGTATTAGATATCGACCTGGTACAGCAGCGGGTGCAAGTACATGTTTTGCCTGGTCTCTTGCCTGACGAGACCAAGAACAAATCATAGCCGAGCTTCCTTCATTATAAGTAAAACTAACATTGCCTATCAGGCCGATTAGTGGTATAAAGCGCACTAATGGATAATTCCAAGCTATATTGGATCGGTTTCAATTTCGTCAAAGGGATTGGCTCTGTGCGCTTCAAGGCGCTATTAGATTATTTTGGCGATCCTGCCATTGCCTGGGCTGCGCCTGCCGACGCTCTGCGAAATGCCGGCCTGGGCGAAAAGACGATTGAGAACTTGCTTCAAATCCGCAAGCAAATCTCCCTGGAAAAAACTTGGGGAAAGATACAAAGCCTCGGTATCCAGGTTTTGACATGGGAAGACGAAACCTATCCACGTCACCTTAAAGAGATTGATCAGCCGCCGCCAGTACTGTATGTGCGTGGCAACCTGCTACCAGAAGATGACTGGGCCGTTGCCATCGTAGGCACCCGCCGGGTGACTGCCTATGGACGCCAGGCAGCCGAGGAAATCGCTTCTACGCTGGCGCGCAACGGCATCACCATTGTCAGCGGATTGGCCCGCGGCGTGGATGTGATCGCTCACCAGGCTGCTCTGAATGCCGGTGGGCGCACCCTTGCCGTTCTGGGCTGCGGCGTGGACCGCATTTACCCGCCTGAACATCGCAAGATTGCCGAAGATATTTGCTTACAAGGAGCAGTTGTGAGTGATTATCCTCCTGGCACGCCGCCCGACAGTACCAACTTTCCTCCGCGCAACCGCATCATATCCGGTCTCTCGCTAGCTGTAGTTGTGGTAGAGGCCGGTGACACCAGCGGAGCGTTGATCACTTCCACTTTTGCCGCCGAGCAAGGCAGAGATGTCTTTGCGCTTCCTGGCAGCATTTATGCACCGCAAAGTAAAGGAACCAACCGCCTGATTCAGCAGGGCGCTATTCCCCTGTTGGGTCCACAGGATGTGCTCGAGAATCTCAATCTGACAATGGTCACCGAGCATCGTTCTGCGCGTGCACTGCTGCCCAACGATCCAACAGAAGCCAGGCTCTATGGTGTTTTAGGTTCCGAGCCCGTGCACATCGATGAGATCCGGGCGCAGACCGATATGCCGATCGAACAGGTAGCTGCCACGCTGACCATGATGGAACTGAAAGGGTTTATCCGGCAGGTGGGTGGAATGCAATATGTAGCTATACGAGAACCGCGAGAAGATTACCGCATTGAAGGCTAGGGAAGCATAAATATGCTAACCAACAACTATATAGAGGAGGCTATCCTTGGAAGCTTACTGCGTCAAATGTAAAACAAAACGCGAGGTCATAGATCCCAAACCCGTATTCACAGATAACGGAGCACCGGCTACTCAAGGCATTTGCCCGGAATGCGGCTGCAAGATGTTCCGCATGGGACCCACAGATGCCCATGTAGGCATGATCGCGCCGCCCAAGGGCTCTCATCGTAAAGGCAAGCTGGTGATTGTCGAGTCGCCTGCCAAAGCTCGCACGGTGGGTCGTTTCCTGGGCAAAGGCTACACCGTCAAGGCCTCGGTGGGGCATGTGCGCGACCTGCTGCGCTCGCAGCTATCTGTTGATGTGGACAACGATTTCACCCCTAAGTACCGCGTGCCAAAAGAGAAGCGCCAGGTGGTCAATGAATTAAAAGACCTTTCCAAGAACGCAGCCGAGATTTACCTGGCAACCGATCCCGATCGCGAAGGCGAAGCGATTGCCTGGCACTTGATGGAAGCCGCCAAGATCGAACCCAAGATCACCCAACGCGTGGTCTTTCACGAGATCACCGAGCCGGCCGTGGCAGATGCCTTTGCCCACCCTCGCCAGATCAATATGGAACTGGTAGATGCCCAACAAGCACGCCGAATTTTAGATCGACTGGTAGGCTACAATCTGAGCCCGTTATTATGGCGCAAAGTGCGCGGCCGCCTGTCTGCCGGGCGCGTCCAGTCTGTGGCACTGCGCCTGATCGTAGAACGAGAACGTGAGATCGAGGCCTTCACGCCGGTAGAATATTGGTCGCTGGCAGCCGAATTCCGCCCGCAAGGGCTCAAAGAAAGCTTTGTGGCCAAGCTGGCGCGCATAAATAGCGAAGAACCCGTGCTAAATAACGAGGCCGACGTTAAGCCGATCCTGGAAGCGATGGAAAAAGCCGCTTACACCATCTCCCGCATCAAGCACGGTGAACGCCGCCGCAAGCCATCTGCACCTTTCACCACCAGCACTCTTCAACAAGAAGCCTCCCGCCGCCTGAGCTATACTGCCCGCCGAACAATGGCATTGGCCCAACAGCTTTACGAAGGTATTGACCTGGGGGAAGGCAGCGTTGGCCTGATCACTTATATGCGCACCGATTCGACCAACGTTTCCGAACTGGCCCAGGCAGAAACCCGCCAGTTCATCAGCGAGCGCTATGGCGAGGGTTTCTTACCCGCCGAGGCGCCGAAATACCAGACCAAGGCACGTGGCGCACAGGAAGCCCACGAAGCTATCCGGCCCACCTCGGTGCTGCGCCAGCCGCAAATGATCAAAGAGTTTCTGACACGCGACCAGTTCCGTCTCTATCAACTTGTATGGCAGCGCTTCGTTGCCTCACAGATGGAAGTTGCCGTGTTCGATACACTCTCGGTCGAGGTCACCGGCATCGCTCCAGGTCATGAGTTCCTGTTACGCGCCGCCGGCTCGGCAGTAAAATTCGTGGGATTCCTGGTTGTTTATGAAGAAGCAAAGGATGAAGATCAGGCTCCAGAAGAAGAGGACACCCGCATCCCAGCAGGCATCGAAGAAGGCCAGGTACAACGACTGGTGAAATTGTTGCCCGAGCAACATTTCACCCAGCCCCCGCCGCGTTTTTCCGAAGCCACCCTGGTGCGCACCCTGGAAGAAAACGGCATCGGCCGTCCATCTACGTATGCACCCATCCTGGCAACTTTACAGGCGCGCAACTACGTAGTACGCGATAATAAGCGGTTAACCCCCACCGAAACAGGCCTGGTGGTCAATGACCTGATCAGTCAGCACTTCCCCAACATCGTGGATACCGATTTCACCGCCCGCATGGAAGAGAGCCTGGACAAGATCGCATCAGGCAATGAAAAATGGGTCAATACAATCCGAGAATTTTATGGACCATTTGCACTACAGGTGCAGCGCGCAGAAGCTGAAATGCCTGAGATGAAAACCGGGCCAGAACCCATCGGCCGCGCCTGCCCGGACTGCGGAAAGGAACTGGTCATCCGTTGGGGCCGCTATGGAAAATTCATCAGTTGCAGCGGCTTTCCAGACTGCCGACACACCGAGGCCTGGCTGGAAAAGATTGGCGTCACCTGCCCCAAAGATGGAGGCGATGTGGTCGAGCGCAAGACCCGCAAGAATCGCATCTTCTACGGCTGCGCCAACTATCCCGCCTGCGATTTCACCTCCTGGAAAAAGCCCATCACCACACCCTGCCCGGCTTGCCATGGAATGCTGGTGACCGCCAAGAAAAACGAGGTGCAGTGCCTGGCGTGCGAAGAGACTTTCACTTTGGACAGCGTGACGGTTGAAGAAAATGTACAGGTAGAATGACAGTTTCCTGGCATAAGTCTTGCACCATTTATGCCCAAGGAATAAAAAGGAAAACGAAAACACTCTTGACAAGAGTTGCATATTTTCCAACTATGATCTAAAATATTAAGAACTGTTGGGCTAGAGTAATCGTTAACAACCGTGGCTGTTTGCCTGGTTCTATTCATACAAGTTTCAAGTTCGGAGTGATCAATATGGAAGCTATCCGTGAACAAATCAAGAAACCCCTGGTTGCAGGTGTGATCGGCTTTGTAGTTGGTCTTTTTATTGGACTGGTGATATTAGGATGGGGGCTGTGGCCTGTCAAATGGACAGATGCATCCGCCGCATCTCTCCGCGAAGATCTACGAACAGACTATGCTCGTATGGCTATTGACTCCTTTCGGGTGAACAACGATGTCTTTGAGGCCAAGGAACGTTGGGACGAGCTGGGCGAAGCCGCCCCTGCTGCTTTACAGGCGGTCAAAGAAAACCCCAAGAACCTGCCGGTGGAAGCAATCAATGCTTTCAGCAGCGCCGTGCAGCCCCAGGCGGCTGCCCAGTTAACCCCTGGCGTAGTAAAAACTGAGCAGGCAGACGAAGGCGAAAAACGTAGCCCGCTGGTCACCGCACTGATGATCATGTGTGGACTGACCGTACTGTTGGCCCTGGCTTTTGGCGCTTTCTACTTCTTGCGTGGACGCACCGGTCCTCTGGTGAAAACACCCGCTATGGAAGCCCAGGAAGCCGCTCGCCAGGCTGAGTGGACTGATTACGAATCAACCGGGCAGGAAAAGCCTATCGCCCAATTCATGGCATCCTACAAGCTCGGCGATGATCTGTTCGATGAGTCCTTCAGCATCGACTCCCCCACCGGCGAGTTCCTGGGCGAGTGTGGAGTGGGCATCTCCGAAACCATCGGCGTAGGTGACCCAAAGAAAGTCACCAGCTTCGAGGTCTGGCTGTTTGACAAGAACGATATCCAGACCGTAACCAAAGTGCTGATGAGCGAACATGCTTACTCGGATGAAGCGCTGCGCCAGCGTCTATCGGCAAAAGGCGAGCCAGTACCCTTGGCGCCAAACAGCCAGGTAGTCTTACAAACTGCCACCCTGCGCTTAACGGCACGCGTGGTAGATCAGAAATATGGCGAAGGTGCTTTGCCTGAGAACAGCTTCTTCGAAAGCTTGATCCTGGAGCTTGCTATCTGGCAAATCTAACGGTCGTTTCACCCGATCGGTGGATAAACTCTGTAATGAATAACAACAAGGGGCTGCTCCTTTTTAGGGGCAGCCCCTTGTGCTTTGTTTTTCCGCGCGTTCTTATTCGATCTTGAGTATTTTCAGGAAAAGCTTACCGCCGGGGGTTTGCACTTCTACCCGATCTCCAACCTTCTTGCCCAACAATGCATGTCCCACAGGCGACTCGTTCGAGATGCGCCCATTACGCGGATCTGCCTCTTTTGCGCCAACCATGTAATAGACATCCGGTGGATAATCTTCTTCCTGAACCGTGACAGTCACTCCCACCTGCACCGTATCACGCTTAACCTCAGTCGGGTCAACGATCTGGGCATTTTGCAGAGTATACTCCAGCTCCTGGATGCGGCCTTCCAAAAAGCCCTGATCTTCCTTGGCCTTATGATAATCCGCATTCTCAGAAAGATCGCCCATCTGGATCGCGTCGCGCAGGCGCTTGGCGATCGTTTCGCGCTCGGGACCTTTCAAGCGCTTCAATTCATTGCGCATTTGCTGCGCTCCTTCGGTAGTCAGGTACGGCGTCTCAGGCATAGCCATTAGTCTCCCAATAATAATAGTGCTACCCCGGCAGTTTCCTGCAAGGATATCGATATATCACAAACCCACAACGATCAGGGCTTGGTAAGAGGATTGAATAACTTGTCGTGCTCTTCTACCGCAAAGCGATCGGTCATGCCGGCGATATAATCACATATTGTTCGCTGCAAACCACGCGTCGGGATAAAATCCTGCACATGCCGGGGCAGAATGGACGGCTCAAGACCGTAGGCCGAGAAAAGATCGCCAATGATTCGCTCAGCCTTAACCGCCATGCGCACCACACGATGATGCCGATACAGGTTCTGATAAAGAAAATCCTTTAACTGCCGGTTACGCCGATGCATTTCATCGCTAACACCGATCGCATTGAAAGGTAGGCGTTGAATATCGTTGAGCGTCCGAACACTATTCTCGCGTAAACGTTGATCCGTAGCATGAACCAGGTCGGTTGCTTCCAGGTTGATCAACCGGCGAATGATACGGTGACGTGTCAACTCATCCAGTTCAGATCCACGCCAACCAACTTCTTCCAACAGGATGCCCCATAGGGTGATTCCGCCCAGCATATTAGCAGTGATCATCTGTGACCGCAAACCATCATCCAGGTCATGCGCCGTATAAGCCAGCTCATCGGCCGCATTCGCAATTTGCGCCTCTAATGGGCCGCGCAGTTCGGGATTGTAATCGCTGGCATCGGCAATGTCATACTCGGACTCGTGTTTGACAATCCCCTCCCGCACTTCCCAGGTCAGGTTGAGACCAGAGAAATTCGGATAACGATGCTCGAGCAGGGTGACAATGCGCAGCGTCTGCTTGTTATGATCAAAACCGCCATGCTCTTTCATCAAGCACAACAGAGCTACTTCGCCAGAATGCCCAAAAGGAGGATGTCCCATGTCATGCGCCAGGCAAATGGCTTCGGTCAGGTCTTCATTTGCGCCCAGGGTGCGCGCCACAGTACGGCCAATCTGGGCTACTTCCAGGGTATGAGACAGGCGCGTGCGGTAATAATCACCTTCATAGTTAAAAAACACCTGGGTTTTATATTGCAAACGGCGGAAAGCTGTTGTGTGCAGGATCCGATCGCGGTCACGCTGAAATGCTGTGCGATATTCTGCTTCTTCTTCAGGATATAGCCGTCCCTTCGAATACATGGAACGTATAGCATAAGGAGACAACGATTGATCTTCAATTTGTTCTAAGCGGGTACGATCAAACATTTTTCTCTCTCACAGATCGAGCGAATAAGGAAGGATAAAAAGAGTGTAATGCAGGTAAGGGTAGATGTCAACGGTTGCGAATATATGTACCGCTTACCTTCCCCAGCAGAGCCTGGCGGATATTTCCAGGCATTGCACCCGAAAAGATCAGCGCTTCCAGGTCTGGTATTGCATCCACCAGCGCCAGCATCTGCCACACCTTGCTCTCCATGCCGCCGGTCACATCCGTCGCTGCCGAGCCGCCCAAAGCACCAGCCGTATCAGTCAAGTTGAGAGGGGTTATCTCAGGTAGCAGATGTGTACAGGCCGGGAAATCTGCCCACACGCCCGCTTCCATTCCCGCCAGCAGAATACGATAGGGATGCAGTTGACCTGCCAGGGCCACAAACAGATCTTCAGTAGATAAGATAGTTCCTCCCCGCCGGGTGTCAAACACCACATCTCCATGGATCACGGGAAGCAACCCGGTAGCCAACGCCTGCCGGATCGGGCTACAATTCCACTCCAATACTCGCCCATCCTGCGCCATTAGAGCTGCGGATGGGGGCAAGGCGATAGCCGGCAAGCCCGCCTTCCATAGCACATCCATTACCAGCGCATTAAGCGCGGCCGCTTCTCGCCAAACATCAACGAAACCTCGCCATTCCTGCGGAGTCGAGACGCCCTGCCGTGTGCCATACCGACTCGCTGGAACATGCCCGAAGGAGCCCGACCCATGCCCCAGCACCCATTGTTGTCCAGGCAATTGCTGCCGCGCCATGGCTAATTCGCCGGCAATTCGCTCCAGCACATCCAACCGAGCCGTGTGTGGTCGATTTTTATCCGTGATCAAAGAACCGCCCAATTTTAGAAAAGTGAGCGTCGGGTCAACCTTTCCTAACATCTGCTGTTTAGAAGCCTCTGGCAGCGGCGCATCGTGCGGGTGCACGCCGCGTAGACGGCAATCCAACTCCCATAAGGCCGTACGGTTGCCATCATACTTGATCAGGCGATAGGCCTCCTGGAAAGGCAGCCAGCAATAAGCAGTGTGTTCGTGTGACAGGCGCAACTCCACATCTGAAACCAGCACGCCAAAGCAATACTGTGGCACCACATACAGATCTTGGCTCCAATGGGCCCGCCCGCTGAACTCGCTGACTGGAATGGGTTCGAGGGTCTGCAATAGAAGAAAAGGAGCTGTTGGGGCCAGGCCGGTCTCCTCCAAAGTTTCGCGTTGAGCGGCTTCAAGCGGAGTCTCATCACATCCATCGGGTTTCGTCTCCCCGCCGCCGGCAATAGCCTGCCAGAAGCTACCCGGCTGTTCTTTGCCAGAGTCTGCCAAATCGCCGCGATGTTCTGTATCGCAATCTCCCCGCCGTAGCAAGGCATATTCATAGCCGCCATCTGCTCGCGGGCGATAAAGATAAACCAATACCTGGAAAGGCAAGCGGGCCATTACCCCTCTCAAGCGACCTGCGTGGTGATGGTGCGCACTGCGCCGGCGGCCAACAGCGCCTGGCTCACATGCTCGGCGTGCTCAGCCGAAACCAGGGCAATCATATTGCCGCCGCGCCCGCCGCCGGAAAGCTTGGCTCCCCAGGCCCCGGCTTTACGCGAGGCAGTGACCAGCGCATCCAATTCTGGGCAAGAAACGCCCATCTTGACCAAGACGCCATGGTTGGCATCCATCAACGGCCCAAGCAGTTCGACCGCACCGTTCTCAATCGCCTGGCGCGCCGATCCGGCCATGGCGCCAGCCGCATCAAACAATGCCTCGTAATGATCCTTGTGCTTCTGCCAGGCCTTACGCACATCCCCCACAGCGACGGCAGTCGGGCTGACAATGCCCGTATCACCAATCACGATGGTAAATTGTCTTGCCACCTGCAAACGTTCGATCGGCTGCCCCTTGGTAAAATATACCGGCTGCTCGTAAGTAATGACCGTATTATCGATCCCCGAAGGCGTACCATGGTGTAGTTTCTCAACCTCATAAGCCAACGCGCAAACACGCTCAGCAGGCAAAGGATGTCCCAGAAAAGCCGACCAGGCCCGGATGATGGCTACCGAAACCGCCGCTCCCGAGCCAAGCCCTGCCGCCATCGGGATGGTGGAAGTGATGCGCAACGCGCAGGCCGGTATACGCTGGATATTCAATTCTTCAAGTGTCAAACGTAGAGCAGCCGCTAACGGATGGTCCGCCGGCAATTGAGCCGGTGTCGTTTCTAGGTCAATATCCGGCGCATAAATACTCATCTCGCCCGCTGCGGCGAAAGGACGAGCTTGCAGCATGGCCCGGGCGTGCACCTGCTGCACCGGCACGGCGATGGCGGGATGTCCATAAACAACCGCATGTTCTCCAAACAAGATGATCTTTCCGGGGGCAGTAGCAGCATAAGCCGGCATTCTAACAATCCTCAAGAACCATAGAAAACAATCAAGATCGTCACTATAAATAACATGATGCAGATCTGTAAAGGACGGTCGGCAAATAATACTTCTTCGGGCGCACCCCCGTCCTTCTTGACCTGGATCAAATACAAGTAACGAAAGATACCATAGATCAGAAAGGGAATCGTCAACATCATGACATGATTATCGGGCAAGTTAGGCGCCGAAAAAGTATACAGGCTGTATGTGAAAATCGTCAGTGTCACCACAATCATCAACAACTGATCAAGGTAAGGTAGAGTATATCCTTGCAATACGCGGCGGTGCGAATTGGCATCAGCCTGTAAAAGCACCATCTCGGCGCGGCGTTTGCCCACCCCCAGGAATAAGGCCAGGAAAGTAGTAAACAGGTATAGCCAGGGCGAAAAGCGCTCAACCGTGATCAATACTACCCCAGCCGCCACGCGCATCACATAAAAACTGGCCAAAGCCAGCACATCCACAATCGGGATATGTTTCAGCAGATTCGTGTAAAGTAAGTTGATCAGGAGATATAACACAACAAACAGGGCAAATGAAGGCGAAAGTAAGTAAGATAATGGAAATATCACCAGGATCAAGACAATCACCGCCAGGCGCGCCACTCCTATGGGCAGCTTGCCTGAAGCCAACGGACGCAACCGTTTAACAGGGTGCTGCCGGTCAGCTTCCAGGTCTGCCAGATCGTTCATAATATAGATCGTACTGGACAGCATGCAGAACAACACAAAACCGGCCATGGTATGCAGCAGCGCCGGGATGTTGGTCAACTGGTGGTCAAAATATAGGGCCGCAAACAAAAAGCCATTCTTTGCCCATTGTTTGGGCCGCATCGTTTTGAGCAAAGCACGTAGGGTATTCAGCATGGCTCAATGATAGTGGTATCTCTGTATTTCGTCAATAAGCATGCTAAAATTAGAGTATGTCTGCAAAAGAGCGGCTCGACGCCTTAATGGTAAAACGAAAATTAGCCGGGGATTTTTCCCTGGCGCAACGCCTGGTGATGGCCGGGCAGGTGCGCGTCGCCGGACAGATGGTGCTCAAAGCATCCATGTTGGTTCCATCCCAGGCCGAAATCGTGGTCGAAAGCGGACCACGCTTTGCTTCTCGCGGCGGTGATAAATTGGAAGCCGCGCTACAGGCATTCCCCGTACGCATCCAGGATGCAGTGTGCGCGGATGTAGGCGCATCTACCGGGGGGTTCACCGACTGCCTGCTGCAGCACGGCGCATCCCGTGTCTACGCTATTGATGTCGGCCATGGCCTGCTGGATTGGAAGCTGCGTCAGAACCCGGCCGTGATCGTAATGGAAAAGACCAACGCCCGCGGCATTCAGCGCCTGCCCGAACCGGTACAGCTTGTCACCATCGATGCCTCTTTTATATCACTCAAAGTACTGCTGCCAGTCGTCTCAAATTGGTTTGAGCCGCTCTCTGCCACCGCAGCGCCCGCCCAAGGGGTCGTAGCCCTGATCAAGCCACAATTCGAAGCCAGCCGTGCCGAGGTCAGCCGTGGCAAAGGTGTGATCCGTGATCCCCTGGTGCATCGTCGCGTGCTTCGAAACGTGTTAGCATTCGCCCAGGCTCAAGGCATGCGCGTTGGCGGGCTGCTGCGCTCGCCCCTGTTGGGTCCAAAGGGTAACACAGAGTTCCTGGTATGGCTGCATTGGAAAAGCGCGGCGGCAGCGGATGTAGAGACCTTGATAGCAGGAGTTGTCCCACCGGCAAATGTAGAAACACAGCCGTAAAGAAATGGACAAGCAATGAATAACAATAGAATAAAAAACCAGCATTTCCTCGGGATTGTAGTACTTTGGATCATTCTACTGGCAGGATGCAAAGCCGAGACCCTCTCGCCCACGGCCACCCTGGATACAAGCCCTGGACAGACACAAACGGCGCAGTCGATCGGTTTACAGAAAACCGTGCAGGCCGGCGAGGCTGCCGTAGCCCAGCTTACCGAACTGGCCAGGCCCACCATCACCCCCACCCTGGCGCCCACCCTGGCCCCCATTGCCACTCGTACCCGCGCTCCCAGCGCCACGCCCATATCGCCTGCTACCGCCACCGCTACCCTGCCGCCATCGCCCACACCCTTGCCTATCTCGCCTACGGCTTCCGCACGCTGCGACATCGCCGCTTTCGTGGCCGATCTTAGCGTCCCCGACAACACAGCTTTTCGGCCCGGCGAGACCTTCACCAAGACCTGGCGCGTACGCAATAGCGGCTCTTGCGAGTGGACGGCTGGCTACGCCCTCATTTACTCCAGCGGCGAACAGATGGGCGGGCCCAACGAGATGATCCTACCAGCCGCAGTACCTTCAGGCGCCGCGATAGATATTTCCTTAAACCTCACTGCCCCTGCTGAAGCTGGAACATACGCCGGTTTTTGGGCGTTACGCAACGCTGCCGGTTCGCTCTTTGGCATGGGCGAGACAGCCAGTATGGCCTTCTGGGTGCAAATCCAGGTGATCGAAGGCACCTCCAATGTGCTGGGTATGGCCCGCAATTACTGCTTGGCCGAATGGCGCACAAATTCCACTTGGCCTATCGAATGCCCAACCATGTTTGGGCCGCAGATGGACGCCGGGCGAGGCGTAATTGCCCACGACGAAACACCGCGTCTGGAAAATGGTTCTATTGATAACGAGCGAGCATTGATCATGCATCCACAAGCCACGGAAGGAGGCTTCATCACCGGTGAATACCCTATCTTGGAAATCCACCAGGGAGATCGCTTCAAAGCTGTGATCGGCTGTCTGTACGGCAATGTGGATTGCAACGTGACTTTCGTTTTGAGCTACCGGATTGTGGGCCAATCATCCGTGGAGTTGGGACATTGGTCACAAATTTATGACGATCAAATTACCATGGTGAACGAAAACCTCTCGGAACTGGCAGGAAAGCAAGTGAATTTGATCCTGACCGTGTTGTCCAACAACAGTGGTCAGGAAGACTGGGCCTTCTGGCTGGCGCCGCGCGTGGAGAGATAAAACGTGGTAGAAATAAGTGACAAGGCAGCCTCATTTCCACCACTTTAGATTGAAAATCGGGTATACTACAGCCCGACTATGGCAAGCAACATTCGTAATTTCTGTATTATCGCGCATATCGATCACGGCAAATCGACCCTGGCCGATCGTTTGCTCCAACTAACAGGCACCATCTCGGATCGTGAGATGACCGAGCAGGTGCTCGATTCGATGGACCTGGAACGCGAAAAGGGCGTTACGATCAAGGCTTCGGCCGTTCGCATGAGCTATACTGCCCAGGATGGGCAGATTTACGAACTGAATCTGA
>CAZVRZ010000034.1:0-14257 GCA_964629965.1 uncultured Anaerolineaceae bacterium
GCCAGCCCGTTCGCCTGCGGGCGGGCGACGGGGGTGATCAGCACCACCCCTTCGACCGGGGCATTGCTCTGCACGTACGAGGCCAGGGCGATGACAGCCACGACCACCAGTGCAACCACACCCACAATGATGAGCGTGTTGCGGCGCTGCTTTAATCTTTTTTGGGCGCGGCGGGAACGAATATCCTTACGTTTCGTGATACTCATGTGCTTACTCCTTCAGGATGATCATAAGACCGCATTTTGCCATGATCCGGGCGCTTTGACAAGGGCGCTAATTCGTGGCTGCCAGGCGAGCATCTAGCCAGGTTAAGAGGTAGTGGAACACGTCGAGCTGCTCGGGCTCATTGTGAATCTCGTGGTAAAAATCCTGCCACAGGCGCAAAGTGACCTGCGTACCCAGGTGGTCGGCAAATTCCTGGCTGGCGGCGGCAGAAGTCAGCCGGTCGGCGCTGCCATGCATCAGAAGAAGCGGCAGGGGAAAATCGGCGGCATGCTCCAGCGCCCAGGCGCCGGAAGAGAACAGGTCCAGCGCAAGGCGCACAGATATGCGGTCGTGCACCAGGGGATCGCGGCTGTAAACCTGCACCACTTCGTCCAGGCGCGATAGGCCGCTGCGATCCAGGCCGTTGGCCATTAACGTTGCCGGTGCAATGCGGGCCAAGACACTGGCGAAGGCCATCATGGCTGCCGGCGGCTCGGAAGCCACGCGCAAGGCCGGGCCGGAGGCAATCACGCCTGCTAAAGCCGGCTGGCAGCGCAGCGCGTAATTGATGACCAGGTTACCACCCAGGGAATGTCCATATAAAAAGGCCGGGCTGCCTGGAAGACGAGTAGAAACGGTATCTAAGAACCGGCGGATATCCTCCATCAGGATCTGGTACGAGGGGCTGTGGCCGCGCGGGCCGAGCGATTTGCCGTGGCCGCGCAGATCATAGGCGGCCAATGCTATTCCCTGGCGGCATAAAAACTCCGCCAGGTGGCGATACCGCCCGCGGTGTTCACCCAGGCCGTGCACCAACGCCACCACGGCCCTGGGGTCAGCTTCTGGACGCCAGAGGCAAGAAAAAAGCTCCAATCCATCGGAGGTTAAAAAGGCAGATTCTTCATAATTCATGTTAACGGGGCTCCAATCTCAAAACGACAATATTCATCGCCTTTGGCCAGGCAATGTGTTTCAATGATCTCGAATTCAATGCCGCTCGCCCAGCGCACCGCCTCGCCAACCGATCCCAGGTACAGGTAGCAGATGGGCTTGGGGCTTGTGCGGCTATTGCAGATCGCGCAGGTGCTTTCAACGAAAGCGATCTTGCCGCCAGAATCGTCCACCCAGGCATTGACCTGCGCGTTGCTCTTTTTGAGGGCATTGACCATGTTGTTCAAAACGAACAAGATACGCTGTCTTTGCGGCAGCAGCCTGAGCGCTGCCACAGCCATGCCCATCAAAGCCGGCTGCTCACGGATGGCGTATTGAAAAGAGGCTTTGCCAATGCGGCGCAGCATGCCGCGCCCACCGCGGCCATAAAAACTTTCGATAGCCTCGTTCAGCCGCGCATACTCCAGCGCATCCACGCCGGGATTCAGATCGTCCGGGGGCAGGTTACCGACGAACCGCTGCAAGCCCGAAGTCCGCAAGACCGTGTTCAAGCCGTGTTCGCCCATCACCTCCTGCGAAGCCACCAGGAATTGCCGGACGAGTGCATTGACGATAACTGCGTGCTCTACATGCGCCATAGATCACCTCCATTACGAAAGTTTAAGCTCATACACCGGGTAGGTATCTCCGCTGAACTGAAAACCCAATTTCCGATACAGGTGCAAAGAGGTCTGGTTGCTTTGCTGGGTGTTCACGGTGACCAGGCCAATCCCGCGCAGCCTGAACTGGCACTGCACATCCTGGACCAGGGCGGCCCCAATGCCGCGACCCTGGTAATCGGGATGCACTGCCAGGCGGGCGATGTGGCCTCCAGAGGTAGAGAACGTGCTGATCTGGTAGCCAACGATGCCCGTCCCGCTCACCGCGACCGTAGCGGAGGCCGCTTGCTTGAGCGCCAGGTCAAAAGACTCTTTCGAATACTGCCATTCCGGCTCAAAAGACAGCGAGTCCACCTGCCAGACCGCATCCAAGATACGGGCGTACTCCTCGCCGCTGTTTTCAATCGATTGGATGGCGATCCCAGGAACCTTGCCAACCGCAGGCGGTTGAGAACCGGCTTGCCAGGCCAGGATCACCACATCGTCGACATGATTAAAACCGGACTGCTTCAAGAGAAGCGTCAGCCAATTGGACATGGGTATAGCCAGGGCACGCCCCACCCCCAGCCGTCTCAAGCGGGCAGAGGCCTCGAGCCATAAAGCATGCCATAAGGCAGCATAAGGATGCTCGGTTGCCGAAACGAACAAACGCAGCCAGGATACATCCAGGCGCTCGGCAGGGCAGGCCAAAGCAGCCACCACCTGGCCCGCTTCAACCGCCACCAGGAACGGCTCCGAGCCGATCCATTCTAACGGCGAGCGCCAATCCAGGTGACGGTGAACATAAATTTCAAAATGAATAAGGTTTGCCAGGCGCTGCTGATCAAGGATTTCCGCAGGCCGGATAACAGCCGGGGCATTGCTGGTCGCCGGGTTCATCCAAAGCCATCTCTCACTTCAAGCGCAGCAATACCTTGCCTTGAGACCAAAGCTCTTCCAGGCGGTAGTAATCGCGACTATGGGGAGAAAAGAGATGAACGATCACATCTCCAAAGTCCACCAACAGCCAGCCGTCATGCGGCTCACCCTCGATGCGAGGCTTGTAGTCGACGGAGGGGCGCAGCTCATCATTCACAGCATCTGCCAGCGCCTTCAACATGCGATCGCTTGTGCCAGAGCAAATAACGAAAAAGGAAGTAAAAACGGCTTGCTCGTGGATATCGAGCAAGACAATATCTTCTCCCTTTTTTTCCTCTAATACAGTAACGATTTTACGAGCAAGTTCGATTGATTTCAGATATCACCTCTTCACGATCTCAGGATAAATTCGCTCCAGGGGTCAAGGGAGCGCTAAAGATTTTTGTATACACTGCGCCGCCGGGTTTCAAGTCGCTGCGGAACAAGTGCACCTGGTTCACCTGGCAGACGCCCAGAAAACCTACTTTGGCAGATTGCAAAGCGGCGCTGATACGCTGCGCGTCGTCCGGGTTGGCGTTGCGCGCCACGCGCCCCAGGGTGAGATGCGGCGAAAAAGGCCGTTCTTCACCGGCGTAACCCAGGTGCTCCATGCGATGGGTAATACCGGCCTGCAAGGAATTCAACTCGGCAGGCGCTTCAACGCCCACCCACAGCACTCTGGGCCGCTGCGGGCTGGGAAAAGCTCCCACCCCACCCACGCTGAACTCAAAACAGTGGTGGCTGTCGGCCTCTGCGCCCAAATTGTCCTTGAGCATCCCCAGGTTAGCCAGGGATAAATCTCCCAGGAACATCATGGTCAGGTGGATATTAGGAACCGGCACCCAGCGGACCTGGGCCTCCTGCAGGCTGCTGCGAAGACCGCTGGAAATGACCTCCAGGCGCTGCTGTACATCCGCCGGTAAGCTAATCGCTATAAATGCTCGGATAACAGACATTGCCGTTTGCTTTCTCTGCTGGATCACTGAATTGAAATCAACCAGTTAACTCGCTGGGGAAGCCTTTCCCAAAGCGCCCTCAACAGCCTTTTTCAGGTCTTGAAAGGCCACGGGTTTGGTTAAGTAAGTCGTGGCGCCGGCATTTAAACCCACCCTGATATCCGAAGGCAGCCCTTTGGCAGATACGATGATCACCGGCAGACCGGCCAGTTCTTTCATTTTGCGAACATCGTGCAGCACGTCCAGCCCGGAGACATCTGGCATCATAATATCCAGGATGAGGGCATCGGGTTTTTCTCGCAAGATGAGTTCCATGGCCGTATCACCGCTGAAGGTTTTCACCACGCGATAACCGCTCAGGCGCATCATCTCGGCGAACATTTCAGCCGTATCGGGTTCATCTTCGATGATCAAAATCGTTTTGCGTTCATGTGTCATGAGCTAATTATACCGCACATAGGAAGAGATTCAACCGCCAAGGCGCGGGTGGTACATAGCACTGAGTTGGGTACAACTCTACGAACGCAATGGTTTTGGAGGAAATTGATGAAAGAGATTTAACCGCCAAGACACAAAGTACGCTAAGGTTATTCTGATGTAAAAGAATCTTTGCGATCTTGGCGTCTTAGCGGTTATCTGGTTTTGCCGATGCGGTGGAGGCGGTTGCGCTGCGGCTTGATCAAGCTCAGCCGTCGATCACGCAGGGCCTGGCGGCCGGCTTTGCTCGTAATCTTCCGGGGTGTCCAGATCCTGCAAGACGCTGGGCGTATCGACCAGGAGGTATTGGACGGCATTAGCATGCGCATTGAGAAAATCGCGCCCGGTCTGAGGCGTACGCAGGGCCAGGATGTCTGGCCACAGAGAGCGATCCACCAGCCAGGGATGGCCACGATGATTTTGGTAACTCGGCAGCACCAGCGGGGCGCGGCTGAGGCAGTGCGCCTGGAGCAAAGCGCGCACGACTGCGGCCTGGATGTGCGGCTGGTCGCCCAGCGCGATCAGCACGGCCTGGACATGGCCCGGCAGGCTGCGCAGCCCAAGCTGCAGCGAAGACAGCATCTCTCCGGCGGGGTCGGGGTTGTGCACAAAACGAAGGGGCAGCTCAGCCCATTCTGGGCAGGGCTGCAGCGGGTGTGCGCCGGTGACGACCAAAATTTCGGGCAGGCCGGCCTCGGATAGCACCGACACGATCTGCCCCAGCACCGTGGTCTGGCCCCAGGGCAGGTTGATCTTGGCCTGGCCCATGCGTCGCGATTGGCCGGCCGCCAGTACCACGGCAGCCAGGGAAATGTTGAGAGGGTTACTTGCCGCCATCAGCGCCCGCCCCCTGCCCCAGAGGTCCAGTAATCGGCGGGCGTATCCACATCGAACAGCAAGGCCGGATCGTTCCACAGCACCCAGGCAGTGGAAAGCTCGGGCCGCTCGAACAGCACCCGGCCGCCAGTATCGCCCTGCAGCCGGCGCAGCAGTGGGAAGGTATCCCGGTCAAAGAGCACTGGGTTAGCCCGCCGCCCGCCGCACAGCGGGGCTACCAGTTTCGCACGGCTATACGCATGACGGGCACGCAGCAGGCACACCAGTTCCACGGGCACGTGCGGCTGGTCGGACAGTAAAAAGAACGCTCCTCCCACCCATTCCGGCAGGCCATCCAGTCCGGCGCGCACGGATGAGCTTTGCCCATCCTGCCAGGCCGGGTTTTCGACAATCTCTACCGGCAGACCGCTCAAGGCCGGGCGCACCTGGTCGGCCCAGGCGCCCAGCACCACCCGTACCGGGCGCAGACCGGCCGAAAGCGCCAGGCGCACCGCCCGGCGCACCAAGGGCTCTCCCTGCCAGTCGAGAAGCTGCTTGGGGCTGCCAAAGCGCTGCGCCTGCCCGGCCGCCAGGATGATCCCGGCGTGGTTCTCGTAGGCGGCCCACAGGCGGTTTGAAGCCAAAGCAGCCGCCAGCACAGTGGAATAAGCGTCCAGGCAGCCCAGGGCAAGCTCCGCGACCTGCCGTTGGACGGATTCATCAGGCCAAGCATCCAACTGGTTTAACAAGAGGAACTTGCGCGCCGAAGGAGGAATGTTTTTCAGCCCACCCAGCGGGTGCAGCAAGACCCGCGCCAGAGCCGAGGGCGTAACGGGGTCGCCGAGCGCCAACCCGCTGAGATCAGCGAAGCGCTGGGGGCGATGCACGTTAGCCTCGTCCAGCGGCTGCCCCAGGCCAGACCAGCCCGCCGACACCAACACAGCCTCCACGAACGGGGAGATGGCAGGCTCGTGAGCGGCGGGCGCCTTGAGCGGCAGGCCACGGGCACCATCCGCCTCGATCAGAAGCGGCAAGCCGTGCGTCTGCGCCAGGCGCTGAAGCTCGAGCAATTGGTCTTCCGCCAACCCAACCACACGCCCATCGCCGGTCGGCCCGCCATGGAACAGGATCACCTTCCGTAGAGACGCAAAATGCCCATCGTACCCGATGGGGCCCATCGGAACGATGGGAGGCGTCTCGACCAAATAACAGATATCCGCCAGCAACAATTGCGACTGCGCCAGATGCGTGGTGGTGGTCACCAGCACCGGCCGGTCGAAACGGGCTTGCAAGCTGCGCGCCAGGTTGAACAGAGCGGTCGTTTTGCCGCCTGCGCCGACGATGGCCAGGCTGGACGGAACATCCAGGCGCAGCGCCTCCGCCAGGGACCAGGCAGCGGCGTTTTCTGCTGTGCTCACTTCCATAACAGTGGGCGCAAATTGGGCCGCGACAGGATGGCTTCCAACACTCCCCCGCCGACCGCCAAGGCTTTATCGGATACCAGCGCACACAGCGCCGGATCGTCGCGCGGGTCCATATCGCCGATCTTCAAACCAGGCGTGACCGGCAGGCCGGAGGGCAGCAGGCCGCGCAGCACCCCTTTGAACGGCGCCGCCACCACCTGCCCGGCGACATTGGCCACCGGCTGGCCCGCTTCCAGGTGGTCGCCGATCTGGGCCAGGGTCTCCAATTCGCCCGCCGCGGGCGCATATAAAACCCGTTGGCTCTGCGCGGGATCCTGGCAGGCGCTTCCGCCAAGTACGGCGGGGCCAGGTACGCCAGGGCCAGGTACGGCGGGACGGGGTACGCCGGGGCCGGGTACGCCGGTATCCGCGAGCGCTGCGCCTTGCCAGATTACCCGCCCCAGGGTATGCCCCCGGCAGGTTTCGATGACGGCATGGCAGTTTTGCGGGGCGAGGAAACCCGGGCCGAGGCCAATATATAATTGGGCCGCGTGGCGCAGCGGCTCCGGGGGCTGCTTGGTCATGCGGGCATCCACGATCACGGTGGGGTGCATGCCGGTGGCAGACTGCGCCTCAGGATCGATCAAGACCGGGATCTGCCCCTTGGCCAACACCTGTAAAACACGCAGGTTATCGGCCGGATCGTTCACCCGTTTCGCGGTCAATCCTTCTACGGTAGTCTCTCCGCTGTAAACAGCCTCCGAGAAGCTGACCAGGCGGCGCACCGCCAGCGGGCTGGCCAGCTCGGCAATCACCACGCGCAGCCCGGCGCGGTACAGCCGCAAGGCCACGCCAGAAGCAAGGTCGCCGCCGCCGCGGATCAGGACGATCATATACGCTTCAATCCGCGCAGCACCCGCTCGGGGGTGAGAGGATAATCATGGAACCAGACGCCGGTGGCGTCATGGACGGCGGCGATAATGGCACTGGCAACCGGCAGGAAAGGCATCTCCGCCATGCCGCGCGCTCCCCAGGGACCGATCGGATCGGGATATTCCAGTATCAGGGACTGGACGTGCTCGGGCACATCCAGCACGGTGGGGATCAGGTAGGTAGAAAGGTGGCGGGTCTGCACGTAGCCATCCTTCTGGATGAAATTCTCCATCAGGGTATGCCCAACAGCCTGCACCACTGCCCCTTCGATCTGGCCCTGCACCTGCTGCGGGTTGATCGCCCGCCCCACATCATTGGCCGAGATCACATCCAGCACGCGGATATAGCCGCTTTCGATATCGACCTCCACCTGGATCGCCTGGGCAACGTAGCCGTAAGAGAAATTGGGCTCCGATTTGCCCGTCTGGGGATCGTAGGGCGTGGTACGCGGCGGGCGATAGATGTAAGTACCAACGGCGGGGCGATCTTCGGCCGCCCAACGCTGCAGCGCTTCTGCTGCTGCGCCGCGAATGGAATTGCCAGCCATAAAGGTCATGCGCGAAGCCGACACGCTGCCGGAGTTCTCGGTGTAAGCCGTATCGGACATGCGCAGCTCCACTTTGCTCAAAGGCACGCCCAGCGCCTCGGCGGCCATTTGGGCAATGACAGTGTGCGTGCCCTGGCCCACCTCCGCGGCCGCATGGCGCACCACCACCCGCTCGATCTCGGTGTGACCGTGCAGCTCGACAATGGCCGTGCACTGCTCGGGAGCGCCGAAGGAAAAGCCCACGTTTTTGAAGGCGCAGGCAAAACCCACACCGCGGCGGATGTAGGGCGGAAGTAGAGACGCAATGTTTTGCGTCTCTACGGATGGTTCATTGGCAGTAGAAAACGCCGCACCGGTGGGTCGCGGGCCAGGCTGCCAGCCCTGGGGGGTTTGCTGCCAACCGGCTGCCTGGGCGCACTGTTCCACCACCTGCGGCATGCTGACGCCCTTGGGCAGGGGTGTGCCCACCGAAAGCAGCGAGCCTTCGCGCAGCACGTTGCGCAGGCGCAATTCCACCGGATCCATGTCCAGCGCTTCCGCCAGGCGGTTCATCTGGGTTTCGGCGGCGAAGGCGCCCTGTGGACCGCCAAAGCCGCGGAAGGCTCCGCCGGGCAGGTTGTTGGTATACACGCCGTACGAGTCCACGCTGACGTTGGGGATTTCATACGGCCCGGTGCACATCAGAGTGGCATTGCCCAGCACCTTATTGGAGGTATACACATACGCGCCGCCGTCTTCGATCACTTCCATGCGGGCGGCGATCACTTTGCCCTCCCGGGTGGCGCCCCAGCGCGCCCGCAAGATGTAGGGGTGGCGTTTGTGGTGGCCGATGATCGACTCTTCACGCGTCCAAACGATCTTGACCGGGCGCGACAGGCCGCGCTGGTGCAAACGCCAGGCCGCTAGCGCCAGGACAATCTGGACAGACATGTCCTCGCGCCCGCCAAAGGCGCCACCAATGGCAGGGTAGATGACGCGCACTTGCTCGGGAGGCAGATCCAGGGCGTGGGCAATCTGCAATTGATCCTCGTGGGTCCACTGCCCGGCGACGATGACCGTCACCCGGCCCTCTTCATCGATATAACCCAGCCCGGCCTCGGGCTGCAGGTAGGCATGCTCTTGGGCAGGCGTGCGGTATTCGCCCTCCACGATCACATCCGCCTGGGCCAATGCGGCTTCGGCATCGCCTTTGCGGATGCGGTAATGGCAGAATATATTCGAATCGCGGTCGGGGTGCAGGCGCACCGCTTCAGGCTGCATAGCCTGCTCCATATCGGTGACCACCGGCAGGTCTTCGTATTCTACGGCGATCAAGGCGCAGGCGCGCTGGGCAATCTCTTCCGTCTCGGCAACCACCAGGGCCACCTGGTCGCCAATGAAACGCACCCGGTCGGCAAACGGCTTGCTCGACCCCGGGCCGCACAGCACGGGCTGGTCATTGGTCGACAGGCCATATTCGTTGACGGGCACATCGGCGGCAGTGAAAACGGCCAGCACGCCGGGCAGAGCCAGCGCGGCAGCAGCGTCGATGCGGCGGACGATGGCATGCGGCCGGCTGGCAAAAAGGATCTTCATATAAGCCTGGTTCGGAAGGGTGATATCCCCCGGGTACAGGGCTCGGCCGGTCACTTTGCTAATGGCATCCACTCTTTGGACGGATTGGCCGACAATTGCGCTGAGTACAGCGCGGCTGGGTACAGTGCCGCTGGGTACAGTTTCCGGCATAATGACTCTCCTTGGGTGGGTCACAGACCCACTAACATTTCGATCTGCGATCTGGAATCATTATACACCAACCATCCTGCTGAGGAATTAAAACCCTGTTTGTTTTTTGCGCTAACAACCCCAAACCCCTACTTCAGGTATAATGTGATTGGCCGGATTTATATCAGTTCAATTCCCCAAGAGTAATGTAAAATAAATATAGGAAGGCCATGTGGAAGGAAGCACAACAACCCAAACACCTAAAAAAACTGAAGGCGAGCTTGGGGAGCGCAAGCCGGAGGGCGACGCCCACGAATGGAGCGCCCACAGCAAGGCCCAAGTAGAACGAGAAATCCTGGCAGTCCTGGCGGAATGGCGCAGCAAGACTCTGCACATCATCCTGCGAGTGGCATTGGTAGTAGGCGGCCTGGCATTGGTTGCGCTGTTCATGGGCGTATTGCGCACACCCGGGCAACTGCCGGCGGCGCTGCTGCTGCTGGCATTCTACCTGGTTTTGCTGTTCCTGGCATTCTATAAGGAACTGGACCACCGTGCCCGCGGCCTGGCCTTTCTGACACTGGCATATGGCGCAGGCCTGGTAACGCTGGCACGCGGCGGGCTGGCAGGATCGGGACGCGAATATTTGATCGTCATCCCGATCCTGGCATTGATCCTGGTGGGAGTGCGCGCCGGTCTACTCATGGCCGCGCTGAGCGTTGTGGCTCTGGTGGTCTTTGGCATCCTGGCGCAAGCGGGCAAACTGAGCCCCTACCTGATCTACAAAGAAAACCCGCTCAGCCTGGGAAGCTGGGCGACGGAGGGCGCCTACACCATCATGCTGCTGGCGCTGGCGGTAACGCTGCTGGTGCTGTTCCACCGCTACCTGGTGCGCTCGCTGGAAGCGCAGCGCCAGGCGGCACTGGAATTGGCCAAAACCCACGCACTGCTGGAAAACTATAGCCAGACCCTGGAGGATAAAGTGGAGGCGCGCACCGGAGACCTGGTCACAGCGATGCGCGAGGCAGAAGCAGCCCGCTCCTCCGCCGAGACCGCCAGCAAGGCCAAGAGTGAGTTCCTGGCTAACATGAGCCACGAGATCCGCACCCCGATGAATGCGATCATCGGCATGACCGGGCTGCTGCTGGAAACCAACCTGGACCGCCAGCAGCGCGACTTTGCCGATACGGTGCGCAACTCCAGCGAAGCGCTGCTGACGATCATCAACGAGATCCTGGATTATTCCAAGATCGAAGCCGGCAAAATGGAACTGGAAAAGCATCCCTTCGAAATTCAAGAATGCATCGAATCGGCGCTGGACCTGGTGGCCCAACGCGCCTCGCAGAAAGCTCTGGACCTGGCTTACCTGATCGCACCGGATACGCCGGCTGCCATTATCAGCGACTCTACCCGCCTGCGCCAAATCCTGGTCAACCTGTTAGGCAACGCGGTCAAATTCACCGAAAAGGGTGAGATCGTGGTGACAGCCGAAACGGTCGAAGAACAGGTGGAGCCGAACGGTAGATGCCAGGTGATCATCCACTTTTCTGTCAAAGACACCGGCATCGGCATTCCCAAAGAGCGAATGAACCGTCTATTCCAATCCTTCAGCCAGGTGGATGCTTCGACGACACGCAAATACGGCGGCTCTGGCCTGGGGTTGGCCATCTGTAAGTACCTGTGTGAAATGATGGGCGGGCGCATCTGGGTTGAAAGCAGCACCGGTCAGGATGGCAAACCTTGCGGCTCAACCTTCCATTTCACCATCACAGCTGAAGAAACCGAAAGCCGGCGGCAGGTTTACGTGGCCGATACCAAGGCGCACCTGTACGGCAAACGCATCCTGATCGTAGACGACAACCCCACCAATCGCCAGATCCTGACGCTGCAGACGCAGTCGTGGGGAATGAGATGCCTGGCGCTTGCCGGCGGCAAGGAAGCGCTGGAGGTGCTGCAGGCAGGCGAACGATTTGACCTGGCGATCCTGGATATGCAAATGCCCGAGATGGATGGGTTGATGACGGCGGAGGCTATCCGGCAGGTAAGCGAAGCGCACGGGCAGCGTTCTGCAGCGCCCATGCCGCTGGTGATGCTGACCTCGCTGGGCCGGCGCGAGGAAGATCCCCGCATGGCGTTGTTCGCGGCCTTCCTGACCAAGCCGGTCAAGGCCTCGCAGTTGTACGATGCGCTCATTATGGTGCTAGCGGGAGATATGGTCCAGCAGTTGGAAAGCGGGCGCGCAGAATCTACCGACGAAACCGCAGGCGGTATACCCGGCACAGTTAAGCAGCAGCCGTGGGCAGTGCCCGACTCCAACTATGATGCCACCCTGGCCGAGCGGCTGCCGCTGCGCATTCTGCTGGCGGAGGACAATTCTACCAACCAAAAGCTGGCTCTGCTGATGCTGGAGCGCTTTGGCTACCGGGCCGATGTGGCTGCAAACGGCTTAGAAGTCATCGAAGCCCTGAACCGCACCCTGCCGAGCAGTACCCTGCCGAGCAGTACCCTGCCGAGCAGTACCCTGCTCACGCACCAGCTCTACGATGTGATCTTCATGGATATGCAAATGCCGGAGATGGACGGCCTGGAAGCTACCCGCAAGATCCGCAGCGAACTGTACGCCGGTGAGCCCGAGCGCCAGCCGCGCATCATTGCCATGACAGCCAACGTGATGCAAGGAGACCGAGAGGTCTGCCTGAAAGCCGGCATGGATGATTACATTGGCAAGCCTATTTCGGCGCAAAGCCTGGCGGCGGCTTTGAAGCGCTGCAAACCTGGACGCGCAGTGAATTTGTGGACGAATGGAGCGCCCACGAATGGAGCGCCCACGAATGGAGCACCCGTGCAGGCAGAGAGCGTGGACAAATTGGGCGCAGGAGAGCAGACGCGCACGAATGAGGTGCACACGAACGAGGTACCCACGAATGAGGTGCCCATGAATAAGCCGGCGGTCAAAGAGCAGCTGCTAGACCTGCACGCCCTGAAGACGCTCAAGGCCACCCTGGGCAAGCGGGCAGAAAGCATGCTGCCAGAACTGACCCGCTCGTTTTTTGACGACGCGAGCAACCTGATCCGCGAAGCCCGGCAGGCTTTGGAAGAAGATAATACCGCGGATCTGCGCCGGCACGCACACACTTTGAAATCTACCAGCGCCAGTTTTGGCGCCTGGAGAGTATCGGCTGCTAGCCAGGAATTGGAAACTCTGGTGCTACAGAACAGCGCGGTGAAAAACAGTACGTTGGGGCCGGCGGCTGCAGGCGAATTGACCGACCGACCATCGCCGCGAGGGCCGGCGCAATGGGCAAAAAGCGCAGCCGGTTTGCTAGATAAAATATCCGCCGAATTTGAATTGGTCAAACCGGCTTTAGAAGCGTATCTGTCCGCTGAATACAGCGGGGCTTGCGCTGAGCACAGCGCCCAAAGCGGGGCTTGCGCTGAGTACAGCGCCCACAGCGGCGAGAAAAGTGAGAATAAATTATGACTGACATCCAAGATGGGATTAATCAACCACGCGGCATTGTATTGGTAGTGGACGATAATTTGCTCAACCGCACCCTGCTGGCGACCAGCCTGGAAGAAGAGGGGTACACTGTGCAAACGGCCGTGGACGGTTTGAAAGCGCTTGAAATGCTCCACAGCGCATCTTATGATGTGGTGCTGCTGGACCTGTTGATGCCCAAGATGGACGGCTACCAGGTGCTGGAGCAAATGAAGCAGGACGAACAGTTGAGGCACCTGCCAGTGATCATCATTTCTGCGTTGGATGAGATGGAAAGCGTGGTGCGCTGTATCGAGATGGGGGCCACAGATTATATGACCAAGCCCTTCGACCCCACCGTTCTACGAGCGCGCATGAACGCTTCTTTGGTCAGCAAACGCCTGCGCGACCTGGAACAGGCCCACTTGCGCGCCATCCAGATCGAACGCGAACGCGCCGACCAACTGCTGCTGAACGTGCTGCCCAAGCCCATCGCCGATAAACTAAAGCAAGGGCAAGAGACGATCGCCGAAAGTTTTCCAGATGTGACCGTCTTGTTTGCAGATGTAGTGGACTTTACCCGCTGGGCAGCCAACCGGGCGCCAACCGAGCTGCTGGACCTGCTCAATACGGTATTTTCTTCTTTCGATAACCTGGCAGAAAAATATGGGGTGGAAAAGATCAAGACCATCGGCGACGAATACATGGTAGCCGGTGGGTTGCCCATTCCACGCCCCGATCACGCCGAGGCCATCGCCAACCTGGCGCTGGATATGCTGGCAGCCTATAACTCGTTGGACGTCATCCGGCGGGAAGGCTTGCGGCTTCGCATTGGGATCAACACCGGCCCGGTGATCGCCGGGGTGATCGGATTCAAGAAGTTCATTTACGATATGTGGGGCGACACGGTCAACACCGCCAGCCGCATGCAAACCCACGGCGAAGACAACACCATCCAGGTAACCCCCAGCACGTACCAGCGCTTGAAGGATGCTTACACGTTCACCGAAAAGGGAGAGATCCAGATCAAAAGCAAGGGCTTTATGCGCACTTACTTGCTCACTGGGCGGAAAACTACTGCTGGTTTGCCTTAGACCGGACTAAATGAACATCTATATCACCCTGCTGCTAATCTCTGCCCTGACTGCCACGATCGTAGGCCTGTATGCCCAACGGCAAAAAGACACGCCCGCGGCGCAGCCGTTTGCCATCCTGATGGCCTTGATGACCATCTGGGCAATCGGATACGCGACCGAACTCTACGCCAGCACCGAGATCGAAAAGGTTTTTTGGGA
>CAZVRZ010000034.1:14267-21509 GCA_964629965.1 uncultured Anaerolineaceae bacterium
ATGGTGTGATCCGTCTGGGCCATGCCTACGTCCCGGTGATGACGATCCTGATCGTGCTGGCTCTTGAGCCGGGTACGGCTCGGACGGGTACGGCGGGGCTGGGTACGACGGAGAAGAAGCTGCAAGATATGGCAAAGAAGCCGCAAATTATTGCGGCTCTACTAGTTGTACCGACATTGACGGTTCTGCTCAACTGGACCAACTCTTATCACTTTCTATACTACCGGGACGTAAGCATTGAAATCATGCTGCCGGGTACGGCCGGCTCTTTGGAGGTATTGAAGTACGTTGTGGGACCCTGGTATTGGGTGCACTTTGCCTTCTCATACAGCATCTACCTGTTGGCAATTTACCGCATGGTCAAGATCATCCGGACCAAACCGCCATTTTACCGCGGCCAACCGATCCTGTTGTTGGCCAGCCTGGCGGCTCCGTTGGCATTGCGGATCATGTATGTGCTCAACCTCTCGCATGGGCTGGATCTGACCGCCATCACGTTCAGCATCTCCAGCGTGTTCGCGGCCTGGGGATTATTCTATTTCCGCACTTCCAGCGTGGTTCCGGTGATCCGCAACCTGGTCGTGCAAAACCTGGACGATGGTATGATCCTGGTAGACTCGCAGGGCAACATCGTCGATATCAACAAGAAAGCCATGGAAATCTGCCAATGCCCGGAAAAGAACTTGATTGGCGCACAGGCCCCAGTATTATTCGCCAAATGGCCGGCGCTTCTCGATCTTTTCAACGATAAAGGCATGGCAAAAAACGAGGCCCGTTTCGAAAGCCGCCGCGGATCCGAATATTATGAACTGCGCGCTGCTTACCTGACCGACCCGCGCGACCGGTTGATCGGGCGCTTGATCACCTTTCACAATATCACCGAGCGCAAGAAGTACGAGCAGGCCATCCTGCGCCGGAACAAAGAACAGGCTGCTTTCTACCGCCTGGCGCAAGCCATTACCAACGTGCTAGATCTGCAAGCGATCCTGGATGCCACCGCTCAAGAGATGTGCACCGTGTTGGAAGCGATGAGCTGCGGGATTGCCTTGATCCAAAAGAACGGCAGAGAACTGCTGCTCGTATCGGATTACCGCATGGACCCAAATGAGCCGCCAGCAGTGGGTACGATCATTCCCATCGAAAACAATCCTTCCACCCAGTATGTGATCAATAACAACCGGCCGCTGGTGATCGAAGATGCTGTCACAAAGTACAGCGGGCCCGAGTACAGCGGCCACAACCCGACAACCGCCTCGTTGCAAGCCGTGTTGAAAATGCGCGGCGTGGAATGCCTGATGATCGTGCCGCTGCGCACGCGCGGCGCAGTGATCGGAACGATCGGCGTCGATTCGAATCAGCCTGGGCGCGTTTTCACCAGCGAGGAAGTCTCGCTGGCAGAGACCATCGCCAACCAGATCTCGGGGGCCATCCAAGATGCGCGCTTGTTCGAAGAAACCCAGCGGCGCGCCAACCAATTGGTCACGGCAGCCGAAGTCAGCCAGGCTGTGACCATGCTGCTCGATCCGGATAAGCTCATCAGTCGCACCGCTTCACTCATCCAGGATCAGTTCAATCTGTATTACGTGGCGGTCTTCCTATTGGACGAGAGCAGAGAGTGGGCCGTGCTGCGGTACGCCACCGGCGCAGCCGGTGAAAGCCTGATGGAGCAGGGGCACCGGCTGCCGATCACGCCAGAGGTGTACTCAGCCCGCGCCGTACCCGGCCCCGCTGTGGATGCTGTACTCAGCGCAAGCCCCGCTGTACCCAGCGAAGTGTACTCAGATCAAGATTCAATGGTGAGCTGGGTAGTGATCAACCGCCAGGCGCGCATTGCGCTGGACGCCGACCTGGATCCCATTCGTTACGCCAACCCACTCCTACCCGATACGCGCTCCGAAGCCGCCCTACCGATCATCGCGGGCGAACAGGTGCTGGGCGTGCTGAACGTGCAGTCCAAGGAAGTGAACGCTTTCTCCGACGCCGATATTGCCATATTGCAGACGATCACCGACCAGGTTGCCATCGCCCTGCAGAATGCGCGCTTATACGATGCCATTCGCCAGGAGTTGGAAGAACGCAAACGCACCGAAATCGAACTGCAGAAAGCGAAAGAAGCGGCAGAAGCAGCCTTGCAGGCCAAGTCCGAATTCCTGGCAAACATGAGCCACGAGATCCGCACACCCATGCATGCGATCATCGGTATGTCCGGTTTGCTGACCAATACCCAGCTTACCCCCCAACAAAGCGATTTCATCGATACCATTCGCGGCGCAAGCGAGGCCTTGTTGGCCATTCTCAACGATATCCTGGATTTTTCCAAGATCGAAGCCGGCAAGCTCGACCTGATGACCCAGCCGTTCGATGTGCGCGAGCTGGTCGAATCCACCATGATCCTGGTCGCCGGAAGGGCTGCTGTCAAAGAGATCGAGATCGGCAGCATGATCGCTCCAGATGTGCCGGTGGAAGTGCTGGGAGATGCGACCCGCATCCGGCAAATCTTACTGAACCTGCTCGGCAATGCCGTCAAATTCACCAACGCCGGTGAAATCCTGGTATCGGTCACTGCCCGGCGCGTGCCGGACGATGAAATCCCTGCGGAGATGCGTCCGCATCTGCGTCCGCACCTGCGGACGCAGTTCGTCCAGCAGCCGCCGGCCCCCTCAACCATGATCGATCAGTCTAAGCCCCTGCAGCCGCCGGTCACTGCCCGGGATGAATTGTATCCGCATGATGCAGCCTACGAGCTGCATTTCGCCGTACAAGACACGGGGATCGGTATTCCCGTCGAACAACAGAGTTTGCTTTTCCAGGCTTTCAGCCAGGTAGATGCTTCGGCGACGCGCAAATACGGCGGCACGGGTTTGGGCCTGGCAATCTGCAAACGCCTGGCGGAGCTGCACGGAGGCCGCATCTGGCTCAACAGCAAGGTGGATGAAGGGTCGATCTTCCACTTCACGATCCTGGCGACGGAAGTAGAATGCGAACAGCCCGCTCATATGCAAGCCGACCAGCCCTTGTTGGCAGGCAGGCGGGTGCTGGTGGTCGATGATCATTTCACGAGCCGGCAGATTCTCGGCCTGCAGCTCCAATCATGGGGCATGATCGCCAGCATGGCAGCCGGCAGCCAGGAAACGTTGAGCCTGCTGTCAGCCGGGCGGCCTTTCGACATCATCCTGATAGATATGGACATGCCCGATATGAACGGACTGCAGTTGGCCGCCGAAATCCGGAGCACCTACCCCAACCTGGGCATTCCGCGGTACCCCGCAATGATCTTGCTGAACTCGTTAGCAGATATCATCCTGCCAGAAAGCCTGCACGAATTCTGCGCAGGCGGTGTACTCAACGCAGACGGTGTACCCAGCGCCATAGTGCTGACCAAACCCCCAAAAACCCTGCAGCTTTACCAGGCACTGCTCAACTGCCTGCGGCCCGAGGAATCCGGAGAGCGGTATATCTCAGCGCCCGAGAAGTCAGAAGAGGGCGCAGAACAATCCGCCACTGCGCCGGGGACTGAGCGAGCGGCATTAAGGAAACACGACGGCAGTGTATCTCAGCGCCCTGGTACCAGCCACAGTTTGTTCGACGCCAGCCTGGCCGAAACATACCCCATGCGTATTTTGCTGACCGAAGACAATCTCACCAATCAGAAGCTGGCTTTGCTCATGTTGGAACAGATGGGGTACAAGGTGGAGGTAAGCAACAACGGGCAAGAGGCAATCGATCTGCTGAAGAAAGGCACGTTCGATCTCGTTTTTATGGATGTCCAGATGCCGGTGATGGATGGGTTGGAGGCCACCCGCCACATCCGGCAAAAATTCTCTGCCGAAAGCCAACCCCATATCATTGCTATGACCGCCAACGCCATGAAAGAGGATCGAGAGGCCTGCCTGGCGGCGGGTATGGACAATTACCTGAGCAAGCCCTTACAAATCGACGATCTGCAAAAGGCACTGGCCAGCGCCGGGCAGCAGCTCCTGGCAGCGGGTAAAATCGCAGCCCCGCTGTACCCAGCCCCGCTGTACCCCTCAGAGAGCGCCGTACCCGGTTCCACCGTACCCGGCCCCGACGTACCCGGCGTAAGCATCACCCCTCCCGCCAAGGCGAAGAAGAGACGGGGCGCAGCACAACAAGGAGAGGCGACCTACGCGGCAGCGACAGCAACTAGCGCGACGGTCAAGAAACCCAGGGACACCAAAGACCTGACCAAGCAGAACGCAGCTAGCGCGAACGAAGAGATTCCGGTCTTCGACCCGGTGGTGTATAACCGCTTAAAAGCCAGCCTGGGGCCTAAAGGAGAAACGCTGCTGCGCAGCCTGCAGCAAGAATTCTACGCAGATACCCAACAGTTGATCACAGAAGGCGGGCAGGCCATCGAAAACGGCGACCTGTCAGCCCTGCGCCGGGCAGCGCACACGCTCAAATCGAACAATGCCACCTTCGGCGCCATGAGCACTTCGGCACTGGCGCGCTTGTTGGAATACCAGGCACGCGACGGCATCCTGGAAGCCGCCGGTGAGCGCCTCGACCAGATCGAACAGGAGTTCAAGCAAGCCTGGGAAAAGTTGGAGGCCTTTTCAAAACAATGAGCCGGCTCAAACTGAGGTTCTTGATACTCGCCGCGGCGCTGTTATCTGCCATGATGCTGCTCTCGACCGGAGCATGTGGCTCTAACGCCAGCTCGCAGAACACCGGCATGCTGCGGCCCAACGGCGTGGCGCTGGACGCCAGTGGAATGATGTACGTGATGGACCTGGGCAACCACCGGATCGTGCAGTTCGATGCCGAAGGCCGGTACCAGGGCAGCATCGGCAAATTTGGCTCGCAGGCTAACCAGATCTACTATGGCTGGGATGTTGCCCTGGATTCTCAAGGCAATATCTACATCTGCAACATCGTCAGCGGCGATGAAGGCGTTTTGCATGACGGCGTGAAAGTCTTTTCGCCGGAGGGGCGATTCCTGCGAGAGATCGGTGCGGCCGATTACCCGCCCGACTATGAAATGACTCCCAACACGCCCTATGCGCTGGATATCGACAGCCAAGATCGCATCTACATCTCCGATTACGGCGCGCTCCAGGTGCGGGTCTTCGACTCGGATGGCAACCTGCTGGCAACGCTGGCCAGCGATCCCGAAAAATATCCCTTCGAGGGCCTGGGCGACCTGGTGGTGGATGACGAACGCGGCCTGCTGTACCTGTTGGATCTCAACGACTCGCGCCTGTACCAATTCAAGATAGAGACAGCGCCTTCGCTGGACTCGGCGCCAGCGCAGTTTTCCTTGCTGCGCACGATTGGCGAATATGGGCGCGAACTGGGACAATTCGCCTTTCCCCAAGGCATCGCGGTCAACGAGCGCACAGGCTGGGTGTATGTTGGCGACCAGGCCAACCGGCGCATCCAGATCCTGGACGAGCAGGGCAACTTTATCCGCTATTTCTCGGCGCCCACCGTGCGCGATTGGCAGGCTCTGGGATTGACCGTGGGACCCTTTGAAACCATCTTTGCCGCCGACACCCTCAACAACATTGTCTGGGAATTCTCTGCCGGCGGGCAGTTCATCCGCCGGTACGAGGTAGAGAAATGAAAGAACAACTGCCCAAGTTATTCCTGGGGATGCCGATCTTCATCAAGATCACCGCGCCGCTGATCATCTTGATCAGCCTGGCGGCGGGCTTTGCCAGCTACCAGATCTACCAGGAAAGCTTCCTGCGTATCCTGGAAGAAGAAGACGCCCGCTTGCAGCGGGTGGCCCATATATTGGGGGATAACATCAATACCGAAGAATTGTTGAAGATTTCCAATCCAGACGATTATGAAACGGACGCCTACCGGATCGTGTTCGAGCATCTTGAGGCGGCGCGGGTGGCGGGCGACCTGACCTGGGTGGGCATTTACCGGGTTGAGGGCGACTATTTCTACTACTGGGTTGATACGGATATGACGCCTACCGGATATCCCTTCTTCAGCGCCACAGCCGAACATATCGCCACCTATCAAGACGGCGAGATACGCAACGTGCAATACATCGATGAGTTTGGTTCCTATTACGGGTATTTGGCGCCAATCGTGATCAGCGGCGAGGATGACGCCGAGTACACCGCTGGCGCTGTGCCCAGCGCAGGCGCCGAGCGTATTATCGGCTTGGTGGAAGCCTCCACCTCGCAAGAATCCAGGCACCTGATCCGCCAGGAAACGCTGCAATCGGTTGGCCTATTCCTGGCCAGCGGCATTCTGTTGGCCGTGGTGCTCTCGATGGGCATCACCCAACTCGTGCTCACTCGCCCACTCCGCCGCCTGGAACTTGGCGCGCAGGCCCTGGCAAACGGCGACCTGCAGCATACCATCGAACTAAACCCACACGATGAGTTGGGCCGGCTGGCGGCCGCCTTCAACCAAATGACCGCCCGCATTCGCCTGCTATTAGAAGAACGACTAGAGAGAGAACGCCAACAAAACGAGCACGATATGGCCATTTTGCGAGAGTCCGAGAAACAACTGGCCACCAAGGTCTCCGAACGCACTGCCGAGCTAGGCGCCAAGAACGAAGAGCTGCAGGTGGCCCGCGATATCGCCCTGGAGGCCAGCCGTGCCAAGAGCGATTTCCTGGCAAACATGAGCCACGAGATCCGCACGCCGATGAACGCCATCATCGGCATGACCGGTCTCTTGCTGGATACGCCCATGTCTACCCAGCAGCGTGACTTTGTCGAAACAATCCGCAACAGCGGCGATACACTGCTGGCGATCATCAACGATATCCTGGATTATTCCAAGATCGAAGCCAACAAGCTGGAATTGGAATTCCATCCTTTTGACCTGCGTGAATGCGTGGAGTCGGCGCTGGACTTGATCGCAGCCAAGGCCGCCGAAAAGAACCTGGACCTGGCTTGCCACATCGCTCCAGAGACGCCGGTCATGTTTATCGGCGATCCCACCCGCCTGCGCCAGGTGATCTTAAACCTGCTCAGCAATGCGGTGAAATTTACCGATCATGGCGATGTCACCATCCACGTAACCTGCGAAAAGCCCAGCATCGAAGAGAAAATGAAATTGGGGGCAAACCTGCACACCTTGCTTTTCTCGGTGCGGGATACCGGCATCGGCATTCCGAAGGAACGCATCAACCGCCTGTTCCAATCTTTCAGCCAGGTGGATGCCTCGACAACCCGCCGCTACGGGGGCACGGGCCTGGGATTGGCGATCAGCAAGCGGCTGGTGGAAATGTTGAACGGAAAGATC
>CAZVRZ010000034.1:21519-39798 GCA_964629965.1 uncultured Anaerolineaceae bacterium
GCACGGTGGAAAGATCTGGGTAGAAAGCACGCTTGGAAAAGGATCTACCTTCTATTTCTCGATCAAGATCCAGCCGATCGAAAGCCCGCTGCCCATCCACCTGCAGGAAAACCAACCGCAGTTGGTGGGCAAGCGTATCCTGGTGGTAGACGACAACCCCACCAATCGCAAGATCCTGATGCTGCAGATGCAATCTTGGGGCGTCGAGCCGACCCTGGTGGCTTCCGGGCCAGAAGCACTGGTCATGGTGCAGCAGGCAGAACCGTTCGATATGGCTGTGCTAGATATGCAAATGCCGGATATGGATGGGCTGATGCTGGCGGAAGAGCTGCGCCAGCTTGATAAAGGACGCCGGCTGCCTTTGGTGATGCTGACCTCGCTGGGATGGCAGTACACGGATGAGCGCATCCGAGATTTTTCTGCCTTCCTGACCAAGCCGGTCAAACCCTCGCACCTGTATGAGGCGCTCATCAATGTGCTCGCCATCGCCAGCCGCCAGCAAATCGAGCCGGACGCGGCGCCGGTTGCAGAAAACAGTCAGCAGGCAAACCCGGCTCCGCTGTACTCAGCGCCAGCGGTGTACTCAGCGCAACCCTCAACCGGGCTAACAGAGTGCAAGATGAACTGGCAAAACAACTGCCGATGCGCATCCTGATGGCCGAAGACAACGCCACTAACCTGAAGGTGGGCTTGTTGATGTTGGAACGATTGGGCTACCGGGCAGATGTGGCCGGCAACGGGCTGGAGGCGATCGAGGCGCTCCACCGCCTGCACTACGACCTGGTGCTGATGGATGTGCAAATGCCGGAAATGGACGGCCTGGCAGCGACGCGCCGTATTCGCCAGGAATTTCCACCGGATAAACAACCTCGCATCGTTGCCATGACGGCCAACGCCATGGCAGAAGATCGGGAAGCCTGCCTGCAGGCCGGCATGAACGATTACATCAGCAAGCCAATCCAGTTGACGCACCTGGCGGAAGTGCTGGAACGCAACGGCAAGCGGATCGTGGCCAGCGGTGTACTCAGCGCCCAGGTACCCCGCGGCAGCGAAGGGTTGCGGCCCAACAGCGCCGGAGAGGAAGAAAAGCCCGTCTTGGCTCCGGGAGCGCTCAAGCAGCTCCGAGCGACTTTGGGGAAGAAGGCCGACAGCATGCTGCCGGGACTGCTGGAAAGCTACCATCAGGACGCCCAGCAGTTGATCGCCGAGATGCGCCTATCGCTGGGAAAAAGCGATCCGGCTGTAGCCAGCCGCGTTGCCCTGCGCCGCGCCGCGCACACGCTGAAATCGAACAGCGCCACCTTCGGGGCGATGGCGTTGGCAGAGGCGGCCCGCGTCCTGGAATACAAAGCCAGGGATGGCGACCTGTCTGATGGAGCCGCGTTATTGGAGAAGATCGAAAGCGAATACCAGCGGGCACGGCAGGCGCTGGATACATACGCTGGTGCTGAGCCTGACAAGGAAGATGACATCCATGACTGAAGAAAGCAATGTTGGACAGCCGCCCCGCTGTACCCGGCGGAAGCCCCCTTCGACGATGATCGATCCGTCTAAGCACCCGCAGCCGCCGGCCTCCCACCGCTACCGGTGGCTGTTGTTCGATGCAGATGGCACCCTGTTCAATTATGAGCGGGCGGAGTCCAGCGCGCTGCAGAATACTTTTGCCGAGACCGGGCTGGCTTTCTTGCCCGAGTACCTACCGATGTACGGCGAGATCAACCAGCGCTGCTGGACAGAATTCGAACAAGGCCGGATCAGCTCGCAAACACTGCGGGTGCGGCGCTTCGAACTGCTGTTCGAGACGGCCGGTATCCAGGCCGATGCCGCCGCCTTCAACCCAATCTATCTGCGACACCTGGCCAACAGCAGCCAGCTCATGGAGGGCGCCGAAGAGACCATCCAGGCGCTGTCCGAGCATTACCGCCTAGCGATCATCACCAACGGGATCAAAGAGGTGCAGCGCTCGCGCCTGGAGAAATCCACGATCGGACAATATTTCTCGCTGCTGGTGATCTCGGAAGAGGCCGGGGCTGCCAAGCCAGACCCGCAATTTTTCGATGTGGCTTTCGAGCAGATGGCCCGGCAGGATGACGACGCTACAGACCAGCGTGACGCTGCAGACCAGCGTGGGGCCAGGGAAGCTGCGCTGGTCATCGGCGACAGCCTGAGCTCCGATATCCGGGGAGCCAACAATTACGGCCTGGATGTGTGCTGGTTCAACCCCGGCGGGCTGGCGCGGCCAGACAACAGCGCAAGTGGTCCAGTGAGCATCAACTACGAGATCCACCATTTGAGAGAATTGCTGCCGCTGTTAAACGGGAAGACCACGAGCAGAGGGGATGAAAAATGAAAAAGCGCTGTACTCAGTGCAAGCGCCCGCCGCGAGGCTCCAAGACCAGCTCGTTTGGAACGAGTTCGCGCATCAACCACGATTCTTCGACCTATTACGCCTCGGGGCTGTATGAGGATTTGCCAGGCGCCGCCGCAGATGGCGAACCGCAGGAACAGGCTTTGCCCGACAATGCCTTTCCAGCCGAATTCGCCAACCAGATCATCGCCGGCTCGTCTGAGTCAATGAAGGAAATCCCCGCTCATTCCGTCCATCTGATGGTCACTTCGCCTCCCTACAACGTGACCAAGGAATACGATAAGAACCTGCCGCTGAAGGAATACCTGGAACTGCTGGGCCAGGTGTTTTCGGAAACCTACCGGGCGCTGGTCTACGGCGGGCGCTGCTGCGTGAACATTGCTAACCTGGGCAGGAGACCGTACATCCCACTTTCCGACCACATCTCGCAGATGATGATGCGCATCGGTTTCAAGATGCGCGGAGAGATCATCTGGAACAAAGGGGCTGGGGCGGGTATTTCGATGGCCTGGGGAAGCTGGCAATCGGCCTCGAACCCGGTGCTGCGTGATACGCACGAATACATCCTGGTTTTCTCCAAGGGCTCTTTTCAGCGAAAAAAAACGCCGGACAAAGAGAACACCATCTCCAGAGAGCAGTTTATGGAATGGACGAAATCGGTCTGGACGATGAATCCCGAGTCGGCCAAGAAGATCGGCCATCCGGCGCCCTTTCCGGTGGAGCTTCCTTATCGCCTGATCCAGTTGTACACCTACCGGGGCGATATTGTGCTCGACCCCTTCATGGGCAGCGGCTCAACCGCCCTTGCGGCGCTGAAGTCCGGGCGCCTGTACGTGGGATACGAAACGGACAGCAGTTACATCCGGCTGGCCGAAGAGCGTATTGCTTCGTTTGAGGCAGCCTGATGAGATCGGATGAGGTTGGCGCTGGGAACACTCCGCCGGGTACGGCGGGGCTGAGTACAGCAAGGCCAAGGACGGTGCTCACCATATGGGCTTTGCTGGCTCTGGCGGTTCTATTCCCGGTAACCCAATTTCTCCAGGCTTCCTTCCCCATCCTGACGGTCGTTTGGATCGTGGTGCCGCTGATCGCGGTGTGGCGCAGTGGTAATACATTCGTGTGCGGTTTCCGCCGCATGCCCTGGCGCCTGCTGCTGCAAACCACCCTCATCAACCTGGCCGGGCTGCTCGCCGTGATGCTGGCGTTTGAGCCCTGGTCGCACACCTACCAGAAGCTGATCGAGCTGGTCCTGTCCAGCCAGACTCCAGATACCACCTTTGCCTGGCTGGTCCGTTTTCCAAAAATACCCGCCCTGGGCAGCATGGTGGTGTACAGCGGGCTGGTCACCCTCTTTGGGGAAGAGCTGTTCTTTCGCGGCTGGCTCCTGCAGCTTCTCCAGAAAAAGATAGGAACAACCTGGCCGAAATATTCGTGGAGCGCAAATATTATCCAATCTCTGTTGTTTGTGATCCCCAACCTGTTGGTTTCGTTCGTGCTGCCGCCTTTACAGGGTGTGCTATATGCGGCAGTCTATGTCTGGCTGGCAATCGGCATGATCGGAGGCTGGGCGGCTTCCCGCACAGGCAGCATTTGGCCCAGCCTGATCTCAGCTACGTTGTGCAACCTGATCCTGGTTGCGTTAATCGTTTAGTTCAAATGGAGGAAACTTATGAAAGCCATCATCTATGAAAAATATGGATCCCCGGATGTTTTGCAGCTTAAAGAAATAGAAAAACCGGCACTTAGGGGATCTGAAGTACTGGTCAAGATTCATGCCACTTCCCTGAACGCTTATGACTGGCATTTGCTGAAAGCTGATCCGTTCCTGGTGCGCCTGATGGGCGGAGGGCTGTTCAAGCCCAAGCCCACCATCCCCGGCGCAGATATCGCTGGGGAAGTCAAAGAGGTAGGCAAGGATGTAACTCAGTTTCAGCCTGGGCAGGCTGTATTTGGGGAGGCTGCCAGCGGCAGCGGCGGTTTTGCCGAGTATGCGGCTGCTCCGGAAAGCTCGCTGGCCTTGAAACCGGCTAACCTATCGTTCGAGCAGGCTGCGGCAGTGCCCATGGCAGGCATGACCGCTCTGCAAGGCCTGCGCGATGCAGGGCAGATCCAGGCGGGGCAGAAGGTTTTGATCAACGGCGCTTCGGGCGGGGTGGGAACGTTTGCAGTGCAGCTTGCGAAATACTTCGGGGCCGAAGTCACGGCCGTGTGCAGCACAGGCAATGTGGAAATGGTGCGTTCGCTGGGAGCCGATCACGTGATCGACTACAAGAAAGAAGATTTCACCCAAAGCGGGCAGCAGTATGATCTGATCCTGGCAGTGAACGGATACCACCCGCTGGCGGATTACAAGTGCGCCCTGGCTCCTAAGGGCATTTATGTTATGGCGGGAGGCAGCAATTCTCAAATCTTCCAGGCGATGCTGCTGGGACCGTTGATGTCAAACAAGGGTGGTAAGAAAATGGGAGGCGTCTCGGCAAAAACGAGCCAGAATGACCTGCTGATTCTCAAAGAGCTGCTGGAAACGGGCAAGATCGTGCCCGTAATCGATCGCTGCTTCCCGTTCCGTGAGGCGGTTGACGCTCTGCGGTATATCGATGCCGGTCATGCCAAGGGGAAAGTGGTCGTCACCCATGATTGACAAAGCTGAATGATCCCGATAATTGCAATGAATTCGAGAAAATTCGCTGATGTGGTATATTTCGTCTATGAAACCTGTACGGACTCTCACCCCGATCTTATACCTGCTCCTGTGCCTGCTGCTGGCGGGCTGCACACAAGCGGAAAATTCGTGGGCGCCGAATTCGTGGGCGCAAACCGCCGCCTCCCAGCCCACCGCGCCGGCTGCGACGCGTCCCGTCTCAACGGGCACCCTCACCCTGACAGATACTCCTATGCCGATGAAAACCCCAACCACCCACGCCACTGAAACCAGTCGAGCTGTACCCAGCTCAGGCACTGACGGAATGGTCTCGCCCTCCACTTTCTATTATGGGGTGGATGCTTCATACCTGAAGGAAATCGAGAACGGCGGAGGCAAATATTACCAGAACGGCGAAGCGAGCAATGCGCTACAAATTTACAAGGATCACGGGGTGAACGCCATCCGCCTGCGCCTGTGGGTGCAGCCAAACATCCCGCATAACGATCTGCAGGAGACCCTGGTCATGGCCCGGCGCGTCAAAGCGTTGGGGCTGGCGCTAATGATCGATTTTCATTATTCTGATAGCTGGGCCGATCCCGGCAAGCAGACCAAACCGGCGGCCTGGGCCGATCTAAGCGGCGCCGAGTTGGAAAAAGCAGTGCGCGAGTACACCCGCGACGTGATCCGGGCGCTCAAAGAGCAGGATACACTGCCGGACATGGTGCAGATCGGCAACGAGATCACGCCGGGCATGCTGTGGGACGATGGGCGCGTGGGCCTTCGGATAGAACCCTGCTGCACAGATCGCAGCTCGGGCGTGGGCGAAGGCTTCGAGGATAACTGGCCTGAATTGGCAGCCTTGCTCAAGGCCGGCGCGGCCGGGGTGCAGGAGGGCGCGGGTGAGCCGGGGAAGGTGCAGATCATCCTGCACGTGGATGCGGGCGGCGACAACGAAAAATGCCGCTGGTTTTTCGATCACATCGTAGAGCAGCAAGCGCCTTTCGATATCATCGGGCTGTCGTACTACCCCTGGTGGCACGGCTCGCTGGCCGACCTGGAAAATAACCTGAACGACCTGGCAGAACGCTACCAAAAGCCGGTCATGGTGGTGGAGACGGCTTATCCCTGGACACTGAAAAACAACGACACGGTAAAGAACCTGGTGGATGTAAACTCAAAATTATTGCCCGAGTTCCCGCCCACGGTGGAGGGCCAAAAAGCCTTCTTGCAAGCGGAGATCGAGATTTTGAAGCGCGTCCCCGGCGGGCTGGGCCAGGGCATGTTCTACTGGGGCGCGGATGATATCACTTCGCCGGGACGAGGCTCGGTTTTCGAGAATGCCACCGTCTTTGATTTCAAAGGTCACGTATTGGATTCGCTCAACGTATACCTGGTTCCATGAATAGGCGGTATTATGAAGAATATTGTTTTGCGCCCGGCCGAAAATGATTTCAAACAACTTGCGATCTGGTTCTCGATCCTGGATAACGAACCGGAAGATGAAGTCCATCTCCGGGAAGAATACGAAGAGAAGAAAAGCCGCATCATCCAGCAGATCGCTGTAGATACAAACGGGAAGCTGGTGGGGTTTTATTGGGCGCTGCGCGATCGGGTCGTAGCCGACCGGACTCGCTTTTGGCTGTTCGTCGAGCCCGAGTGGCGCGGTCAGGGCATTGGCGGGCTGCTTTACGAGCACCTATGCGCTGAGGTACAACGCTGCGCTTCCGCCGAGTACGGCGGGGCCGAGTACGGCGGGGCTTGCGCTGAGTACAGCGCCCACACACTGCGGGTCAGCATTTGGGATAACCACCCAGAATACCGGGCTTTCGCTGAGCGGCGCGGCTTCGTTGAAAAAACCCACCAGATCGCCATGGAGCTAGACCTGGCCAATTTCGATGATCGCCCTTACGATGCAATCATCGCCAGGCTGGAGAACGAGGGTTTTCGCTTCACTTCGATGGAAGAATTAGAAAATTCCAGCTCAGGATACAACCGGGAAGAAGCGCAGCGCAAGCTGTACATATTGAACGATACCACCGCGGCCACCACGCCCGGCAGTGACGGCGAACATTCCTGGAGCTCTTTCGAAGATTTTCAAAAGAATGTGTGTCAATCCGATTGGTACAAACCAGGCGGGCAAATCGTGGCGATCGACACTGCAGGCGATGTACCCGGCAGAGGCGCATGGGCGGCCATGAGCGCCATCACCCGTTTTGCGGGCGCCCGAGCTGTACCCAGCTCATACGCATATAATCTCTTCACCGGCGTCGATGTACCCTACCGCGGGCGCAAACTGGGGCAGGCGGTGAAGGTCATTGCGCTGCGCTATGCCCGCCAGGTGCTGCAAGTCAACACCGTACGCACCCATCACAACGCCAAGAACCTACCGATGATCGCCATCGACCGCAAGTTTGGCTACATCCAACAGCCGGGCACGTACCTGATGGAAAAGGTTCTGCATCCTGGGTGCAAGGTATAATCACATGATGAGTAACCGCCCACGAATTCACGGTTCACCCCGCAAAAAGCGTGCGCCCACGAAGAAAGCGAAAACACCGGCTTCCTGGGCCAGCCGGATATTCTCGCCGCCCACGAATACGCCGCTCACGAATTCGCAGGCAGATCTAATCCCCGCCCACGAATATGCCGCCCACAAAAAGGCCAGGCAAATGAGTTATGCGCGGCGTTGGAAGTATATCAGGGCCGAGTTGAGGGCGCTCTTTAACAAATTCATGGATGTCAACCACCCGGTACCTGAAGTGGCCTGGCGCGGCCGGCTGTTGAACATCCTGATGAGCTCGGTTGTCGGCCTAATCTTCATGATCACAATAACCGTAACGATCCCGGCGGTTTTGCGAGACGGTTGGTCGCGAGATGCGGTGCTCGTGGCGACAGCCTCGGCGGTCATTTTCGGATCGATCATCCTGCTCTATTTTCTCAACCGTCGGGCGCAGCTCACGCGGTTATCGGCCCTGCTGTTCTTGACCTTGATCTTCGTGGCAATCATCCTGGTTGATACGCCGGAAGAGCTGGTGAAAGGCCGCAGCACCATTACCATGATCTTGCCGGTGGTGATGTCCAGCGCGCTGCTTCACCCGTTGGCCTCGTTTGCCTTCGCCGGAGCAGCCAGCCTGGCGCAAATTGCTCTCAGCCACACAACCACTCCACCTATCGAGATTCCCTTTTCTACCTATGCCGTTTTTTTTATGACTGCCATCGTAAGCTGGCTGGCTTCTTACCACCTGGAAAACGCGCTCGAGGAACTGCGCCAGGCAAACGCCAGGCTCGATCAGCGCGTGGCCGAACGCACCCTGAACCTGACCCAAGCCAACACCGAGCTGCAAAAAGTCACCGACCTGTTGAGCGAGTCCGAGCGCAAGTACCGCGACCTGTTCCAGCGCGCCCCAACCGGTATCTTTCGCTTATCCCTGGATGGCCAGGCGTTAGACGTCAACCCGGTCGCCTTGCGGACGCTGGGTTTTTACAGCCTGCAGGCGCTCAACCGGCATGGCATGGCCAAACTGTGCATCGACCCGGCCGATTTTCAACAGTACCTGGAGAAGGCTGCCAACAACTCCAGCATTGAACAAGAGATAGCCATGCACCGGCGAGACGGTTCGCCACTGCTGATCAAGATGCATACCCAACTGGTGCTGGATGATAACGAACGGCCGCTGTTCATCGAAGGATCGTTAGAAGACATCACCCTGCGCAAACAATGGGAAGAAGCGCTGCAAGAGTCCAAGGCCGCCGCCGAAAGCGCCACGCGCTCCAAATCGGAGTTCCTGGCGATGATGAGCCACGAGATCCGCACACCACTAAACGCCATCATCGGCATGAGCCGCCTGCTGCAGGATACTTCTCTGGTGCCGGACCAATTGGAAGCAGTGAACACCATCCACATCAGCGGCGATTCGCTGCTTTCGGTGATCAACGATATCCTGGACTTTTCCAAGATCGAAGCCAACCGGCTGGAGTTGGAAAAGAAGCCCTTTAACGTACAGGAATGTATCCGAGAGGCGCTGGCGGTGGTCGAATTGCGAGCCGCCGAAAAGGGGCTGCAGTTGCAAACCAACATCGATGAACACGCTCCGCCGGCCCTGGTGGGCGATGCAGCCCGCCTGCGCCAGGTGCTGGTCAACCTGCTCAGCAACGCCATCAAATTCACCGACCAGGGCAAGGTCACGCTCAGCATGAAAGTGCACGGCCCGCTGGCCAATGATCGCCGCCAACGAACGCGCCAGGAAAAGCGCAGCGCTTACCAATTACACTTCAGCGTGGGCGACACGGGCATCGGTATTCCGCCCGACAGGTTGGGACAACTCTTCCAGGCTTTCACCCAGCTCGACACGGCCGTCGAGCGGCGGGTGAGCGGCACGGGGTTGGGCCTGGCGATCAGTAAACGCCTGGTGACGATGATGGGCGGGCGCATTTGGGCCGAAAGCAGCGGGGTTCCAGGCCAAGGTTCTACCTTTTCTTTTACCATCTCGGCCGTGCCGCCAGAGGCTTCCGCTGGGTACAGCGGGGCTTGCGCTGAGTACAGCGCCCACAGCAGGGGCACAGAGGCAGGTACGGCAGGAGGCGAAGGCTTAGACGCGCAAAGCCTGACGGAAGGCCCGGTGACGCTCAATCCCGAGATGGGCCGCCAGCACCCGCTGCGCATCCTGGTGGCAGAAGACAACCTGATCAATCAGAAGCTGATCTTGCGTTTCCTGGAACGCCTGGGTTACACCGCCGACCTGGTCAACAATGGGCGCGAAGCCTTGCAAGCCATTGAGGCTCGTTTATACGATTTGGTGCTGATGGATCTGCAGATGCCCGAAATGGGCGGCCTGGAGGCCACCCGCCAGATCATCCAGCGCTGGGGAAGCGACCGGCCGCGTCTGACTGCCATGACCGCCAGCGCCATGTCGGGCGACCGCGAGTTGTGCCTGGAAGCGGGCATGGACGACTACATCAGCAAGCCGATCCGGGATATCGAACTGATCCATGCGCTGATGCGCAGTCACCCTCGCGAGGGCTATGCCCCGCCGCCGATCACCGTAGAGCTGCAAAAAATTGCGGCTCAACACCAAGATTTTGCGGCTCTACATGGCCAGATCGATCCCAGTGCGCTGGAGCAGATGCGCCAAAACTATGGCAAGGCGCAGGTCCAGGCGCTGTTCGAGGTATTCTGCCAGGAATCGCCGCAGATGCTGGAAGGCATGCGCCGTTCGCTGGCCGAAGGCAATGCCACCGAGGCGCGTCGCCTGGCGCATTCGCTCAAATCCAATGCGCGCAGCTTCGGTGCCGTCTTCCTGGGCGAGCTGTGCCAGTTGGAAGAAAACCTGTGCAAGGAAGGCGCCCTGGACCAGGCCCGCCAGCGCCTGCCGGACATCGAGCAGGAATACGGACGTGCCCAGGCCATGTTAGAAATGGAATTATTGCAATAGGAGTTTAGGCGCTGTACCCTTCGGAGAGTACGCTGGGGTACAGCGTCACCCTCGGGGCAGGCTCAGCGCACAACTGCGGATTACCGCTCAATAGAGAGCACCCATATGCCTGCACCAGAAAAAGCCTCCGGCAAGATATTACTGCGCTGTTCGAACTGCGGGAAACTGAGCGGTAACCCGCAAGCCTCCTACCTGGTGCCCGATTTTCACGGCAAGAAAGCCCGCCTGTGTTACCGCTGAGACGGAAAATATTCCGTCTCTACTATCTGGCAAGAAGGAGAATGTATGCCCACAGAATCCAATCGCCCCCATCCAGCGATCGATTTTTCTGCAGCCAGCCGTCGCATAGCTGCCCTACAAGCGCTGGATACAGAACAAGTCAATCCGGTGGGGCGCACCATCTGGTTGAGCCAGAGGGAGAAGCGCGAGCGAGCGATCGTCTTCTTGCACGGCTACACGAATTGCCCGCGCCAGTTTGCCCAGTTGGGCGAGCGTTTCTTCGAGCGGGGATACAACGTTTTAATCCCGCGCTTTCCTCACCACGGTTTGCTCGACCGGATGACGACCGCCACCGCCTTGCAGACCGAGGCCGAGCTGCTGGCTACGCTCAACGAGGCGCTGGATATTGCCCAGGGGCTCGGCGAGCACGTGACCGTGTGCGGCTTGTCGATGGGCGGCGTGCTGGCATTGTGGGCGGCGCAGCAGCGCGCCGACGTGCACCTGGCAGCGGCCATCTCGGCGGCACTGGCCTTCCACGCCATCCCGCTTAAACTGACTCCCCTGCTGGCCACGCTGGCTTTACGACTGCCTAACACCTTCATGTGGTGGAGCCCGGAATTGAAAGACGCCCCCGTCCCACCGCTGCATGCTTACCCGCGTTACGCCACCCGCGGGCTGGCGCGCATCGTCACCCTGGGGCTAAAGTTGAAACGTCTCTCACGCCAGGCCAAACCCAAGGCGGGCTCGGTGCTGGTCATCCACAATCCCACCGACCAGGCCGTCGATTCAACCTATGCCAGGCAGATCGTGGATAACTGGCGCGGGTTGGGGGCCGAGAACGTGGGCGAATATGAGTTCGAGGCCAAATACAACCTGAAACACGATCTGATCGAGCCTACCCAACCTGACCAGCAGGTGGAGGTGGTCTACCCGATCCTGATGGACCTGCTCGAGTTGTACTCAACTCAGTTGTAGGCGCTGTACCCAACGCACAACTCAGTTGTAGGCGCTTATAGCGCTGTGATTGGTATATTGAAGAATCCAGCCTATGCGGGGACGTATGTCTACGGCAAAAAGAAGACTGATCCAACGCATCGAAAAGCCAGTCACCCTTTTTCTGGGAGAATGAAGCTGCCTATTGACAAGTGGGATATCATTCTTCATAATGCGTATCCAGAGTACATTAGCTGGAACGAATTTCTGTCCAATCAGGCGCAGCTTCAGAACAACCTAAATCATTACAAAGAGGGTCGACGCGGAGTGCCAAGACAAGGTCAAGCATTATTGCAAGGGATTATCATATGTGGTTGCTGTGGCTCTCATATGAAAGTGCGCTATTCAGGCCCCCATGGAAAGTATCCCATTTATGGATGTAATGTCCCTTGCGAAGAACACGGATGTACACCCTGTCAAGAAATTCGCGCGTTACAGCTGGATGCAAAAGTGAAACTGTTAGTTTTTGAAGCTTTGGCGCCGGACAAAATCGCCCTTGCCTTGGCTTCTCTCGATCAGCTTGAACAAGAACACGCATTATTGCGTCAACAATGGCAATTGCGTTTACAGCGCACACAATACGAAGCTGAACGAGCTCGTCGTCAGTACGATACAGTGGAGCCAGAGAACCGATTGGTTGCGAGATCCTTGGAACGCCAGTGGGAAGATAAACTTCGGGCAGTAGAAAAGGTCAAGCTAGAGTATGACATTTGGCAGCAACAAAACCGTTTAAATCTATCTCCTGCCGATCGCGAAGAAATCATAGCCCTTGGCGAGGATTTGCCTAAAGTATGGAATGCTCCATCAACGAATGACGGAGATCGCAAACAGATCCTGCGTTTGGTCATCAAAGAAGTCATTGTTGACCGAAATCGAGAGCAAGGGAAAGTTTGGTTTCGCATCAACTGGCAGACTGGTGCAACCAGCGAACATAAATATGCCCGAAACGTTCTGAGTTATGCAGAACACGCAGATTTTGAGAGATTGCAGCAACGAATACGTGAGCTTTGGGGAGAACAAAAACTCGATGATGATATTGCCGATATTTTGAACCAGGAAGGATTTTGCACAAGCCGCGGACGCCCATTCACCATGAGAAATGTTTGGACGCTCCGTACGCAATTGGGATTACCTACACCTAAAAATTCAGGCCCCATCCCCGATCGTTGGGAGGATGGAGCCTATTCTGTCGAAGGTGCAGCAAAAGTTGTGGGAGTGACCCCAGGCACAATATTCAAATGGCTAAAGCGTGGCCAAATTCAGGGAAAACAACTGGCTAAAGGAACAGCCTGGAAGGTTTTCCTTGCCGATGGACAGATTGCCAATTTAAAAGATTATGTTCAACGCGTCAGGCGCGTCAAGAAGAAGGTATCATGAAGACCTCAATGGACGCAGGTTGTAGTCCCACTCTTGCTTGAGCTGGAACTTGCGTGGGCAGCCGAGCAGGGTGGTGATGGTGACGCCGAAATCGTCCGGGCGCATGTTGGCCAGGATGCCTTTGACCACCGGGGCGGTCATCGGGCAGCCAGGCAGCGCGCCGCTGCGGGCGCAGGCCAGGCAGGCTTGCGGTGGGGTCGGTTCGCCGCTGACTTCGCAGATGAAATTCTGGAATGGCATGGCTAACCTTCCTCAACAGGCAAAGGGACGGTGGATTGGTTTGCCCAGGGTGCAGGCGACGGCGTGAAGCCCAGTTCGCGCAACTCGTCCGCCACGCCGCGCAGGGCGCGGACGTAGGCCTTATCCATTTCGGCGGCTTGCGGGCTGCGGTTGAGCGCAATTTCCTGGATGGTTGCTTCATCCTCCAGCCAGAACAGGATGTCGTTGATGGTGACTGGCGCAGGCCAGCCGCCGTTGGCGGCCCGTTCTTTGGCCATAGAAAGGGCATCGAAGGCTTCGTCAGCCTCGTCCAGGATCCTCAAGGCCCGGGCATTCACATCATCGTCAGCCATACGGTCCGGCTGGCAGCAATGACCTGCGTCTGGCAGTTCGCCAGGAGTACCGCAGACCTGCGCCCAAACCTTACCGTCCGGCCCGATGCCAAACGTGACCTGGGTTTCGAAGGGAAATTCCTTTCCATTCCATTCTCCCGCTTCCAGAAAGCCGCCGTTGAGCTTGTGCTCAGGCACGCCCTGAAACAGCGTTTCGAAGGGCGCCGCCGAGGGAGCCTGGACGCCGGGCAGGTGGATGAGAATCCCATCATTGGTTTTGAAAGCAGAGCCGGTATACGGTTCGCCGTTGATTTCCAGTTGAAGTTTCATGGTTGTCTCCAGTGTGTGACTTAGGTGTGAAAGGCCAGGCTTACGAGAAGCCCAGCCCTCTTTCTTTCAAACTTACATAACGGGTTGGATTGCGCCCACAGACGATATGATCCAGGACATCGATATCCAAAGTCTTACCTGCCTGAACGATGGCGCGTGTGACGGCGACATCATCGGGCTGGGCGTTGGATCGCCGGATGGGTGGCAGTGGGCAACAACGATGGATGTAGCATTGCGCCGGATAGCGGCTTTGAATACCTCGCCCACCCGCACCTGCGATGAGTTCGTCGAGCCGCGGTACAGCTTGTCGATCTCGATCAGGCGGTTGCGGGTGTTCAAGAGCAGCACCCACATCTCTTCCTGCTCCAATAGACTCATGTCGTACTGGATCAGATTGGCTGCATCGGCCGGGCTGTGGATCAGCGGGCGTTCGTCCTCGACCTCCACTGCCAGGCGGCGGCCCAGTTCCAATGCGGAAACCAGGCGCGCGGCAGTCTGCTGTCCGATGCCATGAACGCTGGCGGCGATCTCGCTGGCCGAAGCCATGCGGATTGCGCGCAGCGAACCATAGCGGGCCAACAGAGCTTCGGCAGTTTCAATCTGGCGCGGTCCGCCAAGGGGTTACACTACGTTAACGAGTTTCGGGAGTGAGAGGGTGTGCCCTCCGCGTCAGTTGTGCGGGATGGGATTCTCGATAGCCCGTAAGATTTCGTCCGCCCGGTACAGGCGATTGCGCCTCTGCCAAAGTGCAAATAACGATTTGCGTTATTTGCACTTTCGGTAGCGTGCATCTTGGTTTGTTGATTATTCTTTGGCACCCCCAAGGGTGATTTGTGCACCATCTCTGTATCATGCTATAATATTTTTGAGATCCTCTGTATGCGCCGCGCCAAGCACGCATTGTTCAGGAGGGCAAGGATGTTCTAAGCAGCAGTGTTGTCACCCGCAGGGATACAAATCGGATGGCAAGATCGATCTCATGTGGAAATGCCGGGGCCGCAATGCAGCACCACCACTCGCATGCTTTGCGGGTGGCAGTGATAAGGAAAATGATTGGGAAATAATGGTATGGATGCGACAGTCCTCACCGTTCTACTGATTCTGATCGCCACCGTCGTCATGCTTGTCTTTGAATTCGTTAGCATCGAGGTGGCAGCGCTGCTGTGTATGCTGACATTGGGGTGGAGCGGCATCCTTGAACCCGGTGAGGTGTTTGCCGGTTTTTCAAGCAACGCGGTCATTGCCATGATGGGGGTGATGATCCTGGGTGGAGGCATCGCCAGGACCGGCATCATGGATCAGTTCGCTCAGGCTGTTCTGCGCTGGGTGGGTACAAGCAGACCCAAAGTGATCTTCTTCATGTCGCTTTCTGTTGGCGTTCTATCCGGGTTCATTCAGAACATCGGCGCCGCGGCGCTCTTCCTCCCGGGAATTCTCAATATCTCCCGCAAGGGAAGGATCCCGGCATCTGCCCTGATCATGCCGATCGGCTTTGCCGCCATCCTGGGCGGAACCATGAGTATGGTCGGTTCTGGTCCGCTGATCCTGGTCAATGATCTGCTCGACAATGCTGGTTTGGCTGCTTTCGATTTGTTCAGTGTCACACCGGTGGGAATCCTGCTGCTTCTTTCGGGGATCGCCTTCTTCCTCATCTTTGGCAAATTCGTGCTTCCTGACTCAGCGCCCGAGGGCAGCCCACTTTCAGAGCAGGACAAACTGGTCGCTGCCCTGCACCTGCCGAATCAGATCAGGCATTATACTGTTCCCCCCAACAGCCCGCTCATCGGTGTGACGACCGAACGCTCGGGTGTCTGGGATACCTACAAACTGCATATTCTTGGCATCGCCGGCGACAGGGATGTGGAATATGCGCCCTGGCGGGAAAGGAAATTCGAGGCAGGGCAGGAACTGGCGCTGCTGGGCAATGAAGAGGATGCGCTCCGCTTCGCTGCCGTCCACCAGTTGGTGGAACAGAAAAAGCCCTACCCGTTCACCAACCTGCATGATCCAGATAGCGCCGGTTTTGCCGAGGTGATCATCCCGCCCCGTTCGGCAATGGTGGGTCAGACCATACGCCAGTTTGGACTGCGAAAGCGCTATGCCGTAGAACCGGTGATGCTCTTCAGTAAAGGTGAAACGCTCCGGGGAGATTTCTCAGACCATCTGCTCCTTCCCGGCGATACGATCATTGTTCATGGCCTGTGGGAGAAGATCCATGATCTGAAGATCGGCTCCGATTTCTTGGTGGCGACGCCATTCACAGTGATGAAGATGAACCGTTCAAAAGCCCGGATTGCCTTGCTTTGCTTCCTGGGAGCCATTGGGCTGGCACTGTCTGGCGCGCCGATATCTATGGCATTCCTCACTGGTGCCATCGCCATGGTTCTGGCACGGGTGCTGACCATCCAGGAAGCCTTTCAAGCCATTGAGTGGAAGGTGGTTTTTCTGATCGCCGGGCTGATCCCGCTGGGGATTGCCATGGAGAAAAGCGGAGCAGCTGCCTTCCTGGCGGAAAGAGTGATGGCGTTGGCGCAGGGCGGCCATCCGTTCCTCATCGTCCTGGCGGTGGCGTTCCTTTCTATGCTGTTTTCGCTCTTCATGTCGAATGTTGGCGCCATTGTCGTCCTGGCGCCGCTGGTCATGAGCATGGCGCAGATTGCCGGGCTCGACCCCCGTCCCCTGGTATTGCTGGCGGCTGTATCCACGGCAAATTCCTTCATTCTGCCCACCCACCAGGTCAATGCGCTGCTGATGCCCTCCGGTGGTTACCGCAATGCAGACTATTTTCGGGCAGGCGGCGGAATGACGCTGATCTTTATGACCGTAGTGACCATCGCCTTCTATTTCTTCTACCTGTAATCCAATTCAATTACTCAAGGAGGATATCCCATGCTGATCAAACATTTTTTCACCGGTAAGATTGCCCACAGTTCCTACATCCTTGCTGGCAAGAAGAGTTGCGCGGTGATCGATCCCCAGCGCGATGTGGACATCTACATCAAAGAAGCCCGCGCGATGGGCTTGGACATCACCCACATCCTGCAGACCCATCTCCATGCCGATTTCATTTCCGGGCACATGGACCTGGCAAAGACCGGGGCAAAGATCTATGTGGCAAAGTCGGCGGGGTGCACGTTCGACCATGTCCCCCTTTCCGATGGTGACACCGTTGAATTGGAAGATATGCTGCTGCAGGTGCTGGAAACACCAGGACACACGCCCGAGCATCTCAGTTATGTGATCATCGACAAGTCTCGTTCGGATGATCCGATCGGGGTTTTTGTCGGCGACACGCTTTTTGTTGGCGATGTGGGCAGACCCGACCTCTTCCCGGAGATCGCCCAGGAACTGGCAGGGCAGCTCTATGACAGTCTCCACGATAAGCTATTGAAACTGCCAGACTATGTTGAGGTCTATCCTGCGCACGGGGCGGGCTCTCTGTGTGGTCGTGCGATGGGCGCCAAATGGACCAGCACGATCGGCTATGAACGCCGTTTCAATACAGCCCTGCAGATCGAGGACAGATCCGCTTTCATCCGCTCACTGACTGAGAACATGCCGCCCGCGCCCGACCATTTCAGCCGCTGCAGCGATATCAACCGCCATGGACCGAGCCGCCTGGACGAACTTCCCTCCATGGCGGAATTGAACGCCGAACAGTTCAGTAAGCGCATTGAAGATCCAGGAACGGTGGTGCTGGATTCTCGCAGTTATCATGCCTATGCCGGTTTGCATCTCACCGGTGCCTGGCATCTTGACATCAATGGTAATTTCCCTACCTTTGCCGGCTGGGTTCTGCCAACGGACAAGGATGTTCTGATGGTAGCGGACGATTACCAGAAAGCCCAGGAAGCCAATATCTGGGCGCGCCGGGTGGGCGTGGATCGGATCGCTGGCTATCTGGATGGCGGCATGGCGGCATGGGCTGTGGCAGGTTTGGCTTGCAGCGGCACCAAGCTGCTTGATACCAGCGATCTGCACAAAATGATCGCCGGCCATGAGGACTTTGTGCTCGTGGATGTCCGCGCTCCGTTGGAATATGAGGACAACCATATCGTCGGAGCAATCAATATCCCGGTGGCAGAACTGCGCACCCGCCACAAAGAATTGAACAAAGATAAGGCCACCGTCCTGGTGTGTAGTTCGGGCAATCGTTCCAGCCTCGGCATCAGCATACTCGAACAACATGGCTTCAAGGATCTCTACAATGTCGCCGGAGGCATGAGCGGCTACAGCGCTGCCGGCTACACGCGCGAGTGCCGCGCTTGTGTCAATCCGCATGGTTCCAGGTTCTTCACCGCCTTTCGTGAGGTCAAGAAACACTGGGATGCAGAAGAAAGAATGGAGGCGTAAATGTTCGAATAC
>CAZVRZ010000035.1:0-39722 GCA_964629965.1 uncultured Anaerolineaceae bacterium
GAAACTGCACCTACACGGGCCTCACGCCGGAATTCTGGAATAGTTGTGACGCCATTTGCAATGAGAAACACTGGGTGATGTGGGGGACGCCCAACTGCGGCAAAGGCCAACCAGGCCAGGTGGCGCACACCGGGCATGGTGCCGCGCCGGCGCGTTTCCGTGGTATCAAAGTCGGTGTGTTAAAGTAGGGAGGCAGAGAATGATTGGAGAAAAAGAACTTCGTAAGATTTGCCAGCAGGTACTGAAACGCTGCCGCGCCGACGCGGCCGAAGTGCTGCTGTTCACCGAGAACAACTCGCTGACCCGTTTTGCAAACAACATGATCCATCAAAACGTGGCAGAGAGCAATATTAGCCTGACCCTGCGATATTTCATCGGCAAGCGCGTGGGGATTGCTTCGACCAACCGGCTGGATGACACCGCCCTAGACGAGCTGACCGAGCACGCCCGCCAGAGCGCCAAGGCCAGCCCCGAAGATCCAGATTACCCCGGCCTGCCGGAGCCAGCCAGCTATACCGAGGTACAATCCTACCATGCGGCTACAGCAGAATGCAGCCCAGAACAGCGCGCCAGCGCCGTTGGCGCCGTTTGTCGCCTGGCAAACGAAAAAGGCTTGAACGCCTCGGGCGCTTTTTCGACGGGCGAGGGAGAAGTTGCCGTCGCCAATTCGCAAGGCTTGTTTGCCAGTCACCTAGCCAGCACTGCCGATTTTTCAACGGTGGTGATGGGCAGCGACTCGTCGGGCTGGGCGCAAAGCTCAGGCTGGCGCGTGACCGATATTTCTCCAGAAATGCTGGGACGCGAAGCCATCGAAAAAGCCGAGCGCGGCTGCAACCCACGCCGCATCGAACCGGGCAATTTCACTGTGGTGTTGGACCCCTATGCCACCGAGGATATCCTCAGCTCGCTCAACTATTACGGCATGGGTGCGCAATCGGTCCTGGAAGGCCAATCCTGGATGGTGGATCGCATCGGGCAAAAGGCCATGAGCGAGCAGATCAGCATTCGGGATGACGGTTACGACCCACAAGGCTCGCCGATGCCATTCGATTTTGAGGGCGTGCCCAAGCAGAGCGTCGATATTGTTAAAAACGGCGTGGTCGTAGGACCCGTTTACGACCGTTACACAGCGCGCAAAGCCGGTGTGACAAGCACCGGTCATGCGCTGCCGCCGACCATGCGCGGCATGGGCCCGATCGCCATCAATTTGTTTATCGCGCCAGGCCAGGCAACGGTCGAGGAAATGATCCGCTCAACCGAGCGCGGTGTGTATATCACTCGCTTCTGGTACACCCGCCTGGTGCACCCGCGCGACTGCGTCATCACCGGCATGACCCGCGATGGCGCTTTCTGGATCGAGAATGGCGAGATCGCTTACCCAGTAAAGAACCTGCGCTTCACCCAGTCTTATGTGGAAGCCCTGAACAACGTGGCTGCGGTTGGTGAACACACCATCCTGCTGCTGAGCGAGTTTGGCGGCATTGCCACCCGCGTGCCGGCCCTCAAGATCACCGGCTTCAACTTCACCGGAAGCACCGTATAAAACGAAATGTTGGAGGGGCTGAGAAAGCTCGGCCCCTCCAACGCAACCCTATGCCAACGCGCCTGACCAAGAAACCTCTCCGCATTCCCTGGCTGCCAGAGATCATCTCAGCAGCAGGTTTATTAATCTTCTTTGCCCAGTTATGGACCTTCGCCCATACCCAGCACTCTGTCCTGGACGAAGGACTGTACCTATTTAAAGGTTTCTTATTTGCCAGCGGGCGATACCAGCTTTTCCAAGATTATGGACCGCTGACCAACCAGATGCCGGTGGCCTTCCTCATCCCCGGATCCGTCCAGACGCTGCTTGGACCGGGCCTGCGGGTGGGACGATACTTTGCCATCTTCCTGGGCCTGTTCATGCTCCTGGCGCTGTGGCTGACCAGCCGCCGCTTGGGCAGTCGCTGGCTGGCTGCTGCGGCGGTATGGGCCATGGCAGTCAACCCTGCCGCGGCCAAGATGTACAGCATGGCAATCTCCGAAGGGTTGATCGCCTGCCTGCTGATGTGGGTGATGTTCCTCACCTTGGGAGAAAAACGCCCGTTCTGGCAAATCCTGGCTGGATCGATCTTGAGCGGGCTGATCATCATGATCCGCATCAACCTCCTGCCGCTGCTGCCGTTCCTGATCTTATATCATTTCTGGCAGCGCGGCTGGAAAACCGCTGCCTGGGCAGCCCTGGCCGGTGCGCTCACCGTGGCGCTCATCCATGCCCTATATTGGCCAAACATCTTACGCCTGTGGGCCTATTGGCTGCCCGAGGGGCTCGCACCCTTCCTAAGCGCTTTCCGGCCGCCCGACGCTTCGCCCTATTGGGATCCGGCTGCAAGCCTGGCAGAGCGGGTGAGCAGTTTTTGGGAAGCCGTGCGGTATTACTTTGCCGGCATGATCGGCGCGCTGGCAAGCTGGCTCTTTTGGCCGCGCAAATCCCAATGGAAAAGCCAGGCAGATTTTCGCATTGCCGTGTTCTTATCTGTGCTGCTGGTTTCTCTGATCGCGCTACACGCCTGGGCTTCATTGATCAAAAATTATTGCGTCTTTTGCTTCCCGATCTACACATCCTTTTACGCCGGTTTAGGCTTGCTGTTGGCGGCGGTGTCAATTCCTTCCTGGCAAAAGGCTATCTTTCGCTGGCAGTTGGCGCTTGCCGGGCTAGCGACCGTCGTGGTGCCGGCGGGCATTTTGTACAGCAGATGGCTGCCGCTGCTGGCGTACAAGGTCATGGAAATGCGCGTGCCGCGCATCAACAACCACCGTATTTTGCCGGGGTACGCAGAACTGTGGCGTCTGATCGCCAACGTGACTTCTCTGCAACAAGAGACGATCTTCGATATCTTCAACGCCACGTTGCCCATCGTTTTCGGCCTGCTGGCAGGGTGGATATTCTGGCAGGCAGCCCGGCTGCTGCCGCGAGTGAGCAAGCGCCCGGTCTCTCTCACCGGCCTGCCCACCGGCGTGGCTGCTTTTGCCCTGATGGCATTGATAGGCTGCCTGCTAGCCCCCAGCGACTGGCTGGGCGGCGGATACCAGCGCTACGATTGCGGAGGCGACGAGATAGCCACTTATGAAGCAGTCGGCACAGCCCTGCAAGCAGTTATCCCGCCCACCGCGCAGGTTTTTTGGCGCAGCGACGCGCTGGTCGATCTACTATATCTTCCGCAAGCAGGCATTTATCCATCTCAGCTGAATGGCGACTACTCCTATCGCCTGACAGGTGAAGATGATGAACTGCTAAAGTATGGCTGGTGGAATGAGACGCTTGGCCGCCGGTGGCTTGCCGAAGCCGAGTTCGTCCTGGTCGAACCCAAATATTACGAAGGCTGGCTGCAATCGATACTCGAATCAGGGCTCTATGATGAGCTTTCGCCCACCCCGTCCAATGCTCCATGCCGGGCAGAGGCTTATTTACGCATTTTCAAAAGAAAACCCTAACCGGCGCCGGGTTAGCCTGCCAGCGCTAGATCACTTCGGCGTCAGGCGAGCGCTCTATTTTTAGGCATTCGCCGCGCCGCACCTGGAAAGCATCGAAATCGCGCGCCACCACCGCAGAGGGGAAGACAGAGCGCACTTCTGCCAGGATATCGCGCTCGCGATAACGGCGCGAAACATGCGTCAGGATCAACTGCCCCACCCCGGCGCGCTGCGCCAGCTCGGCTGCCTGGCGGGCGGTCATGTGGGCAAACTTCTGCGCCATGTCGATATCTTCTTGCAGATAAGTGGCTTCCATCACGAGCATATCTGCGTCCCGGCATACACTGTCCAGATCGTCGGTGCGGCCTACATCGCCGATATGCACCAGGCGCACACCAGGGCGCTCTGGCCCCAACACTTCATCGGGCTGGATGGTGCGGCCATCCGGCAGTTGGATAGGCTTTCCATTGACCAGGTCGCGCCGCCAGGGGCCAGGAGGAACGGCCAGAGCATCGGCGCGCTCGGGCAAAAAAGGCCGGCGGTTCTTCTCTTCGAACAAGTAGCCAAAACAATCCGGTCCACGATGCCAGACAGGGAAAGCGGTCACAGAAAAATCGCTGCCTTCGAAGATAACGCCCGGCGAAATCTCGATGAAACGCAGATCCATGGGGGGATTAGCGCCCCGCAGGACAACGCCAAAGATCAGCTCGTGGATGCGTTCCAGGGCCCAATGCCCGGCATAGATCTCCAGATCATCGATAGTTTCCCAGCGTGAAAAGGTAGAGAGCAAGCCTGCCAGCCCCAGGATGTGATCCAGGTGGCCATGGGTGATCAGAATACGGTTCAACCGCTTGAAGCCCAGGCCAGACTGCAATATCTGGCGCTGCGTGCCCTCGCCGCAATCCACCAGGAAGCGATGCTCATCGTGCAACACCACCTGGGCCGAGAGGCCCCGGCGCACCGAAGGAGCCGAAGCGGAAGTACCTAAGAATACGATCTCAAACAATAGTGGATTCCTTGAAATTTATTTGACGAGATAACAACAACGTCACGCTCGTATTGTACACGAGATTTGGCTCCTGGCATAAGCGGAATTAGGCGATCTTCATACCCTGGCTGCAAACGTCAAATCCGCATATGCTATACTTAGCTTGTCAGGAGCCATTATGTTCCAAGATTTCTCCGAAGCAGAACTGCAACAGATTCAGATCATCGCCGCCAATTTGCTGGCAGGCCGCACCGCACAAGGCATCCAGGCATTGCGATCACTAAAAGATAATGTGTATGCTGCCATTCAGCCCAAGCAGCGTATTTCGCACGGCATCACCTGGGTCGTTGAAAGACTCAGCGCCATGTTCGTGCAGATCTGTTCTAACGAGGCCGACTTGCAGAAGATCGCCCTGGTATTGTGTGATCATTTGCCTGCCGATGACCGGCTGCTGGGAACAGCGGTCTTTCTCATGGCCGAATACGGCCTGCAGCAGCCAGGCGAAGTGTTGGACTTCTTCGAAAAAGCCGCCAATTCGCCGGATTGGGTCTCACGTGAATTTGCAGCTTGCGCAGGGCGCAAGTTCATCGGCCCCCAGCGAACGGTCACACTGCCCTGGCTCAAAGGGCTTGCCAGTTCAAAACAACCGAATGTGCGCCGCTTTGCCGCCGAAACGCTGCGCCCGGTCACCGGCAATCGCTGGCTGAACCGGGAACCCGAGGCATTATTGGAAGTGCTGCGCCTCATGTTCTGCGAAACGCATCCCTACCCGCGCACCTCGGTCGGCAATAATCTGAGCGACCTGGCAAGAAGGCAGCCTGAGCTGGTGTATGCGCTGGTCGAAGAACTGGTCGCCTCGGGAGACAAGAACAGTTACTGGATCGCCTACCGCGCCTGCCGCAACCTGGTCAAAAAAGAACCGCAGCGCGTGATGGACTTGCTAAGAGTGGACGAGTATCACTATAAAGATCGAAATTATAGAAGATCATCTGTGCTATAATGGCAGCACATGACCCCGCCCTTGAAAGCAGATGGCCGGGCTCCCCTATCCTATGATCGGAAAGTAAGCACACGTGCCGCCTTCACGCAAGTTCACCAAGACAAGCCAGCAGAACTCTGCCCGGGGCAAACCCAAAGCCGGCAGCGGCAAGACGCCAGTGCGCGCCGCCAGCAAGCCCTCCGGGCGTGGCTCGAGCGCCCGTAAAGCCGCTCCCGTCAGGAGCGCGGCCGGCAAGCGCCTTTCTACCCGGGGCGGCTCATCCGCCCAGCTTGCCAGGCGCCCGGGCCTGTTGGATAGCCTGAAGGGGCTTTTTCGGCGCAAGAACCAGGCGCCGCCCACCCGCTCAACTGCCCGCTCAACCGCCAAACCCACCGGAAAGACAGCCGCAGCACCCTCCAGCGGCATGAGCCTGGATCGCAAGCTGGACCTGGTGGGGGTGGTGCTGGTATTCGTCGGCTTACCCACGCTGCTCAGCCTGCTGTCCACCAATCACAGCGCATCGACCGGCAACTGGTTGTCGCTGCTGGGACAGATCTTTGGCTGGGGCGCTTTCCTCTTCCCAATGGTCATGATCATCATCGGTCTGTGGCTGATCCTGCGCAACTTCGAACGTGTGCCACGCATCGCCCTGGAACGCCTGGCGGGGTTGGGTCTTTTATTCCTAAATCTGCTCACTTTTCTGCACCTGGCAGTCCAACCCGATACTCTCGAGCAATCCTTTGATCTGGCGCAAGCCGGAAAAGGTGGAGGATACCTGGGAGCAGGTTTTTACGAATTGTTTGTATCCAACCTGGGAATTGGCGGCACGATTGTGGCGCTGTTGGCCTGGTTGTTGGTCTCCCTGACGCTGGTGCTAGACACCTCGGTGGCAAACCTTTTCCATTGGGTCTCCCCATTGATCCTGCGCATCCAGGATTGGTGGGATGAGTGGCGCACCCGGCGTTACCTGACGCCCAACAAATCTCCCTTCCCATCACTGCCCACCCCTACCCAAGCGAAGAATCCCACCCCCGGCAGCTCGCCGGACTCGATCCGGGTCATCAGTCCCCAGGCTGCCGGTCAGCCCATGACCTGGGTGCTGCCACGTTTGGAGGATATCCTCGAAGCAGGCAGCGAAGTAGCTGTAGATGATGAGGTGGACCTGCAGCGGGCGCACACGATCGAAGAAACGCTGGCCTCCTTCGGCGCACCGGTCAACGTGGTCGAGATCAACCGCGGCCCAACCATTACCCAGTTTGGCGTCGAGCCTGATTTTGTCGAAAACCGGGGTGGGCGCGTGCGGGTACGGGTTGGCAAGATCGCATCCCTGGTAGATGACCTGGCGTTGGCGCTTTCGGCGCGCACAATCCGGGTGCAAGCACCGGTTCCTGGAAAAGGATACGTGGGCATCGAGGTGCCCAACGAAGTGATCGCCAACGTTGCCTTGCGCGACGTGATCGAAAGCGATGCCTTCCGTCGTTTGAAATCGCCACTGCGCTTTGCTATCGGCCAGGATGTGGCCGGGCACGCGGTGGCAGCCGATATGTCTGCCATGCCCCACCTGCTGATCGCCGGAGCAACCGGCTCCGGTAAGTCGGTCTGTGTCAACGCCATCATCGCCTGCCTGTTGTTGAACAATACACCGGACGATGTGCGCCTGATCATGGTCGATCCAAAGCGCGTCGAATTGACCGGTTATAACGGCATTCCACACCTGCTGACACCTGTGGTCGTAGAGATGGAACGCGTGATCGGCGCGCTGCAGTGGGTGCTGCGCGAGATGGATCAGCGTTATCACAAGCTGGCGCAGTTGGGCACGCGCAACATTCAAGAATACAACGCCAAAATAGAGGGACATGGCGAGAAAAAGCTGCCTCGCCTGGTGGTCATCATCGATGAGTTGGCTGATCTGATGATGCTGGCGCCGGACGAAACCGAGCGCTCGATCACTCGCCTGGCGCAGTTGGCGCGCGCCACCGGCATCCATCTAATCATCGCCACGCAGCGTCCATCGGTGGATGTGGTGACCGGCCTGATCAAAGCCAATTTCCCGTCCCGCATCGCTTTTGCAGTGGCCTCGGGTGTAGACAGCCGGGTCATCTTGGACCAGCCTGGCGCAGAACGCCTGCTGGGCCGCGGCGATATGCTCTTCCAGGCGCCGGACGCAGCCTCAGCACTCCGCCTGCAGGGAGCATATGTATCCGATACCGAAATCCAGCGATTGGTGCAATACTGGCTGGGTTTTGTCGGCTCGTTCCCGGCTGCGCCGGCGGCGATGGGTGGGGTGGTTGATTCTGTCCCGGCAGGTATTCCACTCAAACAGATCCCGCTTTGGGAAGAAATGGAACAAGAGGAACAAGGCGATCCCTTATATAATGAGGCGTTGGATCTGGTGCGGCGGCAGGGCCGAGCCTCGATCTCAATGTTGCAGCGCCGCTTGCGGATCGGTTATACCCGCGCCGCGCGCCTGATCGAAGCGATGCAGGAACGAGGCATCGTTGGAACGGAAGTGGGCCCGCAAGGGTTCGAGGTATTAGATTACGGCCAGGCCGCCCCACCCGCAGATGAGGAACATTCCTGATACAGGCTTCTGCCCGGGCTGGCCAATGATATAATCTCTGTAAATTTGGAGGTGTTTATGTCACAAAATGCTCCTCGAGATATTACCCCCTACAACGGCATGTTCAAGGGCGTCGGCAATCGCATCAAACTGATCATTCGCTTGATGAGCGATCCACGCGTGAATATGTTGCTCAAAGCAATTCCTTTAACATCGCTGATCTACCTCTTCTTTCCAGATATCATGCCCGGGCCCATCGACGATGCTGCTATTGTCTGGTTCAGCACATTCCTATTCGTGGAGCTGTGCCCGCCCGAAGTGGTTCAGGAACACACCGAGGCGATCAATCGCGCCGACCAAGGTCAATCCCAGATGGCCCAGCAAGAAGACGAGATTGAAATCGACGGCGAAGTGGTTGAAGGGGAATTCCGCGAAGATAAGTAAAATCTTCACAAGGCGCAGCTTGTTGCCTGGATAAATGAATGAAGTACCAAGCCCTTGAAAATTATCGTCGGATGTCCCGAGAGAACCAGGCCTTGGGCCTGGTTTTTGGTTTGATCATGGGACTGGCTTATGCTTTCGGAGCCTGGGGATTGGACGGGCTCGAACTCTCAGGTGCAATGGCTGCCCTGCCCTGGCTCAAACTGGCAATGGGCAGTGTGTTGTGCTTGCCCTTATGCCTGCTGGCCGGATGGGTTACCAGCCGTTTTGACCGGGCTCTGGTGGGAGCAGCAAGCTGGGCATTGACGGCGGCAGCCTGCGCCTGGATCGCCGGTCACCTGCCTTATGAGTTTACCTCACTCGCTCATGGCTGGCTGGAGACAGATTTCCGGGGTTTGACAAGTTATCCGTTTGTCGAAAGTTCTGCATCACGCCTGGTAATCGCAGCCGTCATCAGCATTGCCGCCGCGGTGCTGTGCGGCGTGCTCCAGATCAACCTGGTCGATTCGGCCCGCGCTACCCCGAACCTGCCGCGGCGTTTGATGGCGCTGGCGCTGATATCCCCGCTCTTCCTGGGCGCCGCCCTCGCAACCGACTCCCTGGTCAACCATCCGCTGCGCCAACCCCTGGTAGAGATCAACAACGTGATCGAACTTTCCTTGGATACGGCAGGCGTTGAGATAGACAAGAGCCTGGCACGCGATGCCCACCTGGGCGCCGTTAGAGCCATCCAGGATTTACTGCCAAGACCACGTCGCCTTTTCATGGGATATTACGAACCAACCACCCTGGATACGGTGCGGGTGCTGGTTGATTTCTCCGGTGAATGGGCAATCTGTTGGGTTATTGCCAACACGCCGAGCTTCTGCCAACCCAGTGAGACGTATTATGCCAGGGCAATGAATTGCCTGTGGGAACAGGGCGGGCTGGACGAAACGAAGTGCAAAATACGCCTTGCAGAATCCGCCCGCCTCTGGTTAGAAAAGTGGCAGGAATACCAGGCCGCCGGGCAAGCTGTGTTTGCCACCCCTCTGGATATCCAGGTGCTTTCCCAGCGCGGCGAGATCGCCTGGGTGGAGGCCGCTGCACCTGATGGCGCTGCCTACCGCTGCCGGCTTACCGATGGACTGGTGCTCACCTGGCAAGAATGTCTCCCCACACTTGGAGTTGTACTCAACTCACCCTCCAGCGCGCTGGCTGCCGGCGCCATCTCGCACCAACCAACGAACACCGCTGAACCGTCCGGTGAGGCAGTCATGGCGGCGCCGGGCGAGCAACCCAAGGCCCTGCTGCCCTTTGCCATGCCAGAGGCGCAGCAGCTCCCTGCCCTGCCCGTGTATGCCATCCAGGTTGAACTCAAGCCGGAAGAACCCTCCTACCAGGGTCGCCTGGAGCTTACTTATACCAACCTGGAAGAGACGGCCCTGGAGCAGATCTACCTGCGCCTGCTGCCCAACGGGCGCAGCATCTTTGGGCCGGGTGAATTGACGATCTCCGGATTGCGGCTCAATGGGCATCCCCTGGCGGGCAATCTTTCGGAGTTGTACTCAACTCAGAACACGGTACTAGAAATCCCCCTGGCGCAGGCGCTGCCTCCCGGCGGCAAGGCGCAGATCCAGTTAGACTTTGCCGGGAAAGTGCCGCGTGATTTTGGCGGTCTCGAGACGCCCGAGGCATACGGCATTTACAACCTTGCCGAGGGCGTATTGAACCTGGCAGGCTGGTACCCGCTGTTGGCTGTGTTCGACCAGGATGGTTGGAACCTCGACCCGCTATCCTTCATCGGCGATCCAATCTACGCCGACATGGCTTATTACTCGGTAGAAATCACCTTGCCACAGAATTGGATCCTGGCAGCGACCGGTGTCGCCGTCTTTTGTAATGAAGCGCCAGGGATCAGGCGCTGCTTATATGACAGCGGCCCGGTGCGAGAATTCTTTATGACCGCCAGCCAGGATTTTTTAATCGCCAGCGACACATTGGCCGATACCGTGGTCAATTCCTATTACCTGCCCGGCTCAGAAGATGGCGGCCTGGCTGCTTTGCAGATCACCTTGGATGCGCTGAGAACTTTCAACGAGAAATTTGGGCGCTATCCCTACACCGAGCTGGACGTGATCCAGTCGCCTATGCGCAACGCGGGCGGCGTAGAATATCCGGGCATCTTCCTGATCGAAGCAGATCGTTACCAGGATCCCACCAATTCGGTTTTCATTATTACCGTGGCCCACGAAGCCGCTCACCAGTGGTGGTATAACCTGGTCGGAAACGATGTCTTTGACGAGCCTTGGCTGGACGAAGCCCTGGCTACCTACTCGTCCGGCGTCTATTATGAGGCTGCCTTTGGCCAAGAGTACTATGACGGCTTGGTCCGTTACTGGCAAGATCGTTATGACAGCCTGGTGGAACTCGGCCAGGACGCCCCGGTGACCAGGCCCGTGCCCTTTTGGGAAGACCCGGCCTATGCCGACAATTACGGCGGAATCGTCTACACCAAAGGCGCTCTCTTCTTGCACAAGCTTCGCCAAGAGATCGGCGACCGGGCCTTCTTCCTGGCCCTGCAAACCTATTTCCAGAATTATCGCTACAAGATCGCTGCCGGAACCGATTTATTGAATTTGTTCGAGCAGACCAGTGGCAAATCCCTCGGCGCTTTTTTTGAAAATTGGTTATACTCCCCTTGATCTTCATGCCACCTTCCAGAAACCTGTGCATCTAAAGATGAATGTAAGAAAATCATTTAGAACAAGGAGCATCTTATGCCCAACACATCGAAACGCCGCCAAAGATCGCAATCTGCCGCAATAAAACAGAACAACCCGCTTATCTGGATCGGGGCAGGCATTCTTATCATTATTGTCATCGTTGGAGTACTCATGGCGCGAGACAGCCAGGCGCAAACCACATCGCAACCGTTAGAAATCTCGGTCGACCAGGCTTACCAAAAATATAACGCCGGCGCCTATCTGCTGGACGTGCGCACCAAGGCCGAATGGGATGAATATCACATTCCCAACTCGCACTGGATCTTACTGGATGAACTGGCGCAGCGCACCGCTGAACTGCCGCGCGACCAGGAGATCGTGGTAGTATGCCGTTCAGGCAATCGCAGCCAGAGCGGTCGCGATATCTTATTGAGTGCCGGCTTTACCCAGGTGACCAGCATGAATGGCGGCGTCAATGCCTGGCGAGCCGCCGGATACCCCATTGAGACATCATGGACAAAGCCCACCCCAAAGCATGAAAATGTGCTATAACCGACGGCATCCGGCTGACATAGAGATCGTTTTTTGCTTGGTGCTTTGAGCCTGTCATTGAGACTGATCCGGATACTTGCAGGCACCCCTAATTGTCGCTCGCTACTATAGGAAGCACGTAAGACAGTCTCTGTCTTTCCAGGTATCCACGTCAGCCGCCATTCAGCCCCAGGAGAGGTTCTCATGGATATCGTACATACGCATTGCGCAGGTTTGGATGTCCACAAGAAGACGGTTGTCGCTGCGATCATTGTTCCGGACGAGAAGGGAGGCTTACGGAAAGAAGTACGCACCTTTGACACCATGACCAGCGATCTGTTAGCGCTTTCGGATTGGCTCATGACTTGTGGCGTTACCCATGTGGCTATGGAAAGCACAGGGGAGTATTGGAAGCCCGTGTTCAACATCTTGGAGAACAACTTCGAAGTGCTGCTGGTCAACGCCCAGCACATCAAAGCGGTTCCAGGGCGCAAGACGGATGTCAAGGATTCGGAATGGATCGCCGAGCTTCTGCGCCACGGTTTGCTCAAAGCTAGCTTTGTGCCGCCCCTCGGGCAACGCGAGTTGCGCGATCTGACCCGTGCTCGCAGCACCTTTGTTCGTACTCGGGCGACCTTGGTCAACCGGGTGCATAAAGTGTTGGAAGGTGCCAACATCAAGTTGACCAGCGTTGCTTCGGATGTGATGGGTGTATCGGGACGGGCGATGTTGGAAGCCATCGTTGAGGGTCACAGCAGTCCAGCGGAAATGGCCGAATTGGCGCGAGGGCGGATGCGCGAGAAACGCGACTTGCTGGCCAAGGCTTTGGAAGGACGCGTGCAAGCCCATCACCGATTTGTTTTGACCGAATTGTTGGCTCAGATCGATAGCCTGGACGAAACGATTGAACGCTTCAATGAGCAGATAGCGGTGTATTGTCGCCCTTTTGAAGAAGCGGTCACCTTGCTGGATACGATCCCCGGAGTGGGCCGCGAAACGGCTGAGATTATCGTTTCCGAAATTGGGACCGACATGAGCCGTTTCCCCACCGCCGATCACCTGGCCTCTTGGGCAGGTGTGGCACCCGGCAACAACGAAAGCGCTGGCAAGCGCCATTCTGGCAAAACCACGCAAGGAAACAAAGTCCTGGGGGCGGGTTTGAACCAAGCCGCACACGCCGCAGCGTGTACGAAGGATACCTACTTGTCGGCCCAGTATCGCCGTTTGGCTGCCCGGCGAGGCAAAAAGAAAGCGATTGTAGCTTTGGAACATACCATTCTGGTGATTGCTTATCATTTGATCCAACGCAAAGAACCTTATCGTGAACTGGGTGGAAATTACTTCGACAATCGTCGCCCAGAAGCTACCGCCAAGCGGCTCGTCAAACGGCTTGAGCAGTTAGGTTACGCTGTTTCTTTACAACAAGCATCTGCCCTTGCCCCAGCATAGGTATTTTCAAGACAGCCATGATCTGGAACCGATCAGTCCCGGCCATTAATCAATCATTAATCTTCCCTTGACAGTTCAAATAAACGCGGGTAGACTCTGCCTGGTCGTAAAAGACGATCATATCTTTTTAGAGAAAGGAGCGCGCTTCGCATGGCAAATTCATTATTCATCTGCACAAGGCTTCGCATCGAAGATGGTTCAAGTGATGTCATGCCTTATTGGAGTGCGCCTGTTGCCAGTTAGTCAGAAACTTTCGGTAGCTGCGGCCATGGGACACTCCTCCCGTGGCCGTTTTTTTTGAGTAATCTGCCTTCGCCGGCCACGGGAAAAACCTGTGGCCGTTTTTTTACAAAGGAGGATTTTATGAATATTCAAACACAATTATTCGATGGGAAACTGATCCGCCTGGGAGCGATCGACCATGAAAAAGACCCTCAGGTCGAGGCGCGCTGGACCCATGATCCGGCCTACCTGCGAGCCTTAGGCCAGGAACCGGCCTACCCGGTTTCTGCTGCAAGGATGAAGAAAAAATATGAGGCGCTTGAGAAAGAAATAGAAGAGAGCAAGAACATGTTCTACTTCACCCTCCGCAGCAAAGAAGATGACCACCTGCTGGGTTTTGTGCGCCTTTCGTGGATTGAATGGACGCATGGCAATGGTAACCTCAAGATGGGCATCGGCGCCCCTGAGGATCGCGGCCGCGGTTATGGCAGCGATGCACTGCGCCTGATCCTGCGCTATGTCTTTGCAGAACTGAACCTGTATCGCCTGACAGCAGTAGTGGGCGAAGACAATCCCGCCGCACTGCGCTTTTTCGAGCGCCATGGTTTTGTGCCAGAAGTGCGTCGCCGCCAGGCCCTGAAACGAGATGGGCGTACCTGGGATGTGATCCACCTGGGCATTTTGCGAGAAGAGTGGCTGGTCCGGATTGCCAACCAGCCTGAGTGAGGCAGAAGAATATGGATACTAATCTTTTTACAGGCAAGTTAGTCCGCCTATCGGTCGAAGAACCTGAGGTGGTGGCAAAAGCCTTCACGCAGTGGGAGCAGGATTCTGAGTATGTCCGGCTGCTGGATAATGACCCAGCGCGCCTTTGGTCAGAAAAAAAGACCAGGGAATGGATCGATAAAGACCTGGAAAAGCAAATAGAGAAAGATTACCTTTTCTTTGTGCGCACCATCGTGGACAACCGCTTGATTGGTTTTGTATGCCTGTGGGGCCAGGATTGGTGCCAGGGCGACTCTTGGGTGGGCATCGGCATCGGCGAGCGCGACTGCTGGGGCAAAGGCTACGGCACAGAAGCCATGCAATTGCTGCTGAGATACGCCTTTCAGGAACTGAATTTGCGCCGGGTGAGCTTGTTTGTCTTTGGATATAACCCACGCGCCATCCACTCGTATGAGAAATGCGGTTATGTCTTGGAAGGGCGCGTGCGCGGTGCTCTGCTGCGCGATGGACAGCGCTGGGATTACCTGACCATGGGCGTCCTGCGCGAAGAATGGCAAAAAATGCAGGAGGAGCAACCGGTATGAACAAGGATTTATTCAAAGGAGAACTGGTGCGCTTGTGCAGCGCAGAGATCGATGAAAAAGCAGAAATGGGCAGCCAGAGTTCCCGCGACAGTGAGTTTCAACGCCTGTCGATGAGTGACATCAGTTGGCCAATATCCAAGAAAAAAGTCAAAGACTGGCTTGAAAAAGAATTGGATAAAGAACCTGAAGACACATTTCTTTTCGATATCCGCACCCTGGCCGGAGACCGGTTGATCGGGGGGGTGGGGTTGGATGGAGTGAAATGGGCCCATGGCGACACATTCGTGGGAATCGGCATCGAGGATCGCGAATTTTGGAGCCATGGCTACGGCACCGATGCGATGCGCATCATCCTGCGCTACGCCTTCCAGGAGTTAAACCTGCACCGGGTGTCACTTGATGTGTTCGAATACAACGAACGAGCCATCCGCTCTTACCTGAAATGCGGCTTTAACATAGAGGGCCGAGCCCGCCAAATGTTGAACCGAGATGGGCAGCGTTGGGATTTGATCTTCATGGGCATCCTGAGAGAAGAATGGGATGCCCGGTATAAAGAACAATGACAAACGCGATATATTTTTCAACCTGGGAGGATGAACCAGGCCTTACGCAAAATAGACCGGAAAACTGACGCGACGAATAAAACGGAGCGGCGGTTTCCCGGCAAGAGTTAGAAATGGCGAGAACGATATGATTACAATAGATTTTACTGACGCCATCGTACGCCAAACCGAGAAACCGACTGGCACCTTCAGAATTTCCCAGGGCAGCGACCTGGAACGTTGGGACGCAGCCTATGCCCTGGCAAATGACCGTCATATGGCCATCTTGCAGGCCAGCCACGTGGAGCGGCTGTTGAAATCGCTCCGCAAGGGCAGCCCGACCTGCGTAGATGTGCAGCGGTTCTTTGAGGAAACGAAGAATGAACTGGCGACGCTGGCAGAACGATACGCGCAGCGAGCACGCAAGCATGCTTGCGAGTTATCTCGCTTAAGATAAAAGAGAGCGGCAACGGATTAATTCTGCCCCGCTCTCTCTACCTATCAAAATAAAAATTATGGATGAGATACAACAACCGCCGCGAAAATATCATGACTTGAGCGACCTGGAACGCATCCACCAATTGCTAATTGAGGGCCGTAGGGCTGCCAACGGTACATATTATGTCCACGTGGGCGATCTGAACTGGTGGCTGTTCTATCGCTATAAAGAGGAAGCCCTGTGGGATTACCTGTATGTGTGGGATGATCCAGAGCATGCTGATCGCCTCCTTGCCTGGGCGCTGCTCGACCCGCTTTGGAACACCTTCGATGTATTTCTCCAACCCTGCCTGAAAGCCAGCCTCCTGGCAGAGTCAATCTATGCCTGGGCGGAAGCGCAGGCCGAGCAGATCGCCCGCTTGCAGAGCAAAAATGCCATCCGCGTGTTTTGGATCGATCAGCAGGATGCCTATCTGATCGAGCGCCTGGAAAGCCGAGGATTCGCGTACAACGCTGAAACGGTTTACTTGTCTTGTTCGCTGAATGCATTCCTACCCGCAGCCAACCCGCCGGCAGGATTCCAGCTACGCTCATGCGACCCGGCAACGGATGCGGTGGAGCGGGCAACAGCCTCGTATGGAGCCTTCGAGAGCTCTCAACCCTTCGACCGCTACCTAGAACGCATGGTAAACTTTCTACACTCGCCGGTCTTTAACGATGAGCTGAACGTGGTGGCTGCGGCAGCCGACGGGCGCATTGCATCGTTCTGCATAGGCTGGGTTGATCCGACCAACCGGGTGGGCCTCCTTGAGCCGGTCGGCACGCATCCGGATTTTCAGCGCCTTGGTCTGGGGCGAACCGTCATGCTGGAGACGCTGCACCGGCTGCAAGAACGCAGGATGCAACAAGCCATGGTCGTCGCCGAAAACGACAACCTGCCTGCGATCAAGTTATACGAGTCGATCGGTTTCCAGATAACGAGCAAGCTGCTCGAATTTCAACGCAAGTTTCGAATAGGGTTATGAGACAAGTTTCAAGATGAGCAATCCACCGATCCAAAAATCACCGCTTCTGAACCGCATGTTGGTCTTATTCATGTTTGCTATGATCCTGGCTAACATGGGCAGCAATATGTATGGCCCTTTGCTGGCACTGTATCTCAAATCGCTGAACGCAAACGTGGTTCAGGTAGGATTGTTCTTCACCCTTTCGCAAATCATCCCGCTGATGCTGCAAATCCTGGGCGGCTGGATATCGGATTCGTTAGGTCGCCTGCGCAGCATCGCCATGGGCAGCGTGGCAGGTTTGCTGACGTATGTTGGGCTGATCCTGGCGCCTACCTGGCAGTGGGTGCTGGTAGGCGAAGGTTTCAATGCGATCACACGTTCGCTGATCGGTCCCAGCTTCTCAGCCTTCATCGCAGAACAATCCACCGAACAGAACCGGGCGCGGGTTTTTGGCATCACCGAGACGCTTTTCCTGATCGTATCCGTGGTCGGGCCGCCATTAGGCGGCTGGCTGGCCGATGTTTATGGATTTAAACTCATGTTGAGTGTCGCCATGGTTCTATACGCCATTGCTACGGTCATCCGGGTAGGAATGGCAAGAGCCGTTACGAACACCGCCACCGCAGCCCCAACAAAGCTCTCCTTATCCAGCCTGCAGAACAACCTGGGCATGATGCTTGGATTGATGATAAGCGGCGGGCTGGTTACCTGGATCCTGGTCACTGATGGCATCCGGGATGTTTCATTTTCGTTGTCCTTCAACCTGATGCCATTATACATGGGAGATATCGGTGGAATGTCACTCCGCCAGATCGGACTGCTGCAATCGATCTTTGGGATATGTATGATGGTGATCAACATTCCAGCCGGCTGGCTGGCAGATAAGAAAGGCGAACGCCTGGTTATTTTTCTAGGTTTTTTGCTGCAGTCTGTTTCGCTCTTCATGTTCATTCGCGCCAGTGGTTTCTGGGGGTTTGCAGTAGCCTGGAGCATTGGCGGGTTGGGAGTAGGTTTGATGTCCCCGGCTTACCAATCCCTGGTCAGCAAGGCCGTGCCCGAGAAAGTGCGCGGCACCGCGTTTGGCCTGTTCAGCACCAGCCTGGGAGTGGTTTCGCTGCCGGCGCCCGCCATCGGCGCTCAGCTATGGGAACGCGTCAATCCGCGTTTCCCCTTCTTGCTGACTGCCTGGGCGTCTTTACTGGTGATGGTGCCGGTGTGGTTCAAGTTCAAATTACCCCAGGCAAACGGGCAATCGCCGGAAACATCTACGAAGCGTTCCGAAGAAAGTTAGATGTTTTAGCTGAGTCGAAGTTCTGATAAGGAGCAATACATGAAAACGATAATCGATGAATTGAACGCACAGCCCCACCTTCCACCTGTCGAAGACCTGGCCTTTCGCTCTTTTCGAGGCGAAGCAGATTTCCCCGCCATGCTGGCAGTCATTCATGCCAGTAAGGAAGTGGATGGGCGCGAGCGAGCAGAAACGCTGGCCGATATAGCCAGGAATTACGCCACCCTGGATAACTGCGACCCATCCACCGACATGATCGTAGCTGAAATCCAGGGGCAATTGGTGGGATACAGCCGGGTGTGGTGGAACCGCGACGATGAAGGCCAGTGGCTGGGATGGGCGGTGGGATATCTCTTGCCGGCCTGGCGCCACCAGGGCATCGGTCACGCCATGCTCGCTTTCTGCGAACGGCGCCTGAAACAGATCGCCGGGGAGCAATTCCAGGCAGGACAATTGGCAAAGCAGACGCCCTGCTTATACTCAACCGAAGTGTTCGACAGCGAGAAAGATTTCCTGTCGCTTTTGAAAAATGCCGGCTACAGCGAAGCGCGTCATGAACATTTGATGGTGCGTCCAAACCTGGAAAATATTCCCGCAGCGCCCATGCCAGAGGGATTGGAAGTGCGCCCCATCGGACCAGAGCATCTGCAAGCAGTTTGGCGTGCAGACCTGGAGGCCTTTCAAGACCACTGGGGTTACATTCCACCCACGGAAAAGAATTACCAGGATTGGGTCAACGATCCGCTGACCATTCCCAACCTGTGGCAAGTTGGCTGGGATGGTGACCAGGTTGCCGGAATGGTGTTAAACTATATCAATGTGAATGAAAACCAGATCTACCATCGTAAAAGAGGCTATACAGAAGGCATCAGTGTACGGCGGCCCTGGCGGCGGCGCGGGCTGGCGCGGGCTTTGCTGGTTCGCAGCTTGCATATGCTGAAAGAACTCGGTATGGAAGAAGCCGCCCTGAGCGTAGACAGCCAGAACTTGAACATGGCTTACCAGTTGTATCAGGATGTGGGTTTCCAGATCGTGGGCGGGTACTCGATCTATCGCAAGGGTTTCACCCTCAGGAGTTCTTTACCTGCTGAATAAAGTCAAACAGGAGCAAACATGGTTCAGGCAGTGATTTGGGATATCGGTGGGGTGTTGGTGCGCACGGAGGATCGTAGGCCGCGCACCCACCTGGCAGAGCGCTTTGGGATGAGTTATGATGAAATGGAAATGCTGGTCTTCGGCGGAGACACCGGGCGGCGCGGCCAGTTGGGTATGATCACCTGGGAACAGATTTGGGAACACGTGGCGCAGGAGCTGAAGATCTCTCCGCACGAAATTCCTGCTATCCGGGATGAATTTTTCGGCGGCGACCGGCTGGATAGCGAGCTGATAGACTATATCCGCTCCCTGCACACCCAATTTCGCACCGGCATCATCACCAATGGGTATGGCTGGGTACGCACTGTTATCCGGGAAGAATGGCAGATGGCAGATGCCTTCGATACGATCGTGATCTCGGCAGAAGAAGGCGTGATGAAACCCGCCGCGCTCATTTTCGAGACAGCCCTGCAGCGCCTGGGTGTACTGCCTGAGGAAGCATTGTTCGTAGACGATGCCATGCCCAACGTGGAAGGCGCCCGAGCTGTGGGCATGCGGGCCGTTCATTTTCGCAGCCCGGCGCAAACCCTCCATCAATTGAACATCCTGCTGGAATTGCAAGCATAAAACCCGTGGACCGCAGGAGGCCATCCGCCCCGTGATCGTCTTATCTCACTTTCAAGTGCAAGCTCTGATCGCTGCCCGGCAGCAAAACCTGCTGGAGGCGCAGGTTTCGCCCGACTTGGGCCTCAGCACCGTGCCGGTTGCAATTGAGCCGCAAGGGGCAGTCTTCCCCGGAGGAGTCAAGCTAAGCTGGCAAGAGGCCAAGGATATATGCGAGCTGCAGAACAACTGCTTTATCTTCGAACAGGGAACATTTCAAAAAATCCAATTCTATTCCGAAGAGATCGGGCGCGCTTACAGCCTGTTCCCCACTTCGGGAGCACCCACCATGCTGGTATCTGGCCTGCCCATGCACCGCATTAAGGATACCGAACCGCACAGCGACACCTTGGAGAAGGTCAAGAGCATCCGCCCGCTGGTTGGGAATGTGCTGGATACTGCCACCGGCCTGGGATATACGGCCATCGAAGCGGCCAAAACCGCCGAACACGTGTTGACCATCGAACTGGACCCGGCCGCGCTGGAAGTGGCTCGACGCAATCCGTGGTCACAGGCGCTATTTGGTAGCCACATCATCGAACAAGCCATTGGCGACAGCTTCGATGTGGTCGAAGGGTTGGACGACCACGCCTTCAGTCGCATCATCCACGACCCGCCCGTCTTCAGCCTGGCCGGGCACCTGTATTCGACCGATTTCTACCGTGAACTGCACCGCCTGCTGCGCAGCCACGGCAAGCTGTTTCATTACATAGGCGATCCCGAAAGCAAGTCTGGACGCAGCGTTACGGCCGGGGTCATCCGGCGCCTGGAACAAGCCGGCTTCCGCACAATCCGGCGCGCCCCGCGCGCCTTTGGCGTGACTGCGGAGAAGTGAACATGCACCTGACTCACCTTACCCTTTTCCAAGCCGCCAAACTGCTCGCCCGGCGAGAGATTTCGCCGCTGGAATTGACACAGGCCTGCCTGGATCAAATCGCAAGCCGGGATATCGAGATCAACAGTTTCATCACCTTGACCGCAGAACAGGCTCTGGCCCAGGCTCGCCAGGCAGAAAGAGATATTGGGCAAGGAAATTACCGCGGGCCGTTGCATGGCATCCCGCTGGCGTTGAAGGACCTGTACGAAACAGCCGGGGTGCGCACCACCGCCGGATCGCGCTTCTTTTCCGATTACATACCCGAAGCCGATGCCTTCACAGTGACCAGGCTGCGCCAGGCCGGTGCGGTGCTGTTAGGCAAGCTGAACATGCACGAGATCGCCCTGGGCGTAACCAACGAAAACCCGCATTACGGCGTTTGCCATAACCCCCACGATCTGCAGCACATCTCCGGCGGCTCTTCCGGCGGCTCGGCTGCAGCCCTGGCAGCCGGTTTCTGCTTTGGCTCGCTGGGCAGCGACACCGGCGGCTCCATCCGTATCCCGGCTTCGCTGTGCGGTGTGGTGGGCTTCAAACCTACCTACGGGCGAGTCAGCCTGCGCGGGCTCATTCCCTTGAGCTGGAACCTAGACCATGCCGGGCCGCTGGCGCGCAGCGTGCGCGACGCCGCCCTGCTGCTGCAAGCCATCGCCGGGTACGATCCCGATGATCCCTATGCCATCGACGCGCCTGTACCCGATTACCTGGTTGATATAGAAGCGGGCATCGGCGGCTGGCGCGTGGCGTTGGCTGACGATGAATATTTTCGTGAAGTGGAAAGTGAAGTCTGGCAGGCAGTGGATGCGGCCGCGCAGCGTTTCAGCGAGCTGGGTGCGCAGGTTGAGCGGGTAGCCATGCCCGAATTCCGCCAACTGGCACAGGCCAACGGATTGATGGTAACCAGCGACGCGGCAGCCTACCATGGGCAGCGACTGGCAGAAAATCCACAAAATTTTGGCGAAGATGTCTTGCAACGCCTGAAGAACGGCGCGGCCTGCACTTCTGGCGAATACATCCTGGCGCGCCGCACACAAACCCTGGCCCACCACCGATTCATGCGCTTCTTCGCAAGCTACGACCTGCTGTTAACCCCCGCCACGCCCTGCAGTGCGCCGCCCATCCAGCACAGCGGAGCGGCCGAGCGGGCGCGCCAATTGACGCGCTTCACCGGCCCCTTCAACCTCGCCGGCCTGCCGGCCATCTCCATGCCGTGCGGCCTGGTGCGGGCAGGCGCCTGCCTGCTGCCAGTGGGCCTGCAAATCATTGGCAAAGCCTGGGACGAAGCGCGCCTGCTGCGCGCCGCCTGGGCCTTTGAGCAAACCGGTTCTCAAAGCAGCATTTTTTAGGAGCCCGTCTTGCGCAAACATCCCATTAAGGTATACCTGTTCCTGGAAGGGGCCGGGGCGCTGTGTTTCTCGATGATCTTCGTCGCCAGCATGGTATACGAGATCACGATCGCCAAACTCTCGCCGCTGCAGTTGGTGCTGGTTGGCACCGCGCTGGAAACCACGATCTTTATCTTTGAAATCCCCACCGGCGTGATCGCAGATGTGTACAGCCGTCGCCTGTCGGTGATCGCCGGCTACCTGATCATCGGCTGTGGTTTCATCCTCGAAGGCGCCGTACCGCAGTTTTGGGCCATCGCACTGGGACAGTCGCTGTGGGGGCTGGGCTACACCTTCACCAGCGGCGCAACGCAAGCCTGGATCACCGATGAGATCGGCGAGGCCGCCGCCGGCAAGGCCTTTTTGCGCGGCAGCCAGGTGGGCAGCATCAGCGGACTGGCAGGATTGGGATTGGGCGTACTGCTGAGCAGGCTGAGCGTCAGCCTGCCCATCTGGCTGGGTGGCCTGCTGCTGATCATCCTCGGCCTGGTATTGATCCTGATCATGCCCGAACACGGCTTCCAGCCGCGGCCCAAAGAAGAGCGCAGTTCCTGGCAAAGCATGGCCCGCACACTGAAAGATGGCCTGGGCATGGTCCGGCGCCGTCCTATGCTGCTGACAATTTTGCTGGTCGGGTTGTTTTTCGGCCTTTACAGCGAGGGGTTCGATCGCCTGTGGACCAAGCACATGCTGGAAGATTTCACCCAACCGCTGGTGGCCTGGATGACGCCGGTCATGTGGGTCGGCGTTGTGGATGTCGGCAGCAGCCTGCTGCGAGCGCTGGTCTCCGGGATCGTGCGGCGAAGCGTGGATACGACCAACCCAGGCCACATCACCCGCCTCATGTTCCTCTTCACCAGCATTTTGATCGCCAGCCTGCTCTTTTTTGCCCAGATGGGCGACTGGTTCCTGGGGATGCTGCTGGCGCTGTGGATCATCGGCGCGGCGCGCGGCGTTATCGGTCCGATCTACACCGCATGGGTCAACCAGCGCCTGGACTCGCGCGTGCGCGCCACCGTCATCTCCATCAGCGGGCAGGTAGATGCCATCGGCCAGATCGCCGGTGGGCCGGTCATGGGCACTGCCGGGAATTTGCTATCGGTGCGGGCCGCCATCACCCTCTCGGGCCTGCTGCTCTCCCCCGTGCTGGGATTGTTCGCTTACGCCAACCGGCGCCAGGAAGAACCGTGCAGCACTGAGAACGAGCCTTGATCAGGCTGCCCGTAGGCGGCAAGATGCATGATCATTTTTAGGAGATTGATGCAGGGAAAACGTTTTCCTGTTTTGATAAATTTCTGCTGTTCTGATCAGCTACGGCAACTGAGGCCACAAGTTCACGGGGGTATCAATACAAACCACCTCATTCGGAGCCTTGAAAGCCTCGTAAAAATCATCTTCGCTCAAGGTTGTCTTTTCTTCAAGAGGTTCGAAATACTCGATCGTGTTTGCCCTCAATCCAGAATCGTGTTTATTTCGTGAAGCAACTTTCAACCATTGATCATCGCTTTGCGGCGACCAGGTTCGCACTCTCAAAAAGCCCTGAGTTGGGCAACTATGATAATTTCCATCGATCATTTCATAGTCGCTGATGTACTCAACCAGGAAGCCTGCTTGAGTGTAAATCATCACCAGGGTAAACTCATCATAATCGGCTCTGGCAAAAGGATCATGAGGTATTGGGAGGATCAGAATATGATCGGGTTTTCCATACATCGAAAGAACTTGCGGTACCTGATAGTAACGCACAAGATCATTATAATCCGCATCATCAAAAACAACTCTATCATCCCGGGAAAGAAGTGTTTCTAAATCAAGCTGCTCAACAAATCCTTCGCTATCATAATATATCAAGCTGACCAGGAACTCGATATGATCCAACACGGGGAAAAAACTCAAGCTACCAGTATGCCTTGTTTCATCATCACCACGACCAGTCGAGAAATTAGCACCCGACACCCGGCCAAAGCAATCGAAATAATCCTTACGCGACTGCGTGTCCGTCACACCCGGCGTCAATCCCCACAAACAGGGCAAGCGGCAACTGCCATTATTTGCCATCAAGCTATACAGCAGTCCCTCTGCCTCAGTAGCCGATATTGTGGGTTGAGTAGTCCGGGTGACTGTTATAGCGGGCTTCGGTATGAGCGTTGGCTTGTGGGTCACTGTATTGGTTGGTGCAACTGTAAGCGCATCGCTGGGCGCGATGGCAGATGTCGCGTTCAAACTTGGCATGGGCGTTGCCGTGGGTGGGATGGGTGTGCGCGAAGTCACAGGCGGCAGCGGCGCCATGGCCATGGGTGCTTTATAGCCTGCACAAGCAGATAAACAGCATAAGAACAAAACCGACAACAGGATCAACCTTGGGTTTTTCAATTTGGCTCCAGTGAAAGAATCCTTAAATCCTTGCCCCGCCCGAATCATATTACTTATCACTCTATTGTACAACAAAGCGATCCGGTGGGCTGACCTTCCGCTGCCAGTGGATAATTTGTCCAATGCAGAGGTATTGACTCATACCCTATGCTATAATCTACTCATGGGAATTTAATGTAGCCAGTCAACCTGCCAGATTATGGAGGAAACCATGAAACCCAAGTTGTACTCAACGTGGATCCTGATCGCTTCTTTCTTTGTCGCAGCAATTTTACTTTCCGCCTGCACCATCAACATCGGCACTACGATCGCTGAGGATGGCTCGGGCACCTGGCGCACCGAGTTCATCTTCAATACCGCAGATAAAGAGAATCTCAAATCCTTCGATACGACCGTCGAACAGTTCTGTAACGATATGAACGAGGATAATGATGAGATGCCCGCCGGAGCCACTGTTGTCATTGAAGAACATGGCGAAGAGAGCTGGTGCGTGATGACAGTGCCCTTTGCCAGCCTGGAAGACCTGCGCGCCTTCTACGAGGAGGGCGACGGCATCGTGGTCAACCGGCTGGAGATCATCGATAGCAAGCTGTATTACGATATCGATGTAGATATGAGCGACCAGGATACCAGCTCGATGGGCAGTTTCCCGATCGAGCTGAATTGGAAGCTGACCGTCCCCGGTAGAATTGGCACCAACAATGCTACCTCGGTGGAAGGTAATACCCTCACCTGGAAACTGGATCAAAGCCAGATCGCCAAGATCCAGGCCGAAAGCTCGCTTTCCGCCATCCCAATGCTCCCCTGGTTTCCTGATTGGAGCGTGGTTGCCATTGCCGTGGCATGCTCTTGCTTGTGCGTGGTGGCAGTGGTGATCATTGTGGTGGTCGTTGTGATGCTGCGCAAACGCAAATAGGCTCAGGTTTTTCTACCCGAAAATCAAGGCCTAGACAGCGGGCACAGCGATGATGCCGACTTTCGTTTTCCTGCTGATTGAATTATTTGACGAATTGAATTACGCCGTACAAGGCGCGGCGCTGCCGGTCATTCGCACCGACCTGGGGCTTTCCTACGCCCAGATCGGGCTGCTGCTGGGCGCGCCGCATATCATCGGCACCGCTCTGATCGAGCCACTCATCATGTTGCTGGGCGATACCCGGCTGCGAAAAGCATTGGTGGTCAGCGGTGGACTCTTCATCACCCTGGCTTTGTTGGCCACGGCCGGCGCTACTGGCTTTCCCCTGCTGTTGGTGGCCTCGGTGATCAGTTTCCCAGCTAGCGGCGCCTTCGTAACCCTGGCCCAGGCGACTCTAGTGGACCTGAACCCGGGCAGGGAGCCTCACATGATGGCGCGCTGGACATTGGCAGGGTCGATCGGCAACCTGCTTGGGGCAGCCATGCTGGCTGGGGCCCTGGCCTTGGGTTGGTCGTGGCGTTGGGTATTGACCGGGTTGGCGTTGCTGGCACTCTCGCTGGTTGTGCAAGTTTGGCGCATGCCGTTCCCACAAAAACACCCCAGACAGATTGCAGAGATGCAAAACCCTGCGACTCACCCCCATCTCCGCGAAGACGTTCGCAACCTGCTGCTTGGTCTGAAACAGGCCGCTGGGAACCTCAACCTGATCCGCTGGCTGATCCTGCTGCTCCTGTCAGACCTGATGATGGATGTTCTCACCGGCTACCTGCCGCTCTACTTCATCGATGTGGTGGGGGTCAACGCCATACAAAGCGGCCTGCTGCTCAGCCTGTTCATGGCTGCCAGCCTGGCATCGGATATGGTCCTGGTGCCGCTGTTGGAGCGGGCGCCGGGCCGCCGGGTGGTGCGGGTCTCTGCCACCGTGGTGGCAGTTCTCTATACCGCTTGGCTGCTGCTCCCTGGCTCAGCCACAGGCGCAGGATTGTGGAGCAAAGTCGTTCTGATGTTCGTCATCAAGCTGGCCACGCTGGGTTGGTACTCGGTACTGCAAGGAGAAGCCTATGCCAGTATGCCGGGGCGTTCGGGCACAGTGATGGCGCTCAACTCGTTCTCCGGTGTGCTAGGCGGCATCATACCCTGGGCAATTGGCGCCATCGCAAACCAGGCAGGTCTGCCGGCTGCCATGTGGCTGCTGCTGTTGGGTCCGCTCAGCCTGCTGCTGTTCGTGCCAAAGACCAAAAGCGGCGCAGAGCCGGCCCAGGCAGCAGATCCCCCGACCGCCTCAACCGGCTAACAAGGAGGCAGCCGCCTTGACGCGCTGAGCGCGCTCGTAGAGCGCCTGGTATTCTTGGGCGCTCTTTTCCCATGAGTAATCCTTGGCCATGGCGGCCTGGATCATACGCTCGATATGCGGCCTGCGGTCATAATAAGTGCTGACGGCCCAGCCCACCGTATCATAGATAGCGCCGGTAACCGCAGACCAGAACTTGAAACCGGTGCCATCTCCTGTTTTCTCGTCATACTGCTGCACAGTATCATCCAGGCCGCCTGTAGCCCGCACGATCGGCAGCGTACCGTATTTAAGCGAGTAGATCTGGTTGAGGCCGCAGGGCTCGTAGAGCGAAGGCATGATAAAAAAGTCACTGCCGGCTTCGATCCAGTGAGACAGCATATCGTGATAACCGATGTGGCTGCCAACCTTGCCAGGGAATCGTTCCGCAAGCGTGCCAAAATAGGTTTCCAGGTGCTTCTCGCCTGCTCCCAGGACAACGAACTGCACAACCATGGTGTTGAGGATCGACTCGATCTCGCGCGCCAGCATATCCAATCCTTTTTGCGCTACCAGGCGGCTTACCACGCCCACCACCGGAATGTTGGGATTCACCTCCAGGTTGAAGCGCTTTTGCAGTTCTTGCTTACAGATCCGCTTGCCGCTGAGATCGCCTGCAGAATAGGTGGAAGGGATCAAGGTGTCTGTGGCGGGATTCCACAAGGCATAATCGACGCCATTGAGGATGCCCGCATAATTTTCCCCCTTGTTGTTCAGGTAAGGCGCCAATCCATAACCCTGGATAGGATTGCGCGTCTCCTGAGCATAGGTCGGGCTCACCGTGTTCGCCACGTCAGAATATACGATCCCACCTTTCAAGAAATTGATCCTGCCATGATCCTCAAACTTCTCGGAGGTAAAATTACTCCACTGCAGCCCCAGGTAATCATAGTGCTGCGTGCTGTATACGCCCTGATAAGCAATATTATGGATGGTGATCGCGCTGGCGGTGCTGCCCAGCGCGGCGTCGTTCCAATGCCAGATTTTTAGGTAGGCCGCCGCCAGGGCAGTCTGCCAATCGTGCGCATGCACAATATCCGGGCGAAAATTGATATCCCGGCACAACTGCAGAGCCGCCCGGGTGAAAAAGCCAAAACGACGAGGGTTGTCCTGGTAATCATTAAAATCGGAATCGTGATACAGGCCATGACGATCGAAATACTTCTGGAACTCAATGAAATAAACCGGAACTCCCTGGTTATCGGCCACATGCACAGAGCACCACTCTTCGGCGTTCCCCATCCACACGCCCAGGGGGTTTATGAAAGGCTGCAATCCATGCCGGGCATCATCGATGGAAGTGTATTTCGGTAGGATAACGATCACCTCATGCCCCAAGGAGCGTAGAGCCTGGGGCAGCGCGCCTACCACATCGGCCAAGCCCCCAGTTTTCACATACGGCACGCATTCTGAAGCGAGCATCACGATTTTCATTGAATTTCACTCTCCCATTTGCCAGCTAGAGCAACCGGCAATCTTGTACCTGCCAGGCGGTCTGTTGGATTGCCACGAACCTGTTATCATTATAAAATAAAATCATGAGCCATGTGAAGGGAAATGCGGTTTCAATTTGCCCTGCAAGAGTTGTACTCAACTCAGTTGTTAGGATCAGCGGCGCTGACCCTAACAGATGTACTCAACTCAGTGGTCTTTATCTGCCATCTCCAAACCTGACCTGGATAAAGAGGAGATAAACGATATGATGACAGAGGACGAATTCAACACATTTACACAACTTGCCCTGCGCGAGCTGGAGAGCAAACAGAAGGCGCTTACTTACTCGTTGCGGAGCTGCAAGCGATGCAAGCTGGAAGAGAAAACCAGCAAACTCCTGTTTGCCGATGAGAACAACCAACCGCAAACCGAAGCCCTGGTCACGCCGATCGGAGAATATAATGAGCTATTCCAAACCTGGCGTTGGGGCTGGGATTTGCACGGGTTGGACAAAGGCATGGTGAAAAAAGCCGAACAGCTCAAGAGGCTGTACCAATATACCGGCCTGGAAATGTTCCAGCGCGGCCAAATTGATATCACCGAAGAGCATGTGGATGAACTGTTGGCGATGTCGATCTACCAGTTAAGCTCGCAGGGATACATCCGCCTGCCGCGGCGTAACCCTCGCCTGTACATGTCGGTAGATGAAATTTTGATCTACACCCGCCCGCTGTAAAGGCCGGCGCTATTATGGAAAACATGAGACAGCCCGATCTAAGCAAAGCAATCCTGGAATTGATCCGCCTGGCTGCCGTAGACCTGCCGCCTGATGTAGAAGCGGCACTGCGCCGCTCGGTTGAGCAGGAAGAGCCTGGCTCGGCGGCGCGCTCCGCGTTAGAAACGATCATCGAGAACGTAGAGATATCCCGCCAGGGCTCCACTCCCATCTGCCAGGATACGGGCACGCCCATCTTTTATGTCAGCCAGCCCGCCGGCTGGAGCACCCGCCTGCTGCGCCTGCAGATCGAATCGGCTGTTGTCGCCGCTACCCAACGTTCCTACCTGCGGCCCAACTCGGTCGACGCGCTGACCGGAAAGAACAGCGGGAATAATCTGGGCGACGAGCATTTTCCTACTATCTATTTCGATGAACAGGTATCCTCTACCTGCGTGGATGGGCAGGCGATAACCATAGAATTGATGCTCAAAGGCGGCGGATGCGAGAACGTGGGCGCGCAATATGCATTACCCGATGCAAACCTGGGCGCCGGGCGCGACCTGGCCGGGGTGCACAAAGTGATCCTGGACGCCGTGCATAAAGCCCAAGGCTACGGTTGCGCGCCGGGCATCCTGGGTGTAGCGATCGGGGGCGACCGGGGCTCGTCCTTCCTGGCCTCCAAAGAGGCTCTATTATGCTCCTTAGAAGAACCCAATCCGGACGAGAGGCTGGCGCAGATGGAAGAACGACTGGTGGATGAAGCCAACCAGCTCGGCATCGGGCCAATGGGTTTCGGCGGCAAGACCACGCTGCTGGGCATAAAGATCAAAGGCTTGCACCGGTTGCCGGCCAGTTTCTTTGTTTCCATCTCGTATATGTGCTGGGCTTACCGCCGCCGCAAAATGGTCTGGCGGGATGGTCAGGCTGTTTATTCATAGGAGAAAGGCCATGCGCGAGATCGATTTGCCAATCAGCAATGAAACCGTCCGCAGTTTAAAGGTGGGCGATTCGGTGGTTCTCAACGGAGTCATGGTAACGGGCCGCGACGCAGTACACAAATGGCTGGTAGACACCTTCATCCGCAAGATCAGCCCGCCGCAAGATAATGACCTGGCAGTTTACCAGGCCATCCGCCCGCTGCTGGCTGGCAGCATGATCTATCACTGCGGCCCGGTGGTGGCCGGTTTGGAAGACGGTAAGTACCGCTTTGTCGCCGCCGGCCCTACTACCAGCATCCGCGAAGAGCCCTACCAGGGTGAAGTATTGCGCCATTTTCATCTTAAGGGAGTGATCGGCAAAGGGGGGATGGGGCCACAAACACTGGCGGCCTGCCAGGAAGAGCCCGGCGTATATCTGCATGCCATCGGCGGAGCGGCCTCATTGATCGCCCAGCGCGTCGTACGCGTCCTGGGCGTTCACAAGCTGGAATTTGGCCCGCCGGAGGCCATGTGGGTGATCGAGATCAGGCAGTTCCCAGCCGTGGTCACCATGGACTCGCACGGCGGCAGCCTGCATGCGCAGATCGAGCAGGCCTCGCAGCAAGCATTGAAGAAACTGCTAGAGTTGAGTACAACTCAGTTGTAGTCAACTCACACGACTTAACTCAGCGCTGGCTTTCCTCGAGCGCCTGTAACAGGGCCAATTCTCGTTTCAAACGTCTCGCGCGCCCGAACAGGCTGGTCAAGTATATTATCATCGCCAGCGCAAAGACCACATATCCCCCAATCATATATCCTGTTGTATTTGCAGGCCCTTCAACAGCCCAACCGTTCAAGTAAAATGCCATTAGCTCCATCTCCTGGTTACTGCAGCACTTTCAGCCGCATCTGCTCAAGTTGATCCGCCAGCTTCCCCAGGCGAATACGGCGCCACAACAAATCGGAAAAGACAAAAGAGAAGGTGATCACGCTGAAGATCATGGTTTGCGTCATTGCTGGCATCATGTTCATCGACTGACCGCCATCACCGCCAATGATGACTGGGTGAATGCTGCGCAGCAAGCGGATCGATATAAAGGTCAGCGGCACACTGATAAAGCCCAGTATAGTATAGACCGCACTAAAACGCGCCCGCCGATCGGGCTCATCAATGGCCTGGCGCAGCAGCAGGTAGGCGGCATACACCAGCTCAACGATCGCCGCCGTGGTCAGGCGCGGGTCCCAGGTCCACCAGGTATTCCACACTGGGCGCGCCCAGATCGATCCCATGATGATGGTAATGAAGAAAAAGACCAGGCTGATCTCGACCGCCGCCATGCTAGCGATATCCCATTTAAGATCCTGGCTGCGCAAGTAGCCAATGCCGGCCACGCCTGCCGCCATGAACCCCAGCATGCCCACCCAGGCTGTCGCCACGTGGAAATAGAACACGCGCTGCACATTTCCCATCACCGCTTCGGTAGGCGCATAAAAAAACACCATACCCACAGCGATCACGAAAAAGACCAGGGTCACCTGATCCAACGCCGAGAGTAAACGAGGCTTCACGTCCATCAAATTTATTCCTCCACAATAAAATCAAATACCATCAGTGCTATGGCGATAAAGACAATATCGTACACAACCAGCAGGTTTAGCCAGGGCAGCATTTCACGGAAGGGAAGATTTAGCAAAGATACGCTGCAGGCTTTGACTGCCGCAATCAGGACCGGCATCACTAGGGGAAAGAGCAAGATAGGCAGCAAGATATCACGCGTCCGGGTTTGCACAGACATGGCCGCCAACAGCGTTCCGACCGCCGTGTAGCCCACCGACCCCAGCAAGATCACCAGCAGCAGTCCCGGCTTGAACAGGTTGGTATTGTACAACAGGCTGTATATGGGCAGCACGATCGCTTCCACAACGAACATGAAGATCAGGTTGCCCAGCGCTTTGCCAAAGTAAATGGCAGAACGATCGGCGGGCGTTAATAACAAGCCGTCCAGGCAGCCACCGTCTTTTTCGGCAGCCATCGAGCGATTGAGGCCAAGCGTCCCAGCAAAAGCAAAGGTTACCCACAGCACACCGGCAGTGACTTCCTGGCGGGCGGCGGCGTTTAATTCAAGAGCGAAATTGAATACCAGGATCACCAACAACGCAAAGACGAGCATGGAGGCAAGCAGCTCACGACTGCGCAGCTCGGCGCGCAGGTCCTTCCAGATCACTGCCAGGATCGTGCTCAGGTAATACAGGACAGCGTCAAAACGATCTTCTTTAGGGGTTGCGGGATGTTGGGAAGTAGGCATGTTTGGCTCGGCGCCGATCTGGAGTTGTACTCAATCGGGTGTTGTACTCGACTCAGAGAGAGTTGAACCCAACTCAAGCGCCTGGCGGTAGAAAGCCAGGAGCTGATCCGGCTCTATTTCTTGACGATGAAGGGAGGCAGTGATCATGCCACGCGAGAGGATATCGAAACGAGAAGCCAGGTCTCCCGCCCGTGCCAGGTCGTGCGAGGTCATCACCACCGTGCGACCCCGGGCTGCCACGCTGCTCAAAACACTGTCCAACATTTCGCAAGCCTCCTGGTCAAGGCCTGTATGCGGCTCATCGAACAACATCACCTCTGGGTCGTGCAGCATAGCACGTCCAATCGCCAGGCGCTGCTGCATGCCCCGCGAGAAGGTGCGCACCAGTTCCTTGCGGCGAGCCGCCAGGCCGACCAGGTCCAATACATAGCTGATCCTTTTTTCGGGCTCGTCCACCGCATACATCCTGGCAAAGAAATGCAAGTTTTCTTCGGCTGTCAGGTCGCCGTATAACAACGGTTGGTGAGATACCACGCCTAACCTGCGCCGCACAGACGCGGCTTGCTGTGGAAGCCGGAAACCGGCTATTTCCACATCGCCCATGGAAGGGCGCGCCAGCGAAGCCAGGATGCGCAGAAAGGTTGTCTTGCCGGCTCCATTCGGCCCCAACACAGCCACAAATTCCCCCGATTGCACGGTGAAATCCAACCCTTTGAGCACCACCTTCATCCCAAAACGCTTGACCAGCTTGCGCACTCGCAAGACGGTATAGGATTCCACCGGAAAAGGAGCGCTGTCAAAGTTGATCATTTTGATAATAGATCTCTACCAGGCACGCTTTTAACCGTGAGCGGCGCTCCTGATAGGCGCCATCGGGCAGATTGCCGGCTTTGTGCAAATCATCGAGAGCGATGATGGCGTCCATCAACGTATTCGGATCGGTTTCTTCTTCCAGGCCAGAAACGCCCTCCAGCTCTCCCTGGTCTCGCGAATTAGAGTACAGCCACACTCCGGCAATCAACACGGCAGCAGTGAGAGCGACCAGCCCGACCAACAGGTTCAGGCGCGTATCCGTCGCCAGTTTCACGGAGCTGATCTTTGGCCTGCCAGAAAGCCCAATCTCAAGGGAATCGCCCGCTTCAAGGGATTCAGCGGAATAGATCTGGTAAGCAACGCCTTCCAAATCTCGCACACCTTCAAACCCGAGGGTATCGCTCTCAATCTTCACGCGTTCGTCCGGCAGCAAGACCATAACCGACTTGACCCAGAAACCAAGCGGCACCTCCAGGGCAAGCTTGTTCTGGTAAGGCAGTTGGTAAGCAAACATCACCTGGCTGACGCCGGGGCGAACAGGAGAGGTATCAGCAATCCCACCCGGCATCGATAGGAACCGGTCGCCCATCTCGCCATCCTGGAATTGCATGTTACGCGCTTCGTCCGGCACACTGAAGAAAAGCACCGCCCCTCCCTCATGCAAAGCGATCACCGTGCGGTCGGTCGCATTGGAAACCACAAATATCTCGATGATGTCTACTTTACCCGGCTCGGCGAAATCAAACAAGACATGCAAACGCTCGATCACCAGTTGAGAAGCATCGGTTGTGCTCTCAAACGCCATCACCTCCAGGGAGGGCAATCTACCAACTTGCTCAACGGTAAGCGGATCCGATGCATACAGGATACCTTGATATTCCAACGCCGCCATAAAAAGCGTTTCAGCCGGCATCTTCACATCCTGGAAGACGGACAGGCCGTTCGCACTGGTGGTCATCGTTTGCGAATAAACCATGCTCATGCCATCGAAGGCATACAATGTCACCCCGGCGCCGCTTATCAAGGAGCCAGTCGTTCCATTCAATGCCGTCACAGTGATCGCCCCGCCTGCCTCTGGGATTATGAACAGTCCGGCTTCCAATGGATCTGCTTCCATGACAGCCGTTGCCTCAAGTAAAGAGGGTCGCGCTCGCTGTGTCATCGCCGCAGTTGGCAGCACTGCGCCGAGATGCGGCGGAACATCTTCTGCCAGCGAGCAAGCCGGCAGGCTGAGTAACACGAGAGCAAGGATCAGATACAGGTATTTCATCTCGGCTCGCTCATTGAACCACCGTTCCACATTTTGAGCAGAAGCGGTCGGACTTTTGCAGCGGATTACCACACTTGTTGCAGAACCCGGCCGATTTCTCCGAGCGCTGCCGGCGGCGGGCAGCAATGATGGTCTCGATCTCTTCATCATGCCGGGCCACCGAAGTTACCTGCTGAGCGGCTTCCAAGCGGCTTTCTTCTTCGCAGGTAAAAGTATCCAGCTTTCGCAGCACATCCGCACCGTATTGCAGCAAGCGGGCGCGCTGACCGGGATAATCTTCTTCCGGCACTTTCCCCAGGGTGTGATCGAAATCCAACTCATAGATTGCATCGATCGTGCGATCGCGTTCCACCTGCAATGCAGAAAGATCGTGATCTTCTCGATCAGCTTGGCCCGGCTGGTGCCGGGAATTGCGCTCCCAAAACGGCCGGCTGATGAACAGCACCACCAGGATAGCCAGGGCCAGGATGAGAAAGATCGAACCGATATCCATTGATCACCAGTTTCCTTGTCAAAACCTACGGGGTCAAGAGTGGGTCGATGGCAGCCCTGATCTCCGCCAAAGACAGAAAAGGACTAATCTTTCGATAAGCCAGCTTGCCTTGCTGATCGACAATATAAGTTTCCGGCACTCCTGTGATGCGGTAATCCTGCGAAATACGGGTTTGCAAATCGGGACCGTTCGGATAGCTGACAGCAAACTTCTGCAGGTATTCCAGCGCATTGGGTTCGGTATCTGTCCAGGCAATCCCCATAAACAACACATCGCCACGGTCCTTATAAAAGCGCCAGGCTTCTTCCAGGTCGGCTGCCTCTTGTTCGCAAGGCGCGCACCACGAGGCCCAGAAATTGATCACCACCACCTTACCAAGTTGTTCCGAAAGGGTAATAGTCTGCCCGTCAAAGGTTTTAAGGGTAAAATCGGGAACTGCTTTGTTCAATGCAATGGCGTCATCGTTCTTCTGTATCATGCTAAGAGCCAGCACAGCCAGGAGAACAAGGAGGATTCCCCAGGCAGCCAGGCGCCCCCAGCGCGTCCGTTTGGGGGCGGTTGGAGGTGGAACTGGTGAAGGGGAAAGATTTGTCATCGGTTCAGATTCTCCGTTCGCAGGGAATTGTACTTAACTTGAGTTGTACTCAACTCAGTCACCGCTTCCGCAGTGTTTCTTCCAAAATCTGCACATATTCATCCTGCTGCACAGCCGCGCTGGCAGCATCAGTTTTTTCGCCTGCATCCATTGCGGCTGCAGTCTCAGGCGAAGGCCGCCGCCAGGACCTCAGCGCACGGTACAGTATGAACACGCCGGCCAGGATAGCCAACGGCGGGATCAGGTACATCAGCCAGTTGAGTCCCCTGGCAGGCGGGGTGGCCAGCACACGCGGCCCATACTGCTCGACAAAATAATCTTGGATCTGCTGCTCGCTCCAGCCTTGCGCCATCTTGAGCCGGATCAGTTCACGCCATTCCGCACAGGCCTGGGTAGGACAAACATCTAAAGGCGTGTTCTCGCACACCGGGCAAAACATCTGGCTGGCCATCGCATTGACCTGGTCATCTGTGATCAGGTGTTCTTTACCTGCGGCGGGCGTGGGCTGCTGCGCCTGGGCAGGCCTGGCGGGTACCAGCAAGACCAACAACAAAAGAATAAGAGAAATAAGTTTCTTCTTGTTCGCCCGCGTCGCTTGCTGCTCGAGTTCTTTTCCAGGCCAGGCGGCAACCAGCGTCCCCAGGATAAAGATAATTCCGCCCAACCACAACCAGTTCACCAACGGGTTATGATAAACCTTGAACGTAGCTGCCTCGATCGAGATGGGCTGCCAATCTACCAACAACACGTATAGATCATCTTCCAGCGAGCTCAGCACCCCAGGGATGGTCACCGGCTGCTGCGAGTCATAATAATAATCGCGCCGGGGATACAATTTCTTTACCTCGGCCCCCCTCTTAGACACGCTGACCACTGCGCGGGCCACGTTACGCCCATCGGCTGTATCGAAAACTGCCAGCGAGTCGTAGGAAATCGTATACTGATCCAGCAATATCTGCTCACCTTGCCGGATGGTGCCCTGGGTCTCGCTTTGGAACATTTCAATACCAATGATACCCAGCGCCATCATCACCACACCGAGGTGTATGATGTACCCACCGTAACGCCGCCGGTTGCGCCCCGCCAGTTTCCAAAAGGCCGAAGCCAGATTTTCACCGTGGAGACGGTGTCGCGCCCATGCACTGCGCCAGTATTCATACAAAGTGACCAGGGCCGTAAAGGCAGCCGCCCACAGGGCCAGCAGCGGCTGCCAGCCCCGCACGCCCAAGACAAAGATGACCAGCGCCGCCGCCAGCGAGACCACCAGGGGCTTCCAGGCCGACCGCCCAAGTGTCTTGAGCGTTGAATGCACCCAGGCAGATAGCGGCGCAATCCCCATCAAGATCAACAAGGCCAGGAAGAGCGGGCCGGTGGCGCGTTCGTACCAGGGCGGGCCGACCGTGATCTTTTGGCCGGTAAAGATATCTGCCAGGGAAGGGATCAGATCGCCAACAAAACCCAGCGCTTCTGAGATCAGCGGAAAGGTCACGCCCCAAAAACAGATCACCAGGATGCCCATGAAAAGCAGGTTATTAAGCAAAAAAAGCGCTTCGCGAGAAAAGAACGAGCTCAATACGGCTTCGGACTTCAACTCGTCCCAACGGTGCATCAGCAAAGCCAGCGAGGCCACAAAGGTAATACCGATGAAAGTAAAGAAAAGCGGGCCAATGGCGCTCTTCGCAAAGGCATGCACCGAAGACAACACGCCCGAGCGCGTCAAGAAAGTGCCAAAGATGACCAGGGCATACGTCAAGATGATCAATAACATGTTCCAGTGTTTTAGCATGCCGCGCTTTTCCTGGATGACGACCGAATGCAAGAAAGCCGTCCCGCTCAACCAGGGCATAAAGGCGGCGATCTCGACCGGGTCCCAGCCCCAATAGCCGCCCCAGCCCAGCACATCGTAAGCCCATCGCCCGCCCAGGATCAGACCAAGCGACAGGAACAACCAGGCCACCAGCGACCAGCGCCGGGTCAGGCGGATCCAGTGATCGTCCGTACGGCCGGTGATCAGCGCGGCAATCGCAAAAGCGTAGGGAATGACAAAAGAGACAAAACCCAGGTAAAGCATGGGTGGGTGAAAGACCATGCCTGGATGGCGAAGCAGCGGATTCAAGCCGTTCCCATCTGCAGGCATATACAATTCGGCGCCAAAAGGCTGTAGCAAACCGGCGCTGATCTTACCGTTAGGCAATAGCCACAGGCGCTCGAAGGGATTCTCGATAAAGATCACTAGCAGCAGAAAGAACGCCAGTGTGAACAAAGCCACCACAATGACCCAGGGCAAAAAATCACTTGGGGGCTCTTTACCTGCTAGGTGTTCTCCATCCGCCAGGTGTTCTTTACCTGCATGATCCCACCTGCGCAAGGTGACCGCCGAAGCAAAAGCCGCCAACAGCCAGCACCAGAAAAGCAGCGAACCGGCTTGCCCACCCCATAAGGCAGTTAATTTCAAATAAAGGGGCATACTGTTACTGGTAACCGAGGCTACGTACTCGATGTAGTAAGCGCCGCTCGCCAGCAAGAACATCATCGCAAGCGCCGAAATGGTTATCAAAGGAAAGGTGAGCAGCATCGCAAGGCGGGCGCTCTCCACCAACGAGGATGCTTTCAGGCGCACTCCATAGATCGCCGCCGCCACGCCATATAGCGAGGCCAAGAAAGCCAGCCACAGCGCTCCATAACCGAGGTTGGCTACCATGTACACTCCAACGCTCGATACGACTTCATACCAGTGCTTACCTGCGGAGTTGTACTCAACTCAGTTGTACTCAACTCAGTCGCCAGATTGTTCGGGAACGGAATCTTCATACTTGGTCGGACACTTGAGCAATAGTTCATCAGCATAGAATACACCATCATCGCCAAGCTTGCCCGTCATAATGGCCTGCGCCTCGTTGCGCAGCAGGTCAGGTTTGACGTCGTGATAAACCACCAGCATCCGCGTGCGCTGTGGATCGTTGACGGCTGTGTGCAGCGCCATAGCTAAGCCGCCCTGCGCTTCGATTTCCGCGTTATCGCCAGGAACATGGGCCACAGTGAACGTCAGTTTCAAAGCCTGGGCATCATAAACGATGCTATCACCCAAAACGGCGCCAGATATGCGCAGGTTGCGGTTGTGATAAGCAGCCGGGTCAGCCATCAACTCGTCTATCGTGGTAAAGTATTGGGCGCTCTCCCGGCTGGCAGAAAAGATCAGGTACACGATCGCCGCTGCGATCAGGAAACCGCCCACGTAAAACTTGAATTGACCGCCCATGATGATGTTCATCCTCCAGGCAAAATGATAAGTACGAATTCAATTCTTACACGCAAAGGTTAATACAACCTGAGAAGGTTTGCATAATCGTATGAGAAGACTGCCAGCGTAGCAGGTAAAGAGCACTTGTTCAAACTCAGGTGTTCTTTACCTGCCCCTTCGCAGACGCGTGCCGCACGACCGGCAAAAGACATCACCAGAAGCCGAGCGCTTGCCGCACTGTTGGCAGTAAAGAGCCTCACCCGTACTGGCATCGGCTTGTGCCAGGTGCTCTTTACCTGCCAGGTGTTCTTTACCTGCAGATTCCCGGCGACTGCGCAGCCGCTTGATGCGCTTTTGGGCCGGAGATGAACGATGACCCGACTTCGCGTATATGTAGATACCGCCGCCGATCAAGACCACCCCCACCGCACCCACGATCCAGGGAAGCCCCCTATTAAGGGTATCATCCATGAAAGCAGCGCCGCCTGATGGCTCACTGGTTTGAATAGGCGAGTTCTGAACCGTCAATGCATCGGACGATTTCTGGTAATTGATCTGCAGCTCATAAGATTGCCCCGCCGGCAGCGAACCGATATCCTTGTTGAAGTAGACTAGCTCGTCGGCGCTCATTTGCCCGGCCACCGGGCCCGGCAGAATGATCATCCCTGACCCGCCAGAAGGCTGCAGCACTTGCACGGTCGTATGGGCTGAAGCATAGTCGCCGGGCCAGATATATATGAGGGAACGCGTATCGTTTTCCTTGACCAGCGAGGGATCGTAATACTCGATCTGCAACTCTGGCAAGGTGGTGGAAAAGTTTACCCGCTGCCACTGGCCGGACGGCTCCAGCGTATATTCCACGCTAAACAGTTCGCCAGTAGATTGTTTGACAGCCACTGCATGAGGCTCTCCAGCGGCGACCGGCAATCGCAAAGAAACTTCCGCCGGAAAGGATGTCTGCGGCGAAAGCTCAATATGATAAATAACCAGTACCTCCGGGCGGTCGTATTCGGGCCAGATATCGATGCGCAGCTCCGAAATCTGCAGAGCTTCTTGCTGAGCAAGCCCGACGCCGGTGGGCAGCAAGAGCGCCAGGATGGTTAACCATAACAATCGTTTGAGCATATTCGTCCTCTTCTGGAGTTGTACTCAACTCAGTTGTACTCAACTCAGCGTTCTTTACCTGCCACGCCGCTGGTGCAAACCGCGGCCGCAAAGTGTGATGCCACCGACGCGCAGCAGCTTACAACAACAGTCCGGATCTCGGCATCCGGGTATATTTAAGTGAATCTTACCATTTTTCATTGAAATGTTCGACATTCTTCATTATAATTAACCCAAGTTGCCACCATGCGGCAGCATGAAAAAATCCATGCGAAT
>CAZVRZ010000036.1:0-12703 GCA_964629965.1 uncultured Anaerolineaceae bacterium
AGGTTGTAAACAACGGTTTTTGCCAGTTGCTCATGCCTGTCCAGACTGTCAAAACATAGATATCGAGATCATTTCGGGTGAAGAGTTTTACGTCGAGGCAATCGATATCGAAACCGAGACATCCGAACCTACACAATAATAATATGAGCCGTAGAATCACAATCGTAGAGAATATCCTTGATGCAAACAATCAACTGGCCGGTCGCATCCGGCAGCGCCTGGATCAGCAGCGTGTTTTTTCGCTGAACATTATGGCTTCGCCAGGAGCCGGCAAAACATCATTGATCGAGCAAACCTTGCACCGGTTGAAGGATCAACTGAGGATCGCGGTGATCGATGGAGATATCACCAGCAGCCTGGACGCAGACCGCGCTGCTGCGGCGGGAGCAAAGGCTATCCAGATCAACACAGGTGGAGAATGCCATCTTGATGCCGTGATGCTCGATACCGCTCTTGAAAAACTTACCTTAAACGACATCGATCTGTTAATAGTAGAAAACGTTGGGAACCTGGTTTGCCCGGCCAGCTTCAAGCTGGGAACACATCGAAATGTACTGGTAGCCTCCTTACCCGAAGGAGATGATAAACCCTATAAATATCCAGGTATGTACCGTGGTGTGGATGTCCTGGTGCTCAACAAAATCGATCTCCAACCTTACGTGGAATTTAATATGGATTTCTTCTTGCGCGGCGTGGAAATACTAAACCCGGGCATTATTACTTTCTTCGTTTCCTGTCGCACCGGCGCCGGCCTGGATCAATGGACAGAGTGGCTTACAGACCGGGTGCGGGAACACAAAGAAGAAGCGGAAAAGTAACCGATGGCATCTGTCGCCTGCCGGCGCATCATGATCACTGGCATTGTTCAGGGGGTCGGCTTTCGTCCCTTTGTTTACAACCTGGCAAAGAAATACGCGTTAGCAGGCTGGGTGCAAAACACATCATCCGGCGTCATCATCGAAGTAGAAGGCTCTACTGATCTGTTGAAGCTCTTCACCGGCGCACTCACAACAGAGGCGCCGCCGCTCGCAGATATTCATACCCTCAAATCAGAGGATATCTCCACCCAGGGATATACCGGCTTTCGGATCAACGATTCGCAGACCCAGGCGGGTGCATTCCAGCCAATATCGCCGGATATCTGCACCTGCCCCGACTGCCTGGTGGAGTTGTTCGATTCAAGCGACCGGCGCTATCGTTACCCCTTCATCAACTGCACCAACTGTGGGCCGCGCTACACCATCATTCAAGACATACCCTACGACCGGCCAAACACTACCATGGATACATTCGCAATGTGTCCCGACTGCCAGAAAGAATATCACGATCCATCTAATCGACGCTTTCACGCCCAGCCGGTCGCCTGCCCCACCTGTGGGCCCAAGGTCTGGGTTGAGGCTTCCAAATATTTGAACCAATCACTTCCACTTTATGAAAACGACAGGGCTGTTGTCTACACGCAATACGCACTGTTTAAGGGTCTGATTGGAGCAATCAAGGGCTTGGGAGGCTTTCACCTGGCCTGTGACGCCACCCAGACGAAAGCTGTAACCGAACTGCGCCGGCGAAAGCTGCGAGTCGACAAGCCGTTTGCCGTGATGATGCCTGACATAGAAACCGTACAACAGCATTGTCATATCACAGAAGAAGAAAGCCTCTTGTTAGATTCCCACGAGCGACCGATCGTACTCTTACGCCGCCGCAGCCATTCGCCGATCGCCGAGGCAGTGGCGCCTCAACAAGATACGCTGGGAGTGATGCTCCCATACACCCCGCTGCACTATCTACTGTTCTCACAGCCACCGGAGAAGATTGCCAGCGAAGTCGGATTTGCGGCGGACGAACGACCTGTCCAGGCACTGGTCATGACCAGCGGGAACTGGGCCGAAGAACCGATCGCTACCGAAAACAGTGAAGCACAGGAAAGATTAGCAAAACTGGCTGATTTCTTCTTGATGCACAACCGCCCAATCCACATCCGCTGCGACGACTCGGTTGTACGGGTCTTGACGATCCAACAGAATAAGGAAGAAAAGCCCAGGAACTTGTACTCGCTCCGGCGATCGCGAGGATATGCACCCTACCCTGTCGGTTTGCCCTGGGATAGCCAATCCATATTGGCAGGCGGGGGTGAACTTAAAAATACATTTTGCCTGGCGCAAGGGCGGTATGCTTTTCTCAGCCACCACATCGGCGATTTGCAAAACTACGAAACACTGCAGGCATTCGAGATGGGCATTGCCCATTTCGAGAAATTATTCCATGTGCAGCCGGCGATCCTGGCGCACGATCTGCACCCAGACTATCTCTCAACACGTTACATTCTCGAACGGGCGGAGCGAGAGAACCTGAAGGCGATCGGCATCCAACACCACCATGCGCACATCGCTGCCTGCATGGCTGAAAACAAGCTGCCTGCTGGCCAGGCAGTGATCGGTATTGCATTGGACGGCACCGGTTATGGAGACGATAGCTGCATCTGGGGAGGCGAAATTCTCATAGCTACCATGCGGGGGTACCAACGCGCCCGTCACCTGGAATACATGCCCTTGCCCGGCGGAGACGCCGCCACCCGCAAACCAGCTCGCATCGCCCTGGCCTACCTCTGGAAAGCAGGCGTACCCTGGGAAGAGGAGTTTGCCTGCTGCCGGGCGTTATGTGCGGAAGAGAGAACGCTGCTGCGGGCGCAGCTCGAGCACCAGATCAACACGCCTTTTACTTCCAGCGCGGGACGCCTTTTCGATGCCGTGGCGGCTCTGGCGGGCGTGAGGCAAACGGTCAGCTACGAGGCGCAAGCTGCCATCGAATTGGAAGCGGCGGCGGCACCAGACGAGAAAAGTGAATACTCATTCCCGCAGGATGGACAGGCAGCCGCCATGCCGGTCGTCTCGCTCATCCAGTCGGTTGCCGAGGATGTGCAGCAGCACACGCCGGTGAGCATTCTATCCGCTCGTTTTCATAACACCGTGGCTAGGATTGTATGTTATCATGCAAAGTCGCTGCGCCAGGAAACCGGCATCCAGCAGGTTGTTTTGAGCGGCGGCGTCTGGCAAAATATGTTACTGCTGAAACGCTCCTACCAAATGCTCACCAAGCAAGGTTTTCAGGTATGGACACACAGCCGGGTTCCAACGAATGATGGCGGCATTTCCTTGGGGCAAGCCGTCATCGCTCACCACCAAGATCAATAGCGCTCAGGAGAAAGATCATGTGCTTAGCAGTGCCCGGAAAAATCATTGCCATCTTCGAAAAAGACGGCTTAAAAATGGGAACGATCGACTTTGGCGGCGCCACGCGTGAAGCCTGCCTGGCATATGTACCGCAAGCCGAGGTGGGACAATACACCACCATTCACGTAGGCTTTGCCTTGAACATCATCAATGAAAAGGAAGCGCTCGAAACCCTGGCGTTGATCCAAGATATCCCCGATCTCCGCAACAACTTAGAGCTATGAGTCGATGAAACACGTTCGTGAATATCGCAATCCCAACCTGGTCAAAGGTCTCGCCAGGGAAATCAAGCGCACCATCAGCCGCCCCTGGGTGGTGATGGAAATATGCGGCGGGCAGACCCACGCCATTGTCCGTCACGGGCTGGACCAACTATTACCCGAAGCGCTTGAGTTGGTGCACGGACCCGGCTGCCCGGTGTGTGTCACATCTCTTGAACTGATCGACAAAGCGCTGGCCATTGCCCAGATGCCAGGCGTGATCTTCACCTCGTATGGCGACATGCTGCGCGTACCCGGTACATCGCAAGACCTGTTCAATATCCGGGCAAACGGTGGGGACGTGCGGGTAGTTTATTCGCCGCTCGATGCAGTACAAATAGCGCAGGAAAATCCTGATAAGCAGGTAGTATTCTTTGCCATCGGATTCGAAACCACCGCACCGGCCAATGCCATGAGCATCCTTCAAGCGCAGGCCAAAGGTTTGAAAAACTACAGCGTCTTAGCATCGCACGTGCGGGTGCCACCAGCCATGCGTTCGATCTTGAACTCGCCGGGCAACCGCGTACAGGCTTTCCTGGCTGCCGGGCATGTTTGCGCTGTGATGGGCTTCTGGGAATATCCATCGATCGCCCAGGCATATCGTGTCCCAATCGTTGTCACCGGTTTTGAACCGGTAGACCTTTTGAACGGGCTGCTCATGACCATTCGCCAGTTGGAAGCCGGTGCAGCAGAAGTCGAAAACGCATACCCGCGGGTTGTCAGCTACCAGGGCAACCAGGCCGCCCAAGAAGTGATCCAAAAAACCTTCATGGAATGCGATCGCAATTGGCGCGGCATCGGCCTGATCCCTCTCAGCGGCTGGAAGATCCGGTCGGAATATGCTGAGTTCGATGCCGAGGCGCGTTTCGACATCGGCAGCATTAAATCTCAGGAATCGCTCCTGTGCATCTCCGGGCAGATCTTGCAGGGTCTCCGCAAGCCTCCAGATTGCCCGGCTTTTGGGAAAGAGTGTATCCCGGAACACCCGCTTGGTGCTACAATGGTGTCATCGGAAGGCGCCTGTGCAGCATACTATCGCTACCGGCAATGATTCGTTCACTTCAGGAGATTAATAAATGGCAACAAAATCGTCTGTCGATCAATTCATTTCCCAGGAAAGCCTGGCCGTGGTTGGCGTTTCTCGCAATTCGACCAAGTTTGGCAACGCCATCTACCAAACGCTCAAGAAAAACGGCCATAAGGTATATCCTATCAACGCCAACGCAGAACAAATCCAGGGAGATACCTGCTATCCATCCCTGAGCGCCCTGCCCGTCAAAGTGGGAGGCGTGGTGATCGTGGTGTCTCCTGATAAAACCGAAGGCATTGTCAAAGAGGCCATTGACCTGGGCATTAAAAATATCTGGATGCAGCAAGGCGCAGAGTCTGCCGCAGCCATCCAATATTGCCAGGAAAAACAGGTCAACTTGATCCACGGCGAATGTGTCTTGATGTTTGACAAGCCCGCCTTTCCCCACACGATACACCGTTGGATCTGGGGGTTGATCGGCAAACTCCCCAAATAGATCATGGATGACACAATCTCGATCCAAGGAGCCGTCTGCCTCGTTCCGCTGCCCCACTCCGACAAGATCGTGCTCGGTCACGGCAGCGGCGGGCGCATGTCACACGAGCTGATCCAAAAAATCTTCCGGCCATTCCTGGATAACCCAATCCTGGCAGCAGCAGACGATGCCGGCGTAATAACCCTTCCCAACCAGCCCTCGCAGCGCATGGCGATCAGCACCGACGCACACGTGGTATCGCCTCTCTTCTTTCGCGGCGGCGATATTGGCCGGCTGGCAATCTGCGGCACGGTAAATGATATCGCCATGATGGGCGCCAGGCCGCTTTACCTGACTGCCAGCTTCATCCTAGAAGAGGGGCTAGACATCGCCATCCTGGAGCGCGTGGTGTGCTCGATGAAAGCTGCGGCCCAAGAGGCAGGCATCCAGGTGGTTGCTGGGGATACCAAGGTAGTGCAAAAAGGCAAGGCCGATGGCTTATACATCAGCACCAGCGGGATCGGTGTGATAGATGCAAGCATCGAGATCAGCGGATCGGCCGCGCAAGCAGGCGATCAGATCATCCTATCCGGTCCCATCGGCGACCATGGCATCGCCGTATTGGCGGCCCGCGGCGAACTGGGCTTGACAGTCGATGTTGCCAGCGATGTCGCACCCCTCAATCATTTGGTGGCCGATATGCTTCAAGCCAGCCCAAAGATCCATGTGCTGCGCGATCCCACCCGCGGCGGTTTGGCTACCACGCTGAACGAGATTGCTCAGCAGTCCAAAGTTGGCATGCGCATCTACGAAGATAGGATCAAGGTCAGGCCCCCGGTGCAGGCAGCCTGCGAGATGCTCGGCTTCGATCCACTCTACATTGCCAACGAAGGAAAACTGATCGCCTGCGCCGCCCCAGATGCCGCCGAAAAAATACTAGCAGCCATGCAGCACAACAAGTACGGCATAGATGCTGCGATCATTGGCGAGGTCATTGCAGAACCGCCAGGCCGGGTATTATTGCAAACAGAGATCGGAGCCAACCGGATTGTAGATATGCTGGCTGGCGAACTGCTGCCGCGCATTTGTTGACAGGCTCTAGGCCGCTTCTTTAGCCGCCAGGCTCGCTTGCAGCTTTTTGTAATAACGGATGTAGCGCATCCCATAATCGTCTTTTCCCAGCACAAGATCAGCTGCGCGTACCAGTTCGGTTATTTTTATAGGGTCCGTGATGGCACAAGTAGCGCCGGCGCCCATGGCCAGCGCCAGGAATGCCTGATTGACCAACATCCGGTCCGGCAGGCCAAAAGACACGTTACTGGCGCCAAGGTTGATATTTGCGCCCAGCTTTTCGTGGATCAATTCAATCGTTTTCAACGTGACCAACCCAGCCTGGCTGTCCGAGCCCACCGCCATCACCAATGGGTCGATGATCACGTCTTCTTGAGGAATGCCGATCTGAACGGCGCGCTCAAGGATCTTTTCGGCCACCGCCAGCCTAGCTTCCGGTGTGCCCGGAATACCGGTGTCATCCAGGATCAACCCGATCACCGCCGCGCCGCGATCTTTCACCAGCGGCAAAACACTCTGCAGGCGCTCCGCTTCTCCGCTGACCGAATTGACCAGCGGCTTGCCCGGGGCAGCCTCGAGACCAGCGCGCAGCGCGGCAGGGTTTGGCGAATCGATGCAGAGAGGCACATCTACCCAACCAGCGACCATCTCGATCACCTGCTTCATCAAAACCACATCGTCCAATCCTGGAACCCCCACGTTCACATCCAGCATATCTGCGCCGGCATCTACCTGAGTCATAGCCAGGTTGTGCACATATTCATAGTCCCCAGATTGAAGCGCCTCGGCCATTTTCTTGCGCCCGGTAGGATTAAGCTTCTCGCCAATAATGACAAAAGTACCCTCCGAACTAATTGTGACGGTTTTCTTGTTACTGCGAAGAACAGTTTTCATGCGGATACCTCCAGAGAAAATCTTATGCCATTAACGGCGATCACCCGATCCAAGATCGGGAAAACTTTGTCCAGTCACTTCTTGCAACTCGCCTTAGTCTTTTTATCAGGTATTGAAAATCCAGGGAACTGAGGTGCGCCCATTGAGCGCATGCGCTCTTCCTCAGACGGCCCGCCCAAACGCGGCCCCTCCACCCATTGGCCGCCATCCAGCGCATCCGTTGCCAGGTTCAAAGCTTCCTCGAGTGAATTGGCCCACAAGGTGCGCGCAAACGGCTGTACATCGGCAGGATTAACCTTCCCGGTCTTGCCAGCCTTGCGCACCGCTTTCAAAGGTATGAATAATCCTTCCACAAAAAATGGTTTCACCGAAGCCCTCCGCATCGTCTATTATACCCGAACCTATCTGTAACCAGTTTCTCTATCGCATTGAGAAATCCTTCCTAGCGCTCAAGAATGCTTTCTTGTACGATCATGGTAGAGAAATTCATCCCCACACAAACAAGGAGAGCAACATGGACGCCCCAACCATCACCCGCATTATCCCACCACCAGACTTCCCCGTTCAATGGGAAAACAGCGAAGACGAAAACTATCATTGGACTCGTGATCGCGAGCACATGCCCCACCCAATCACTCCCATGTTTTCCAGTTTTTCAGCCCTGACCGCTTCAGAAGGCCGCCGGCGGACAGTGCCCGTTTACGACGAAGCCATCCTGGAACGCCGAGACCTGACGTTCAACACCTATGGTTACACCCGGCTAGTTCCTTTCACCGGATCGTCGCTGGACATCGACCAACGCGTGCACAGCTACAAACTAAAAACCACTCGCACTGCCGACCACCTGCAAGAGTTATGGGAAAACGAATGGAAACCCGAAATAGAAGCCCATTGGGATTTTTGGGCCAGGTTCAACCTATCCCAGGCAGACCTGCCAGGCCTGGCCGCCCACCTGGAAGAGACGATCATGCGAGCCACTCGGCTGCAAGAAATCCACTACCTCATGGGACCGCCCATGTGGTTTGCTATCGACGAATTCGAAAAGTATTATTGCGACCTGATCCCAGGCGCCCAGCCGCTGGACGCTCACCGGCTGTTACAAGGCTTTCACAATAAAACCATCGAGATCAACCAACATCTTTACCAGCTCAGCACGCTGGCCAGAAAGTACGAAATCGTCCGGCAGGCCATCACCACGCACACACCCCATGAAAGCCTGGCTATCCTGAGCAGAATGGAAGCAGCCCAGGCATTCCTGGAATCGCTCAACCATTTCCTGGCAAGCTATGGGCGCCGCAGCGACCTGTGGGATTGGGGTTATCCGAGCTGGCAAGATGATCCCAGCCCGGTACTGATGAACATCCGCAGCTACCTGGCTCAGCCAGAGCGCGACCTGCCGGCCGAACTGGCTTTGGCGGCAGAAGAAAGAGAAGCCGCAATCGCCCAAACGCGGCAGGCCATTCTCGGCTACCCCGGCCCGGTACGGGAGCGGTTCGAGAAACTGTTGAAGAATGCCCAGGTCGCCCTGGTCTTGACCGAGAATCACACCTACTATATGGATTTCAACGGCTTCGGCTGGGTGCGGCGGGCAATCCACGAATTCGGCCGGCGTTTTGCCCGGGAAGAACGGCTGGATCAAGCAGATGATGTATTTTGCCTGAAGATCGATGAGCTCCGGAAAATGATCGCCAATCCGGCTCGTTCGTTCCGGGAGACGGCCCGGCAGCGCCGCGCCGAAATCGAGCACTGGTCGAGCTACAACGAGCCTGCCGAATTGGGTCTCCGCCCGTACAGGCCCATCCAGCTATACTCGCCGGACGCCCGCCGCATGCTGCAGTACATTGGCGGCTTTGTCGCCGAGCTGCCAGCAAGCGAGCCTGAGCCGGGTGTGCTGAGCGGGCAAGCCGGCTCAGCCGGCAAGGTGTGCGGCCCGGCGCGCGTGATCCTGTCCCTGGCCGATGCCGGGCGGCTCCAGCCGGGCGACATCCTGGTGACCACCACCACCGCGCCGCTCTGGACGCCGTTATTCCTGACCGCGGCCGGGCTAGTTACCGATGCAGGGGGCCTGCTCTCGCATGGAGCCGTAGTCTCGCGGGAATTCCGCATCCCGGCCGTGGTTGGCACACGCCGCGCCACCACCAGCATCCAGGACGGACAGTGGATCGAAGTCGATGGTGATCTTGGTATGGTTCGAATGGTTTGAAGCATTCTATTGATCCATTAATCCAAGGAGGTTTCGATGAAATTTTATTGGCTAGACCAGGCCACCTGCCAGGATCCCCGCCATGTGGGCGGCAAAGCCGCTCAACTCAGCCGCCTGGCTGCCCGCTACCCGGTGCCGCCTGGTTTCTGCCTGGCAGCCTCATCACCCCGGTCCGTACCGCCCACTAAATCTTGGCAGGTGCACCTTATCCAAGCCTACGAACGGCTGGGCGAACGGTGCGGGCAGCAGCAGCCTTCCGTGGCAGTGCGCTCCTCAGCAGTCGGCGAAGATGGGCAGGCCACCTCCTTTGCCGGGCAACACGAAACATTCCTCAACATCAGCAGTCCGCAGCCCGTGATCGAGGCCGTACAGCGCTGCATAGCCTCCGTCGATAACAAGCGCTCCCGGGCTTATCGCCGCTTCAAAGGATTGGCGGAGCAGGATGTGCGCATCGCCGTGCTGGTTCAGCAATTCATCCAGGCCGATGCTTCAGCCATCGTCTTCAGCGCAGACCCGCGCACAGGCGAGTGCGACCGGGTGGCGATCAATGCTGCCTGGGGCATCGGCGAAAGCCTGGTGAGCGGCACGGTCACCCCCGATCTCTACCTGATCCATAAAGCTGACCTGGCAATCCTCACCAGCCAGGTAGCAGATAAAACCTGTATGACGGTTGCCTACCCGGGATGCGTCCGGGAAGCGCCGGTGCCTCGCAGCTTACGCCAGGAGCCGGCCCTGTCTCCAGAACAAATCATTGCCCTGGCGCGCCTGGCCATCTCGCTCGAAGAACAGCAAGGTTGGCCGGTGGATCTGGAATGCGCTTTCAAAGACCAAAAACTGTTCCTGCTGCAATGCCGCCCGATCACTACCTTACCGTAAATTATTGGTGCGATTCGAAAAATCGGGTATACAATAAATGCAAACAGAAAGGAATGTGCTATGCCCAACTCGGCAGATACTCCCCTGCGCCTGGCCATCATCGGCGGCGCTAAACGTTCCAGCTACCTGTACGGGCCTCTGGTGCAGGCTATGAGCGACCAGGTGAAGCTGGTATCCGTGTGGAGCCGCTCGAGCGACTCCGCCCGCCGGCTGGGCGAGCAGCTCGGAGCGCCCTGGTATACAGACCTCCAGCGCCTGGTGGCAGATACCCAGCCGCAGATCGGCATAGTCAGCGTGGGCTATGCGGCCAACGGGCAGGCCGGCCTGATGGCAGTCGAGAGCGGGCTGCACGTACTGCTGGAAACACCCATCGCTCACAAGCTGGCAGAAGCCGATGCCATCATCCAGGCCGCCCGAGCGCGCGGTCTCAAAATCGAAGTGGCCGAACAATTCCATCGCCGCCCGCTGGAACAGATCAAGCTGGCCCTGATCAGCTCGGGGCTTTTTGGCAAGGTGCACAGCTCCTTCAACGATTTCGCCGGGCATGGCTATCATGGGGTCAGCGTGATGCGCAGCTACCTGGGCTTCGAGGCCGTGCCCAGGCAGGTGACCGGCGCCGTCCACCAATACCCGCTGGCTGCGCACTGGTCCCGCCTGGGGGGCACCTCCGGCGAAAGGAATGAGACACAGGAGCACGGCATTATCGAATTCGACGGCGGGCAGACTGGCGTCTTTCACTGGAGCGATGTTAGCTACGACTCAGCCCTGCGCTGGTGGCGATCCAGCCGTTTCCTGGCAGAAAAAGGCATGGGCATCACGGTCGGCGTTGGCTTGAACGTGCAAGAATGGCTGACACTGCTGGCGCCGAGCGGCGAAGCGCCGCAGTTCATCACGCTGGAGCGGCGTTGGGAGCGCGTCGATGGCGGCGCGCTGGTGGGCATATATGCCCACACCGGGAATGCCGCCCAACCGGTGATCGCATGGGATAATTCCTTCCGGCCGGCCATCCAGGGGCACGGCGCCCAATGGCATGACGATGAGATCGGCGTGGCCGGTTGCCTGCTAAGCCTGGTGAACGCCGTTCGCAAAGATACCGAACCGACCTATGGCCCTCACCAGGCCCGCCTGGATCAAGAGATCATCTTAGCGCTGCGCATGTCAGCCCAAATGGGCGGGCAGCCGGTCCAACTGCCGCTCGACCCGGCAACACAAACGATCTAACCATCTGAGGAGGTGAACGATGAAAACCCTGGCGAAAATCCTGGCATCCCTGTGCGTTCTCGTGGTCATCATCACGATTCCCTTGACGCTGCTGGCCTTCGATTTCGGGCGTGTGGTTTTCAACCCGCCCCTGGTGAAAAGCATGCTCACCGAAGAAGTGGTCAACTCTGACCTGCTGCCCATCGCCCTAGAATGGTTCTCCGATCGCCGGGCGCAGGAGCGCGTCGAGACTGGCGAAGCCCTGACCGGCATCACCGAGCCGGACATCGTCCTGTTGATGTCATACCTGGATCGCGAAGACTGGCGTAAGATCAAGCAGGAAGTGCTGACGGACCCAATCCTGACCGACTGGGTCTCAGTGAGCGTGGATGGCACCTACGCCTGGATCGATTCTACCGACCGCGTACCGCAGATCACCTGGAGCATGCAGCCTTTCAAAGACCGGGTCAATACCGAACATGGCGCCAATTGTATCGTGATCGCCTACAGCAACCTGGCGCCCTGCACCCAGGAGCAGATTGATAATTTCCTGGCCCGCCTGGCTGCCGTGCCGGAGGGTACAGAAGTATTGTATAACCTGTGTGCATTTCCCGAACCATGGCACGAGGATCAATTCAACGATTATGTGAGCGCGCTCCACGATGTAGTCGAAAACGTTCCGTCTCAGTTCGCCCTGACCAATGAGCTGGCCCAGGTGGAAGATACCGCCGGGGTCGGTGCAGCAGTGCTCAAAGGCCAACTGCGGCTGCTGCGTTTTTTGATGAACTGGGCCTGGCTAATACCGGTTATTCTATTGTTACTGATCCTGCTGCTCGCCATCCGCTCGGTGGGAACGCTTGGGCGCTGGTGGGGCCTGCCGCTGACCGTGGGCGGCTTCCTGACGCTGCTGCCCGCCCTGGTCTACCGTCCCTTGATCACTTGGCTGCTGGCCTCCGGGCCGCTCAGCGAAACGCCCGAATTGGTCCGAGCCGAAGCCATCCGCGTCATCTTAAAACTAGCCGCGGCCGCCTTCAAACCCTTGCTCATCCAGGCAGTGATCGTTACCCTGGTAGGCGTGATCCTGGTGATCGTCCTGCTCGTGCAGAGTAGCAAGGAAAAGTAAGAGCCCGGTGCGGCGATCAGATGTTCATGATCCCATAACCGACATCCATTTATTCTTCCCCATCCAGCGCCTTCTTTCCAGCCTCCAGCACCGCGATGATCCGATCGACATCGTAGACCGCGCCCGCCCAGGTTCCACCGCTGGCTTCCTGCAAGGCCGCCCACAAGCGCGTGTCGTCCGGCAGGTCGGGGCGCGCCGCCAGGTTCGGGTGCGCCTCACGCTGCGCCAGCAGTTCTTCCGCTTCTTGGGGGGTCAGCCACCTCTCATCCACCCCCACAAGGTTCACGCCCCCAGTTAATTGATTACGGTCGATCACGATCTCAATCCAGTCGCCGTCGCGC
>CAZVRZ010000036.1:12713-35978 GCA_964629965.1 uncultured Anaerolineaceae bacterium
AGCTTACCCAGCGGCCCACCAGCCAGCGCTTCTGGCCCGATATGGCCAATGCAAGCCCCGGTCGAGACACCCGAAAAACGCGCATCGGTCAGCAAGGGAACATGTTTGCCCCATGGCAGGTACTTTAGTGCTGCGGTGAGCTGGTAAGTTTCTTCCATTCCGGTTCCCATGGGGCCGCCGCCGATATATACCAGTACATCGCCAGGCTGCACGGCATTTTCATGCTGCCCTTTGATGGCCTTGATGGCATCTCGCTCGCGCGTGAAAACCCTCGCCCGCCCGCGCAGGCGATAGACGCCGTCATTACCCAACACGCTGGGGTCGATGGAGGTGGCTTTGACGACCGAGCCCTGCGGCGCCAGGTTGCCGACCGGGAACACCAGGGTGGAGGTTAAACCGGCGCGCCGGGCTACATCTGGGCTGAAGATCACCTGGTCAGGGTCAATACCGCCGGCGGCCAATACACGACGAGCGTTGAAGCGCCGTTCGCTCTCTTGCCAGCCGTCCAGCACTGCGCTCAATTTCTCTCCAGAAACGGTCAGTACATCCAAATCCAATACCCCCAGCCCACGCAAATGCAGCATCACCTCCGGCACGCCGCCGGCCAGGAAGACATGGGTGGTCGCAAACCCCTGCGGTCCGTTGGGCAGCACATCCACCAGGCGCGGCGTGCTGCGATTGACGCGCACCCAATCCTGCACCGTTGGGCGGGGCAATCCGGCGGCATGAGCGATGGCCGGCAGGTGCATCAACAGGTTGGTGGAGCCGCCGCAGGCCGCATGCACCAGCATGGCGTTCTCGACCGAGGCCGGCGCCAGGATCTTCGACAAGGGCAGGCTGCGTTCTTGCAAACGCAGCAGCGCCAGGGCAGAGCGCTCGGCCAGCTCGTACCAGACCGGCTCGCCGGACGGCGATAAGGCGGAATGCGGCAGGGCCATCCCCAGGGCTTCGGCGATAACCTGAGATGTAGCCGCGGTGCCCAGAAATTGGCAACCTCCGCCGCCTGAGCCAAAGACCTGGCAGCTCATTGTGGCGGCATATTCCAGGTCGACCAGACCATGGGCGAAGCGCGAGCCGATCGATTGGATCATGCCGGTGTCTTCGGCGCCCCTAACGGGCAGCGTTACACCACCCGGGACGATCACACCGGGCAATTGACCGCAGCCGGCCAGCGCCATCATCATCGCGGGCAATCCCTTATCGCAGCTCGCGATCCCCAACACGCCCAGCCGCCTGGGAAGCGAGCGGACCAGGCGCCGCAGCAGGATTGCAGCGTCATTACGGTAAGCCAGGCTGTCCAGGATACCTGGCGTGCCCATCGTGCGCCCATCACAAGGATCGCTGCAATAACCGGCAAAAGGCAGCACGCCCTGCTCTCGCAGCGTCTGTGCGGCCTGCCGCACCAGCAGCGCCAATTCCCAATGCCCGGTATGGTAACCCAGCGCCAGCGGCGTGCCGTCATCGGAGCGCAAGCCGCCCAGCGTGCTGAGAATCAGGAAGGCGGGACGGTTGGCTTCCTGCGCCTTACATCCCATGGCCACGTTCTGGGCCAGGCCAAACAGGTCGCCGCTGGGGGCATATCGCAGCGTATCATCATCCAATGGCAGCCGCCCGCCGGGAGCTTCCCCAAAAGCACGCGTGCCGGATACGGCGCTGGAACTTCCAAAGATGGTTGCTTCTAACCCAGAACAATTGGTTGATTCCTGCATGATCGCCTCCATAATAATGAATCAGACTACCCGACAAATAAAAGCTGCCATAATTATAGCGGCTTTCGTTCGAGCAAGAGAAGATAAACCAGCTATATGTGATACACTTTAGATCATCTCACCGTGCGGAGGCGTATATGAGCATCAAACTGGTTCGTTATTATGACCCGCAAGTCGGCGCTCGCTGGGGCGGCTTGCAGCAGGAAAATGTCTACGATCTGACCGCAGAAATCAGCTCGCTGGCAAGCTGGCTGCAGAAAAGCTGCGGACACGTGGCCCAGGCTATTCAGGAATTGGAAGAACGAACATCCGGCAAGCGGCCCGCTTATACTTTAGTGGAATTGAAGCAGGAACCGGCGCCAAATCAGGCGCATATTCTCGCTCCGCTCGACCAGCAGGAAGTTTGGGCCGCCGGGGTAACTTACCAACGCAGCCAGCAGGCGCGCCAGGAAGAGGCCAGCGACGGAGGAGACGTGTATGCCCGCGTATACACGGCCGAGCGGCCCGAGTTATTCTATAAAGGAAACGCTCGGAATGTTATCGGTCACCGCCATCCGGTGGGCATTCGCGCAGATGCTGCCTGGTCGGTTCCCGAACCAGAGTTGACAATATTGCTGAACCCAGCCCTCGAAGTGGTAGGCATGACCATCGGCAACGATATGAGCAGCCGCGACCTGGAAGGCGCCAATCCCCTTTACCTGCCGCAGGCGAAAATCTACACTGCCTCCTGCGCGTTAGGTCCGGCGATCACGCTGCTGCCGTTTTCCGAATGGCAGGTGCAGGCTATCAAAATCGAGATCCGGCGGAACAATGCGCCGGTCTTCTCCGGCGAAACACATACCTCCTGCCTGCATCGCTCGTTGGCCGAATTGGTGCATTACCTGGGGCGCAGTAATACTTACCCGGCGGGCGTTTTTCTGATGACCGGTACCGGCGTTGTGCCGCCGGCAGATTTTACCTTGCAAGCCGGCGACGAGGTGAGCATCGCCATCGATGAGATCGGTGAACTGAGCAACCCAGTCGCCATCGTCTGAGATCGATCCGACTATGAACACAACCGAAACACAATTCGAAGACGGGCTGATCCAATTGCACCCGGATGATCCCATTGCGATTGCCAAAAGAGACTTGAGCGCCGGCGAGCGCATCTGCCTATCTCCCGGGCAAAGCCTGACGATCCAAGAGGATATCCCCGCCGGACATAAAGCGGCGCTGGTCGCACTGCAGGCCGGGCAAAGCGTGCTGCGCTATGGCTGCCCGATTGGGAAAACAACCGCAGCAGTTGATCCGGGAGGCTGGCTGCACAGTCATAACCTGGTGGTGCTCGAAGATTCTAGTGACTACACGCATAACGAGGCCGAACCCTGGCCAATAAGGCCCTCCCCACGAACTTTTTTGGGGTACCAACGAGCAAACGGCAAGGTTGGTACGCGTAACTACATCGCTGTGATCTCCACGGTGAACTGTTCCGCACACGTTGCCGCCCAGATCGCCAGAGCCTTTCCCATCGACGAGTTGGTAGATTATCCCAATGTAGACGGCGTCATCCCCATCTTGCACGCTTCCGGCTGTTCTTTGCCGCCCGCAGGCCTTTCCCACATATACCTAAAACGCGCCCTGGCGAACGTTGCCGCCAACCCCAACATCGCTGCGGCAATCTACGTGGGCCTAGGCTGCGAGGTGATGCAGTGGCAAGACTGCCAGCCCTTGTTCTCCCAGGCGGAAAGCAGTGCGCTATCGCCGCTTGGACTGGTCATCCAGGAACAAGGCGGGTTCGTCAAAACGGTCGCGGCCGGGATCGAGGCCCTCAAATCGCTGCTGCCTCAGGTCAATGCACTGAAGCGCACGCCACAGCCGCTCGCCAGGTTGAGCGTGGCTTTGCAGTGCGGTGGCAGCGACAGTTGGTCTGGCATCACTGCCAATCCACTGGTGGGAAAAGTAGTAGATGCCCTGGTGAGAGAAGGAGCGAGCGCCGTATTGGCCGAGACACCTGAGATCTTTGGCGCCGAACACATACTGCTGCAGCGCGTCGCATCAGCAGAAACGGCCAGAAAGTTGATCGAGCGCTTCCAATGGTGGGCAAACCAGGCCCGCCGGCGTGGTTTCAGCATCGACAATAACCCCACACCTGGCAACAAAAAGGGCGGACTGACGACGATTTACGAAAAATCATTGGGAGCAGTGGCGAAAGCCGGCAGCAGCCCCCTGAACGGAGTGTATGAATACGCAGAGATGGTCGATCGGGCGGGGCTGGTGTTCATGGATACGCCCGGCAACGATCCGATCTCGGTTACCGGCCAATTGGCCGGCGGCTGCAACCTGATCCTGTTCACCACCGGACGCGGCACCGTGTACGGCTCAAATCTTGCGCCGTGTATCAAGATTGCCAGCAACAGCACCATGTACGCCCGACTGAGCAATGATATGGATTTTAATGCCGGGCAGATACTGGAAGGGAACACCTGGGAAGACACCGGCCAGGCGCTGCTAGACCTGTCGATCCAGGCGGCTTCCGGCCAACGCACGTGCAGCGAAAGACACGGCCTGTCTGAAAACGAATTCGCTCCCTGGCAGCCGGACGCGGTGCTTTAGCAATCGCCTCCGCTGCGGCGGTTCAATATTTCCTGCGCCAACGCCTGCCCTGCCAGCCATCCGGTAGTCCAGGCGCTCTGGAAGTTGAAGCCACCCGTGAGGCCATCGATATCCAGGATCTCACCGGCGAAGAACAATCCTGGGAAGCGCTTGCTTTGCAGGGTACGAAAATCGACCTCATCCAGGCGCACCCCGCCGCAAGCGACAAATTCATCTTTGAAGGCGCCCTTGCCCTGGATATTAAACTGTCCATCGACCAGTTCGCCGGCCCAACGATCCAGGATGGCGTTTGACAGCTCACTCCAGTGCTGGTTCTCGTTAACTCCAGCAGCCTGCGCCAGGCGCTGCCACAAACGCTGCGGCAGGCGCTCAAAAGGCATATCTTGAAGAGCAGCCTTCTGACGGGTGTGCCGGCTGTCATCCCGCCAGGAACGCAGCCGGGCAACAACCTCTCTCCGTTCCAAGGGCGGCAGCCAATGAACGTGCAGCACAGCCTGGTAATTGCGCTCGCTCAGCCAGCGTGCCGCCCAGGCCGAGGTGCGCAAGACCGCCGGCCCGCTTAGCCCCCAATGCGTCACCAACAACGCACCACCGATCTTGCCACCGGGCAGGCGCAAGGCTGCGCCATGCTGGTCGGCCAGGCTTAAAGACACCTCCGCTGCTGAAACGCCGGCCAAACCTTCCAGCCGCGGATCGGTAATTTGAAAAGTGAACAAAGAAGGCACAGGGGATTCGATCGTGTGGCCTAACGACTCGGCCAGTCGCATACCCGCCGGGTCACCGCCGGTTGCCAGGAGCAGGCTGCGGGTTAGGAAAACTGTCTCGCCGCCATCCGTCTCGACCCGAAAGCGGTCGCTCGCCTGTACGGCAACTGCTTGTTCGCCGTCCATAACCAGATGCTCGGTCGTGCAAACACCGACCCCTGTTTTCCACTCAACACCGGCCTGCTGCGCCGCTTGCAGCAGGCAGTTCACGATCGTTTGAGATGAATCACTGGCCGGGAAAACACGCCCATCCGTTTCGGTCTTGAGAGTTACACCGCATTTCTCAAACCATGCCATCGTATCCGCAGGCTGAAAGCGGGTGAAGGCACCGCGCAGGGCGGCCGAGCCACGCGGGTAGAACTGCACCAAGCGCGCCGGTTCGTAACAGGCATGGGTAAGGTTACAGCGCCCGCCGCCCGAAACCAACACCTTCCCCAAGGGCCGTATCGCCTTTTCGAGGATACAGATGTGGGCGGGTTGAGCCGGGTTGGCTTCTTGCACACGCTCGGCGCAGGCAATGGCAGCAAAAAAGCCTGCCGGACCGCCGCCTACCACTACCAGGTCGTAAGAAGTAATACTCATAATCCAATTATGACACAATCTCAAATAATTTGCGCTTCTTTGCAGACGATGATAGACTTATTGAAGAGGTGAATACACATGGACACTCCCCCACCCACTCCCGAACCCACTACAAAGAACACCTGCCCCTACTGCTCGGAACCGATCAGCGCCGGACAAACCGTTTGCTCATCTTGCGGGCGTTGGCTCGACTCACCCCAGGCCGCAAATGCCGATACGTCCAAACATAATCGCCAAACCCTGACGGCCCTGATGGCGATCGGCGGCGTTATCGTGATCCTGCTGTGCGCTATGCTGGTGATCGGTTATTGGTTGATCAACCAGCAAAACAAGCGCCAGGAAGCCGAAAGCGCCACTCGCACAGCAATCGAAGTCGCCCGCACGGCTACCGGCCAGGTACTGGCTACCCAGGCCCAGGCCACTCTTGCGGCCAGCGCCACACAGGAAGCGCAAGCCCTGAACGATCTGTATAACCGGGCCAGCCAATGGGAGATCGTCATCGCCGACTCCTTCGATGCGGATACCGATTCGTGGTACACCGGTGAAAGCGAAGATGAGTTTTCCAGCGGCGTGTGGGAAATAAAGGACGGGGCGTATCAAGTAGATATTGATGCGCTCAGCGGTTTTTCGCAGTGGATGTGGCCCGATAACAGCGAGCCGGACCTGTCCAACTTCTACCTATCTGCTAGCATTGCATTTAACGATGGTCCGGAAACGATGGATGGCGGGTTGATCTTCCATCTGCAAGAAGATAACCAGTTCTACCTTTTCGACATCTACAACGATGGCGATTATGCCGTATACCGGAGGAGCGATAGCGACTGGGAGACGATCATCGAAGCCACACCCAGCGCTTCTTATCTGCCAGGCGAGGCCAACACGCTTGAAGTCATTGCCATTGGAAACGAATTCACACTTCTGCTCAACCACGAGAAACAGACAACTTTTCAGGATGAGACCTTGCAAGGAGGCCGGGCGGGTATCGCGGTGGGCCTGGCCGCGGCTGGCGATCACGGAGTGTGGCTCATTGACAATTTCATGATCCGAGCGCCTGTTCAGAAATAACCCGGCGCTCATTGTTAACTAGATGCTGAAGGAGGATTTCGAATATGAGTCAACTGACAAATGAAGATCTGGTTGCAGGACAGCAAACCCTGCAAGGGATTATCCAGGCCGTGGAGATCCGAACGACTGCTGACGAACGAGATACGGGACCTGCTTCCGCGGCATTAAAGCGCCTGGATCAAACTCGCATCGACCTGGGCAGCCCGCGCGATAACTTAACCCGCCTAACTCCTACGCTTTTCGAAGCAGTCGGCGTAAAGCTCAACCCATTGCAAAAGAAGCAGTTGAGCGACCGAAATTTCTACTACATGACCATTTCCGTTTCCATGGTTCCGGGCAGCGGGGTCCAGTTTAGCCAACTCAAGGTAGAATTCGACTTCGAACCAAAAGGCGAGAAAGAGGCGCTGGTGCACACCCTGTTTCCCAATCGAGCCTGGAAGGATGTGATCCATTGGGGTGCGGGTCTCAAGTTGGGTATGGATGCAAACCTGGACTGGAGCCTGGGTCTCGACATGGCCAATTTGCCCCCAGAAGTCAAGCAGGCAATCGACAAGCTGCCCGGTGAGCTTTCCAGCCAGATCAACAATAAGAATGAATACAAGGCCGTGATCGATATACCAGAATTCACCTATAAGCTGGGCCGCGCCGAGATAGAAGCCACCGGGGAAGGCAATTCCTTTTGCTACTGGAATATCGAAAAGCCCGAGTTAAAAGAAACGCAAACTGCCCAATTTGGGATTATCTTTAAAGCGCCCAAAAAAGTCAGGAAAATAACCCTGACAGGCAAGGCCAAAGCGACTACGTCGATGCCCTGGCTGACAACCAGCCTGCAGAATGTCTTCTCCGCCTTGAGCAAAAAATACCAGGATGAGGTTGAAAAAGGTCTACCGCTGGGCGATCTCAAGACATGGGAATTGACTTTGCCCAAGTAACTGCGGAATCACCGTTTTTTGGGACTTGACAGCAACCCAGAGGAACCCTATAATTTAGTTAGTTTTAACAACAAACTAACTGATCGTATCCGAACATCGAAACTGCGCTCTTAGAAACGAAGTAGATGATCACGCAAGATCGGCAAAGAACCGGCGACCAATCGTTGGTACGGCAAATCAATATCTCACTGGTGATGCATATCATCCATGAGCAGTCACCCATCTCTCGGGTTGCTTTGTCGCAAACTACCGGGCTTAATAAGGCGACTATCTCAGCCATGGTTAATACTCTGATCGAGCACCAGTTCGTGCGCGAGGTCGGGATCGTCTCTTCCGGAGCCGGACGGCCTGCAACGATGTTAACGATGAACCCGTCCGCCGGCTACCTGATCAGCTGCGAAATTGGCGTCGATTTTATCGGAACGAGCTGCGCTGATTTTGGACTTAACACCATCTGGGAAAACAAAGAAAGCATCACGCCAGAAATGGGTGCTGAAGAGATCGTAGCGCGGGTGGTGGATCTGCTGGGGCAGGCCGTTCAAAAAGGCCAGGCAGTATCCAATCGTTACCTTGGAATGGCAATTGGCGTGGCCGGATTAGTAGAAATGAACAGCGGATCGGTGATCTTTGCGCCTAACCTGAAATGGCAAGGCGTGCCTCTGCTAGATATTCTCATGAAAGAGGGTTTCCAGGAGCCTGTTTTTGTAGATAACGAAGCCAACCTGGCCGCCTTAGGGGAACATTATTTTGGCGCCGGCCGCGGTTATAAAGAGATGCTCTACATCAGCGCAGGGGTTGGATTGGGCGGCGGTATCGTCAATAACGGCATGATCTATCGCGGTGCGAACGGCGCCGCGGCCGAATTCGGACATATGACCATCGAGCCCAACGGCGAGATATGCAACTGCGGCAACCGTGGCTGCTGGGAAACCCTCGTCAGCCAAACAGCTCTCTTCCGCTACATTCAACAAGCCATCGCGAATGGAGAGCAAAGTTCGTTGCAGAATCCGCAAGAGAATTGGCTAGATAACCTGACCGTCAAGAAAGTTGTGCAGGCCGCTTATGCGGATGACCTGGTAGCCAAGCAAGCATTACAAAAAGTCGGTCGTTATCTTGGAATTGGCATTGCCTCGCTCGTCAATGCGCTCAACCCAGAGTTGGTTCTCTTGGGTGGCGTAATGAGCCTGGCAAGCGATTTTTTGCTGCCCGCAATCCGAGAGGAGATAGATCGACATGCGCTGCAATGGAACCGCCAGGCCGTTCAACTGGCGAAAGCGTGCACCGAATCTTGTGCGTTCAGCGGTATCGCCGCAGTTTACCAATCTGTTCTAAATGACCCTTTGCAAGTATAATGTGCAAATGTTCGACGGGAAATTAGGACAATCTCATAATCGTGGTTATCTTAAACGGGCAGCGTGTACCTGCCGGTTTAGATAAAAATAAGCCTATCGGACAACGAATGCAAGAAGGAGGAACTGCCCAAAAATAACTTGATACCTCACTTACGATCCGAACCTACCTATCAACTATTTACTTTTTGGAGGAAAAGATGTCTCGTAAATTGTTCCGTGTAATTTCGACCATTATCATCATTGTGATGCTGGTCACCACCCTGTCGGCCTGCAAGGCTGGCGGAAAAACCAAAGTCGGTCTTTCTTTCTCTGACTTCGCAACCGAGCGCTGGAAGAACGAAGAAGTTCTAATGCGCAAGCTGCTAGAAGAAAAAGGCTACGAAGTTATCAGCCAGGAAGCCAACCATGATGTCAAGCTGCAGAACGACCAGATTGACAATATGGTCAGCCAGGGTATCAAGGCCCTGATCGTAGTTGCAGAAGATGGCGATGCAATCGTTACTTCTGTTGACAAGGCTGCTGCGGCTGGCGTGAAAGTGCTGGCTTACGACCGCCTGATCAAGACCGAGAAAATCGCGGCCTACCTCTCCTTCAACAACATCGCCGTTGGTAATGGACAGGCAGATGGTGTGATGAAGGCAGTCAATATTGAAAATTGGGATGTGGCTGCGAATGGTAAACTGCGCCTGGTCAAGCTGGGTGGTAGCCCGACCGACAACAACGCTATCCTGTTCCGCAAGGGCCAGGACGAGATTTTGGCCAAGTACGCTGACAAAATCGAAGTTGTCGCCGATCAGTGGGTTGACAACTGGGATGCTGCCAATGCTTTGAAACTGATGGAAAACATCCTGACCGCCGCCGGCAATGATGTCGATGCAGTAGTCGCTTCGAATGACGGCACCGCCCTCGGCGCTCTGACGGCTATGAAGGCCCAGGGCCTGGCTGGTAAAGTCCCGATCTCTGGACAGGATGCCACCGCTGATGGCTGCAATAGCATTGTCAAAGGCGAACTAACTGTTTCGATTTTGAAGGACATCCGCAACCTTGGTCCTCTGGCTGTCGACCTGATCGACAAACTGATTAAAGGCGAGAAGGCCGAGTTGACCATGTACACCATGGCTGAGCTGACCAACGATGCCACCAAGACCGGCAGCGTTGCTTGCTACTTCCTGCCCGTTGTACAGGTTACCAAGGACAATGTGTACGATTTGGTTGTCAAGAGTGCCTTCCAGACTTACGATGATGTTTATCGTGACATTCCGGACGCACAGCGACCGCCAAAACCCTAAAACGTATTTTAGTACATAAATGGAGTTTGGCCTCTTTCGGGAGGCCAAACTCCCCTTCAGTAAGAATTGCCCCTCAGCCATCCTATAAATCTATCGAGGGAATAACGTGGAAAATAAGCGAACCGAGGATTTTATCCTTGAAATTAATAATGTAACCAAGCGCTTTGCCGGTGTGGTAGCGCTTAATGACGTGTCCTTCAACGTCAAACGCGGAGAGATTCACGGCCTATGCGGTGAAAATGGCGCCGGCAAATCTACTCTGATGAAGATCCTATCTGGCGTATATCCGTACGGAGACTACGAAGGCAAGATCCTGATCGAAGGGAAAGAGTTGCAGTTAGAAGAAGGCTCTATTCATAAAGCCATGGAAGAAGGCATTGCTATCGTCTACCAGGAGTTGACCCTGGTTCCCGCCTTATCAGTGGGCGAAAATATCTACCTGGGTAAAGAACCGGCCGATCACGGAGTGATCAACTGGGATAAGTTGTATGCCGATACAGGCGAAATTCTGAAACGCTACAAGCTAGATATTCCCCCGCATGCAATTGTCAAAAACCTGGGGGTGGGCAAAATGCAGATGGCAGAAATTGCCAAGGCTCTGTCTGAAAATGCTAAAATCTTGATCCTGGATGAACCGACCAGCGCCTTAAGTGAAGCCGAAACGACACAACTTGTGGAAATTCTGAAAACACTCAAGGCGAATGGCGTTACTTGCATCTATATTACCCATAAGTTGGAAGAATTCTTCCGGGTCGCCGACAGAGTCACAGTGATGCGTGACGGTAAGGTTGTCTCCACCGACCCAATCGCCAACTTGACCCGCGAAGGTCTGGTGCGAAAAATGGTAGGCCGGGAGATGAAAGAACGCTTCCCCAAGGGGAATCGCAAGCCCGGCGAGGTAATATTCGAAGTGGAAGATTTGCACGCCGTTGACCCCAACCAAACAGGCCGCAAGATCCTCAATGGTGTGACTCTGAACTTGCGCCAGGGAGAGATCCTGGGCGTGGCAGGTTTGATGGGCTCAGGGCGTACCGAGTTGGTTACGACCCTGTTTGGCGAATATGGGGACATCACCCAGGGCAGCGTCCGCCTGGCTGGACAACCCTTGGCAACAAAAAGCGCCCGCGGGGCGATGGCAGAAGGTTTGAGCCTGGTACCCGAAGATCGCAAAGGCCTTGGGCTGGTATTGATCCAGTCGATCCTAAGGAATATAACGCTTGCCAATCTAGATCAATTTTCGGGCTTTCTCAGCATTAACAGTGACGCTGAGCTTGACGCAGGAATGAAACAAGTAAAAAACCTGTCTATCAAATTGAACAGTGTTCAAGACCAGGTCGATTCGCTCTCTGGCGGTAACCAACAAAAGGTAGTTATTGCCAAATGGCTGCTCTCTAATCCAAAAATCTTGATGATGGACGACCCAACCCGCGGTGTGGATGTGGGAGCCAAATATGAGATTTACAAGTTGATGAACGAGTTGGCCGAAAAAGGCGTTTCGATCATTATGACCTCCAGCGAGCTAGAAGAAGTGCTCGGCATGAGCGACCGGATCATGGTCATGCATGAAGGGCAATCGATGGGCACCCTCTCAATGGAAGAGGCCACTCAAGAAAAGATCATGGCGTTAGCTACCGGCATCGCTTAACCTGGCGGCCGCCAATACTCACGGATAAGGTGCAATATTATGAATATTTCTAATCTATCTAAACAATTTCGGGCAAACATCCAGACCTACACGATCATCCTGGCATTGGTCGTCATCTGGATATTTTTTACTATCTTGACTGGCGGTTTGTATTTCAGCCCGCAGAATTTCTCGAACCTGTTCCGCCAAATGACAGTGACCTCCTTCCTGGCAACCGGTATGGTACTGGTGATCGTCACGGGGAACATCGACCTGTCGGTGGGTAAACTGGCAGGTTTTGTGTCAGTGATTGCAGCCCAATTACAGGCTGAAATTTGGTTCCGGCTCATTCCAGGTCAACCATTGCTGGCAGCCATTCTAACAGTGATTGCCAGCTTAGTAGTCGGTACTCTGTTCGGTGTCTTGCAAGGTTATATCATCGCCTATTTACGCGTGCCCGCTTTCATCACCACCCTGGGCGGCATGTTCATCCTGAAAGGCGGTATCCTGATCATTACCCAAGGCAGAACGATCCCAGCTAACCAACCCTATTTTGACTCGATTGCCCAAAGCTACATCGGGCCGATTTGGGGGTGGGTGCTGGCAGCCCTGGTGATTGCCGCTCTGGCTTTCAATATGATTGCCAGCCGTCAAAGAAAACAGAAGTATGGTTTCGAACTAAAAAGCTTGAGAGCTGATATTATCTCCACCGCTCTCTTTTCCCTCATTGTAATTGCTTACATTTTCATGGTGAACCTGTACAAAGGCGTGCAGGCGCCCGTCTTGCTGCTGGCAGTCACTGCCTTGATCATGGCCTACGTGACCAACAACACGCGCTTTGGACGTTATGCCTACGCAGCCGGCGGTAACCGTGAGGCCGCTCGCCTATCAGGTATCGATATCAAGAAGAACCTTTTCATGATCTTCGTATTGATGGGATTCTTGAGCGGTGTGGCTGGCATCGTGCTGGCATCCTATGTTGGTTACGGAACGATCGCAGCTGGCGAAGGATACGAGTTGGATGCGATTGCAGCCTGCATCTTGGGCGGCACCTCTCCCTTGGGCGGTGTAGGCACTGTGTTTGGCGCCATGGTCGGGTCGATGATTATGGCTTCACTGATCAACGGCTTGCAGATCCTGAACGTGCCGGCCTCCTATCAATATGTGCTGCGCGGCATCGTACTGGTGCTAGCCGTCTTCCTGGATGTGTACTCCAAGAAGAACAAGTAATAAAAAACGCTCGTATAACACAAAAAAGGCCCTGGGAAATCCAGGGTCTTTTTTTATGGATGGCTTATTGGAAAAAATTACTTACTCAATCGCCAATAAGGATTATTCCATTATAGCGCCTTTCAACGATAAGGTTTCTGCCAGATGGCAAGATACAAAATGACCAGCGCCCAATTCACGCAAATGGGGCGTTTCAGTCTTACAAGTATCGATTGCGTATTGACAGCGCGGATGGAAGTAACATCCCGATGGCGGATTTGACGGGTCTGCAACATCACCTTGCAAACGAATGCGATCTTTGCGATGGCGTAGTTGTGGGTTAGCTATCGGAACCGCGGACATCAATGATTCTGTATAAGGATGCAGCGGAAGCGTATAGATCGTATTGGCATCTGCCAATTCCACCAGTTTTCCCACATACATCACAGCCACACGATCACAAATATGGCGGATCACGCTTAGATCATGGGAAATGAAAAGGTAAGTCAAATCCATATCGTGCCGTAAGGCTTCCATCAAGTTGAGGATTTGAGCACGAACAGAAACATCCAATCCTGAAACCGCTTCATCGCATACGATCAAACGTGGCGATGTCACGAGCGCACGAGCAATAACGATACGTTGGCGTTCGCCACCCGAAAATGCATGGGGATATCGCCGCATATATTCAGGACGCAGACCGCACTGCTTCAGGATACTGGCCACAATGCTTTCCATCTCATTGAGCGTACACAGATTATTAACGCGCAACACCTCGCTAACGATTTCAAAAACATTCATGCGGGGGTTGAGTGACGAATAAGGATCCTGAAAGATCATGCGGATATCTTTGCGATATGGCTGAAGTTCTTTTTGACTGATATTAGCTAAATCGACTTCCGGCATATTTTCGGGCCGATAGATAATACTCCCATCAGTGGGCTTGTAGGCGCGAATTAAACAACGCCCCACGGTTGTTTTTCCACACCCAGATTCGCCCACCAAGCCCAGGGTTTCTCCAGGCTGAATTGAGAAATAAACTTCATCTGCCGCCTTAACATACCCGCCGACTTTCCCAAAGATTCCCTTGACGATCGGAAAATACATCTTTAGGTTGTTGACCTCTATCAACGCCTTCCTCGTGGTATTCACGCCGGGGCGGTTTTCTGGTAATTGCTCACTCATAATGCATTCTCCCGAACATGATAATTGTTACTTTCGGCGTAAAGTAGACAGTGAACCTGATGATTTTCGCTGAGGCTGATGGTTTTTGGCTCAACATCGGAACAAACCGACATAGCCTTGGTGCAACGCGGGTGGAAGGGACATCCAGAAGGGCGACGGAATGGGCTTGGCACCATACCTTCAATTACTTCTAGTCTTTCCCGGGTAGCAGTAACTTTTGGAATGGAACGCAATAAAGATTGGGTATAAGGATGTTTTGGGTTGTTGAAAACGGTGTATACATCGCTATATTCAACTACATTCCCCAAATACATCACAGCCACATCGTCGGCAATCTCTGCAACAACACCCAGATCGTGCGTGATGAAGAGAATTCCCATATCGTTATTCTTCTGTAGATCCTGCATCAAGTCGATAATTTGGGCCTGGGTAGTAACATCCAGGGCAGTGGTAGGTTCATCTGCAATCAACAAACTGGGATTACAGGATAAAGCCATAGCAATCATGGAACGTTGACGCATACCGCCCGACAAGCGAAAGGGATATTCATCAACAATCCGTTCTGGGCGAGGAATGCCTACAAACCCTAACAATTCAATCGCTCGTTCGCGGGCTTGTTTCGCCTCAGTTTTGGTGTGCAACATGATGGTTTCCATGATCTGATTTCCCACGGTATACATCGGGCTTAGCGATGTCATTGGTTCCTGGAAAATCATGGAAATTTCTTTGCCACGAATCGATCGGATATCGCGCCCCTTCGGTTGTAGATCGCTGATATTGATTTCTTCGACCAGGCTATCACTTAGGCTTCGATACAAAATGATCTCACCACCAACAATTTTGCCAGGGCGATGGATAATTTGTAGCAATGCCCGCGCAGTCACACTCTTACCGCAACCACTTTCGCCCACCAAACAAAGGGTTTTGCCACGCCGAATATCAAACGTGACACCATCTACTGCCCGTACAGTTCCTTCATCAGTAAAGAAGTGTATTTTTAGATCTTTAACTTGGATAAGTATATTATTATCTGTCATGAAAGCACCTTTATTGGTAAGGATCCGCTGCGTCACGCAATCCATCGCCCAAGAAATTTAAGGCCAGCACCACAATGATCACTGCTACTGCCGGAAATAACAACCAGGGGTAAACGGCAATGACGGCTACTTTTTGTGTATCCTGCAGCATAACACCCCAACTGACTACCGGAGGGCGCAAACCCAAGCCTAAAAAGCTTAAGGCGGTTTCGCCCAAGATCATTCCTGGGATGCTGAGCGTGACGGAGGCAATGATATGGCTTAGAAATGATGGGATCATGTGCTTGGTAATCATACGGACCCTGGGCACACCATCCAACTGCGCCGCCAGGATGAAATCCTCTTCTCTCAAGGCCAAGAACTTACTGCGTACTACGCGCGCTAAACCTGTCCATCCAAGTAAGGACAAGATGACAGTCATCATGAAATAAACCTGGAGAGCACCCCAATTTAGCGGTACAGCTGCTGCCACAGCCAACCATACGGGTAACGTGGGGATAGAAATTAGAATCTCAATCACCCGTTGGGTAATGTTGTCCAATGGACCGCCTACCAGGCCCGAAATACCGCCGATCAAAATACCAATCACAAAGCTGATAAATACACCTATCAATCCAACCGTCAAAGAAACCCGGGCGCTATAAATAACGCGGCTTAGTACATCACGCCCGCTTTTATCTGCTCCTAGCAGGTAGAAAGGATCCTCAGGGTTTTTCGGGCCAACCAGGTGCAGATCGCCAGGAATAAAACCCCATAACTTGTATGGATCACCACGGTTGAAAAACCTGATCGGAACAACCACCGTTTCATCAATCGCCCATGTCTTTTTGTAGGAAATCGGATCGCGTTCAAATTTATAGCCAACGACATGAGGGGAGAATTTTCCATCGAGGAAAAAGTGCACGGGCTGAGGTGGGGCGTAAACATATTTCTCGTTATAGGTTGTAAATTTCATAGGAGCAAAAAACTCCGAGAACAACGCCAAAGTATAAAAAGCCAAAACAAGCACGCCGCCAAACATCGCCATCTTGTGCCGCCTGAACTTCCACCACATCAATTTCCATTGCGAAGCTACTTCTACCTGCGCATCGCGCTCTGTGGAGGTACCGCTGGCATGACCGGCTGCTGCCAAATCAAGATCATTAACTGTCATCGTAAATTACCTCTTTATATCAGAAATTATTGGAGGCGGATGCGTGGGTCAAGAAAAGCCAGCGCAACGTCCGAAATGAATGTGCCAATCACGGTCAATGTACTCAATAGCAATATGAAACCCGCGGCTACATACATATCTTGAGCCGTCAAAGAATTGTAGAGTACTGGTCCCGAAGTCGGTAAGTTCAAAACGATCGAAATAATCACTTCGCCAGCAACCAGCCCGGGCAAAGCCCAGCCAATGGTGCTGATAAAAGGATTCATCGCATGGCGCACGGGATACTTCCACAGCAAACGCATCTCAGATAGTCCCTTGGCGCGAGCTGTTTCAACATAAGGCTTGTTAAGTTCATCGAGCAAATTCGCTCGCATAGTACGAATCAAACCTGCTGTACCAGCCATGCCGATCAGAAACACCGGAATCCATAAGTGCTTCAGCATGTCAACAAATTTTGCCATGCTCCAGGGTGCAGATGCAAATTCCTGAGAAAACAGGCCAATCATAGCCTGATCGAAATATTTATAGCTGATATACAACAAAATGAGCGCCAATAGAAAGTTTGGCACTGCCAAACCAATAAACCCGACAAAAGTAAAAAGATAATCCGCTAACGAGTACTGCCGGACAGCCGAGAAAATGCCAATGGGTAATGCAACTACCCATACAAAGATCAAACTAAAAAATGACAGGGCAAAAGTCATTGGCAGGCGTTCTACGATCATTACCTTAGCATCGCGCCGATACACAAACGAATAGCCAAACTCACCCCTCGTAATGATTTTTCCAATCCATTTGAAATATTGAACATACATAGGTTGGTCGAGGCCATACTGCGCACGCAATTGGGCTTCATATTCGGCTGATAAATCCGATGCGCCGGCCGAACTAACAACTAGCCGTTGGACCAGATCGGTCACATAATCACCGGGAGGAAGTTGAATCAAAGCAAAAGAGATAATCGAAATTACCCAAATGGTGAAAAGCATCGATGAAAAACGCTTAAGGAGATATTTCCACATAATGTCACCTCACAACGCTTCAGGGGTGTGCTCCGGCGATTGCTCGCCGGAGCACATAGAACCAACAATCTTATTCTAAAAAAGTATTACTCTTTTATGAACCACTGTTCAGGGAATGTGATTTTCTCCACGCCCTGAGCCCAACCATCATACCAGGTTTCGGGTATACCACCCATACGAGAACTGTAGGGGTAGTACAGATCTCCTGGTCGAGAGATACCGATCACGTAGAAGCGTTCTTTGGCCTCTTGGAGGACAATCATCATCTTCTCAATCTGTAGTTCTATAGTCGGCTGGCGAAGAACTTCTTCGTACTTGGCATAAGCATCTTTCGCCCATTGTGGCGGCTCCACCTGAGTATCTTCTGGATCGTTCACGCGCCAGGCGTGCCAACCACGACCGAAGTAGGACTGGTAGCCGTAGAGCGGAACATAGTAACGAGGATCGAGGATGGGGGAAATGCCTGCGCCACCTTCAGTAGTGAAGAGGATGCATTCAATGGTGTTTTCAGTCAGGGCTACTTCGTATGGGTCGCTGGCGATAGAATTCAGGATAGCTTTGACGCCAACCTTCTCCCAATAAGCAATCAACAGTTCAGCCGTCTGAACCCAAGTAGTACCATAACTGAGGTCGTTCTGAATGGTAAAGATCATTTCAAAACGCTTACCCTTATCATCCAGATAGAACCCATCAGAATCCTTGCCATTGGTGAATACTTTGTCCAGGTATTCAGTTGCTTTGGCAACATCATACTCAATATATTGAGTATCCATGCCCTCGACATACATAGGGCTATCATTATTGGGCGCCTGTTGAGCCGGTGTACCCTGGCCATCGTGAACGATCTCGATGATTTCATCGCGGTTAATGGCATGGGACATACCAATACGGAAGTTGATATCCGCAAAAACAGCGGCTTTGAAAGGATCGGCGACCGTCTGGTTGAAGTGAACAGTATTGGTGTTGGCGCCATCAGATTTGGGGTAATAGATGCTGATCGGCTTGCCTTCATTCATCGCATCGTGATAGATAATGCGGTTTTCGCTGCCCGGATCCTTGACAGCATCAATATCACCATTCAACATGGCGAAAATACGACTTTCAGCATCCTGGTACGAGATACCTAGAACAGTATCGATGTAAGGTAGTTGATTACCCCGTTCATCCACTTTGAAATAGTAGGGGTTGCGTTCCATCTTTATTTGCGTGCCGGTGCCAATGGGTTGGGTGGTGACCCAGGGATCCAGCACAGGATACTCAGTGTATTCGTACATGCGGCCAGGATTACCCCAGGTATCGGGGCCATACTTGTTGAACAACGCGATCCAGTCTGCCACGTTGCCATCTTTCTCCACAAGCGCGGCCACATCGGGGTTATATTTCGCGTGGAACTGCTCCAAGTAATGCTTCGGATACATTTTAAAGTAGCGTCCCTGCCACTGGGCCAAAACGTACAGGAAGGTACCGTAAGGTTCTGGGAAACTGAGTTTGAAGGTATAGTCATCAATTTTCTCAAACTTCATGTCAGCACCCTGACCGGTAGGAATCCAGTCTGCAGACACACCGTTCGGGTTGAGCTCTGTGTTACCCAGCACGTCCTCGATGTAGAACGCAATATCATCAGCCGTGAAATCAACACCATCAGACCACTTCATGCCCTTGCGCATGTGGAAGGTGTATTCCTTCACATCGGCACTGGCTTCAATGCTCTCAACCAGGTTGGGCTCAAGTCCGCTGTAGTCAGCCTTCCATTGAGTTAAATGCTCCCAGGCTGCGAAGAAAAGCAGACCGCCCCATTCAGGGTTGGTGCCAACAAACCCAAAGCGTAATTCGCCGCCATACACACCTGGTTCTGTGCCCAGGCCCTTGATCACACGTGGATTCTCGGGCAGGCGTTCATCTACTGGGGGTAGGTCGCCAGCAGTTACCTTGGCGGTAAGGAAGGGTGATTCGCCATACATTGGCGCAGGCGGTTCTGTAGGATCAGGAACCTTGGTGGCCTCGGGGGCTTTGGTAGCCTCGGGGGCTTTGGTAGCCTCGGGGGCTTTGGTAGCCTCGGGGGCCTTGGTGGCTTCGGGGGCCTTGGTGGCTTCGGGGGCTTTGGTGGCTTCGGGGGCTGTGGTGGGCGTAGCAGATTGTACACAGGCACCCAGTAACAAGCTCATCAAAACCAAAATATTCAAGATCGCGGTTTTACGCATTTTACTCCTCCAAATTGAGTGGAAATTGTGAACGTTTGATTTTCAGAAATTTTTTTGAGCATTATAGTTTTACAGATAACGCAATCGGTGCAGTCACCTCCTTTCGTTTATCAACACCGCTATCGATAAATTATCCAGCAGTCTGCTCAGACGCCACGGTTTTTCCATGAACTGTATTATGGTAGCAATCGCCAAACGCCAGAGAGCTTCAGCAGGCTGTACTGAATGGGAATAGAGCAACTCAAATTGCTCATCTTGGAAGACCTTAGTAAATTCACCTCGCATACTCATATTCGCATTGCTGTTTGGAAAAGCTGCACGAGGACTTCTATAGTCTGGAATGATTATAATAGTAAATCTGTAAAAATCAATCTTAATTACAATACCAACGATTAGTTTGTTGGATAAACAAATATGTTCGATTTTATAAAATTACCAGGCGTTTGTCAAGGTGCAGTTAGGTCCAGTTTCCAGACCAATGTTCATATAAAAAGTTGCGAGAAGAAATCGCTTAAACTATCTCTTAATGGTAGAATATTTACTCTGTTCTTCGAAATGATAGAAACCGATTTTTGGGAGAAGGCCATGCGCTCTACAGTCCATTCGCTATTCATCATGATCCTATTGATGTTGCTTACTGCTTGCCAAGCAGCCTCTGCACCAACTAGCGCCTTGACAGCAGCGCCCACAGACACATCTGTTGCACCAGCTAGCAAAACCCCTCTTTCCACCGCTACCGCCGCCCTCAGCCAGACCCTCACACCCACCATCATACCTACCCTCGCGCCCACCCTCACACCCACCTGGTTCCTGCCCAACCCCACCCAACCGCCCACTCCCACTGCCATGCCCCCGCTCTATATTGATAATCCGGCTACAGATACCCTTCGCGCTCAGGCTGAGGCTCGCAGCTTTTACATTGGTGCGGCCGTCAACAACGGGCTGGTACAGGAAAACGATTATGCTACCTCGTTGGTCAGCCAGTTCAATTTGCTCACCACCGAAAATGCCATGAAGTTCGAGATGATCCACCCCGAAGCAGGTGTCTACACCTTTGGCGGCGCTGACGAATTGATCAACTTTGCCCATGCCAACGGTATGGCCGTGCGCGGACACACATTAATCTGGTATAAGCAAATGCCGCGCTGGCTGGCCTATGGCGATTTCACTGCCGAACAGGTGGAACAGGTGATGCGCGAACACATCACCACGATCGTAGGACGTTATAGCGGGCAAATTGCCGTTTGGGATGTGGTCAACGAGGCCATTGGCGATAACCGCGGCAATCTACGCAACGACTTTTGGAGAAAGAATCTTGGGGATGGGTATATTGACTTAGCTTTCACCCTTGCTCACGAGGCTGATCCCAACGCCCTGCTCTTTTACAACGATTACGATACAGAAGACATGGGCGGTAAATCAGATGGCGTGTACGAACTCGTTAAGGGGATGAAAGAGCGCGGCGTGCCGATCGATGGTGTGGGGATGCAGTTTCACTTTGAGCTTGGCCGAATGCCCAATCTCGAGGAAGTGGCCGCTAATATGCAGCGTTTGGGTGAACTCGGCCTGCAAGTTCACATCACCGAACTCGACATCCGCATCCCCGACCCGGCCACGCCCGAACAGCTCGAACAACAGGCGCTAGAATATGCCGCCCTGTTGAAAACCTGCCTGGAAGCCGAAAACTGCACCGCCTTCATCACCTGGGGCTTCACCGATAAATACTCGTGGATTCCTCAGTTTAAGGAGGGCTACGGCTCAGCGTTGATCTTCAATGAAAACTATGAGCCCAAACCAGCTTATTTTGCCCTGCTCGAAACATTCTTGGCGGCGAAATAATAAGCTGGAGCAGCTTCAGTCAGACTTCAGTTCATGCTGCTAAATAGGCCAGCGTTTCAGGGAGCAGTGTATCGAATTCCGGGGGCATTGCGTGGCAAGTATTCGATGTTCGCACGATCCGGCTTGGTATTCGATGCTGTTCTAATTGGGCTGCAAAAAGGTTTACACCATCCAGCCATCCCTGACCTAAGTCTCCAAATTGCAGCACAGCCTTCAAGTCTTGTACGGGTTTGTCAAACCAGGCTGCCCAAATCTCTGGTTTATCCATGTCCGTGCCGAAATACTCGATCGACCAAAATCCACGTACCGGGAAAACACCAGATAAAGCAGCGCGAGCTGCCAGGCCGCCGCCGCTGGAAAAGCCAGCCACAAATACCTGGTTGAGATCCACGGGGTATTGTTGGCACAATTGCGAGTAATGCTCGCGAAGCTCAGCCAAGACCTTGCTGTGATCGTCCCAAACATAAAAACCACTCACCCAAGTCGTCTGGGTGGATTGTAGCACCGCAACTCGATAGCCCAAATCGGCGGCTTTATGCCAGTAAGGTGCGAAGCTGACCATGTTACCAAGATTGCCATGCATGACCATCAACAACGGGCGCACGTCCTCAAAACCATGCGGCTCTATCACGATGCGATCCGGTTTTATTTCCATCTCTGCGCTGGAGCGACGTCGAGCAAAGACATTCATGGCTTCTGTAAAGCGAGGCTCACTCAATAAGCTGGCGAAATCCGGATCTTGAGCTAACGCTTTTTCATGAATCCAATATCCTGCCCGGATTGCTTCATCAACGAGCTCCAACGCATGCTCGCGCTGGCCGGAGCGAGCAGCCATGGCGATCCGCCAGGCCAGCAAGACACTGTGGTAAAGAGGCAAAGAGAGCTGCGCTTTCGTCAAATACTCATAGGCAGCGTTGAATTCCTGGCGCCCGTAACAGGCTGTAAAAACATCGATCACTTCACCGATGGAGCCTGTTCCAGGCGCTTCATTCATAAGTTGTAATCGCCCGCAGACTCGGGCTGGTAGATTATCCGCTCAACACGTAAATGCCGCTTACCGGCAGGCACATCCCATTCGAATGTATCCCCCACTTCATACCCTAACATACCGGTTCCAATCGGAGCTAAAATGGATATCTTGCCTTGCGCCAGGTCGGCATCCTCGGGAAATACCAGGGTGTAGATTTCTTCTTCCCCGGTTTCCTGGTCAACCAAGCAAACTCTGGAATTCATCGTGATCACCGTATTGGGAATTTCTTGAGATAAAACAATTTCAGCACGATCGAGTTCATTCCTCAAGCTCTCAAGATATTCACTCTTGCGGTAACTGGTGCCAAGCGCGTCCAGAACCAGCTTGCGCAAGCGATCCAAGTCAAATGCCGTGATCCGAATGGGTTTGGTATTCATGATCTTGCTACCTCACTAATATGATAATCGCCACAGAGAAGCCATAACGGAGCACTTCTCGTTGCTTTAGTTATTATTCTACCCTAAAAACGAAGTATTTTGTACTTACAACGGTATCTAGAAAATACTTTGCCGGATGTGAAAAGCGTCGCAAATGCTGTGAATTTCATCAAGGCTCAAGCCTTCGCCGATTTCACCGACAGAGAGATTGAGATACTCATACTTAGCTGCCGTCTCAGCATATTCCACCCTGTCGGCGGCTCTTTTGACTGAAACATCAGAGCGCGCCATCACCCCGTGTTT
>CAZVRZ010000036.1:35988-39002 GCA_964629965.1 uncultured Anaerolineaceae bacterium
CCCACACAACAATCCGGTGCTCTCGTAAAGAGGCCACGTTGCCCGCCATCAGTTTGGGCGATCCTGGTACACAAAAAGGAATAAAGCCAATCCCCTCAGGTAGATTTATGATCGTTTCGGGCTGCCAGCGCAGCAAACGCTGATTCAGATAGATTTCATCCTGATAGCGTTTAATATGGCTTAGATAAGTTAGATGCAGAGGTTGGGCATGGATGACGGCGTGAAAGTTGGTGCCAGAGGCCAGTATTTGATCGTAATGCACAGCCAGGTGAGAATTGAACTCGCTGGTCACACGCTCAAAACGCCGGTTAAAAGATGTACACAGCCTTCCACTGCGTCCACCAGGCTCAACTGTCACGCAAGCCACGTGGTATTCCGTGCCATCGATCACCTCCCGCAAACGCCGGCCCGAACCGGTGACGATGAAAGTCGAGCCAACCAATTCTGGCACAGGCTGCGGCAACTCGATTTCTTCAATCAGTGGAAAACGAGTACGCACATCCATCGGCCAGCGCACGCATATCGAGATGTTCCCTGCCGCGCCTTCGCTGGCGTCGATTTCAGCCAGGCGTTTGCCGGCCTCGCCCATCATGAGCAGCAAATCATCGAGTTCTGGAAAAGGGGGTTCTAACATTGTTTCTGCACTCCCATCAGCAAATTATCTTCACGATCCCAATGCCAGTAGCCTGGCATAAGCTTGATCCCAGCCTTTATCTTGCTCATCCGGATCGTAAAATTCTGGGGAGAAGGAATTTCGGACAACCGCGCAGGCTTCATCCGGGCTGCCAAGATGTCCCAGCGCGATCGCCTGGATGAGTATATTGCCAATCGCAGTGGCCTCCACCGGCCCGGCTATGACTCTGCGACCGAGACAATCGGCAGTGAATTGATTAAGCAAACGATTTTTCGTACCGCCGCCGATCATGTGAATTGTGGCCAGGTGTTTTCCGGTCAATTCCTCCAAACACCCCAGCACCCGGCGATACTTCAACGCCAGGCTCTCGAGGATCACCCGGATGATTTCGCCTTTCGTTTGCGGAGAAGGCTGGTTCGACTTTTTGCAATATACGGCGATCTTTTCAGGCATATCGCCGGGATGCAAGAACAATGCATCGTCCGGATCAATCACAGCCAGAAAGGGCTGAGCCGAGGCAGCCAACTGCGTTAACTCATCATAAGCAAGATTCCAGGCGCGTTTACATTCCTGGACAAGCCACAAGCCCATGATGTTTTTCGACAAGCGCCAGGTGCCAAAAGCACCTCCCTCGTTCGTAAAATTATGCATCAGGGCCTTCTCATTTAGAATAGGTTGGTCAACATTCGCCCCCATGATCGACCAGGTTCCAGAACTAAGCCAGGCGTAATTTCGGCTGCGAACATCATCGACCGGAACAGCCGCCACGGCCGAACCGGTATCATGACAGGCCGGAGCTATAACCGGGATCGAGCCAGCACCCGTTGTCGAGGCAATATCAAAAGAAAGCTCACCCAGCACCGTGCCCGGCTCGCAGATGGGGGGGAAAATATGGGTGGGAATGTTCAACGCTTCGAGTAAGGGGAAGGCCCAGCCGCGCTGCCGCGGGTCGAAGCATTGGGTTGTAGTAACATTGGTGAATTCGCACAAGGGCGATTGGCCTCGAGCAGACCGGTCGCTTAGCCAATAACCGAATAGATCTGGAATGGTCAGGAAAGTTTGGGCAATATCCAGCGCAGGCGATTTCTGCCGCACCATAGAAAACAATTGGTAGAGGGTATTGATCTGCATAAACTGGATACCGGTTTGGGAAAAGATGCGCTCGCGGGCAACCAGGGCAAACACCTCAGCCAACACGCCATCGGTTCGAGCATCACGATAATGATATGGATTACCAATGAGAGATCCTTTGGCGTCCAGTAGGGCGAAATCCACACCCCAGGTATCCAACCCAAGGCTGGAAAGCGAGAAGCGGGCAGCAGACGCAGCAATGCCGGCCTGGATCTCAAGCCATAAACGCGGCACATCCCAATGCAAACCATCCGGCAAGCGCACGGGGATATTGGCAAAACGATACACTTCAGCAAGCGATAACCTACCATCACTGAGCGCACCTACAATGGCGCGGCCACTTTCGGCCCCAAGATCAAGTGCAAGGTAGTGATAAGCTGTGGTCATGTCATAATTATACCCCGGCAGCAGTCAGTCTTCACAATTATCCCGACCTGGCGATAGATTTGCCAGTATAATGAACCGAGTAATTATCTTGATATCAACGGAGTGCACCAATGAGCGATAAAATTCTCGTTGCTTATGCCAGCAGAGCCGATTCGACTGCCGGTATAGCCGAAGCGATCGGTAGAACATTAGCAGAAAACGGCTTACAAGTAGATGTGTTGTCCATGCAAGAGATAACCAACCAGCATAAAAACCTGGCGCCCTACCGGGCTGTGGTGGCTGGCAGCGCCATCCAGGGGGGAAAATGGTTGCCCGAAGCAATGGTGTTTATGCATACCTACCAGGCCGAATTGGAGCAAAAGCCCTTCGCTGCCTTTCTGGTATGTATGACATTGGCTATGCGCAAGGGAGATTATCGCAAGAATGTAGCTACCTGGCTGGCGCCGGTAAGATCGCTGGTAAGGCCGGTAAGCGAAGGTTTGTTCACCGGAGCCCTGGATATCAGCAAGATTCCTTCTATTGGCGATCGGATCAAGTTCCGCATCAGCGTGATACTTGGTGTTTGGCCTGAAGGCGACCAACGGGATTGGGAGGCTATTCGCACCTGGGCAATAAGCCTGCCGCCGCTTCTTGCCAAATAGCATCCCGCCGTTTCCTACAATCACAAATAAAGGAGTCCTATGAAAAGAGTGAATAATTACGATTACAACAAACTGGATTACCTTTTGGATATTGATCCCAGCCATCCTCATATTCATCTCGTTGATATGCCATACAGGATTACATCCATTTGGCAAGATCATGATTCTTTAGTTTCCGCTAAAAACAATTAGCCGAACAAGCCGGAAATTGCTTCCGGGCA
>CAZVRZ010000037.1:0-38690 GCA_964629965.1 uncultured Anaerolineaceae bacterium
GATTTAGGAATATGTTTGCGATGGCAAATACTAGCAAGAGCAATCCGACAATCAGGATCAGACGCCGGTACGCCAGGATCAGATAAACCAGATAATATTCGAGTCGTTCACGTGCCAGGCGCCTACGATTGGACATGTTCTCCTTTGTGAATCAGCCAGATTGTATCAAGGTGAGGGCTGGTGCGGGGAAACAACCGGGGTTGTTCTCCCACCCACCCCCCACAGGCCAACAGTTCCATCCCAACTGATAGAAGCAATCAGAGTACCTGCAGGGTTAATGGCAACACGCAAAACAGCGTTCTCATGCCCCTCCATCATATTCAACAGTTGACCACTCTCAACATCCCAAATGCCAACCCTTTGATCGTGACTTCCGGAAACAATCAGTTTGCCATCGGGGCTGAATGCCACGCCGTTGACGTAATGACGATGTCCCTCAAGCGTGGACTGAAGTTCATAGTTACTTGTTTCCCAGAGTCTAATCTTGTGATCATCACTGCCTGTTGCCAATAACCGTCCATCTGCACTGAAAGCTAAGTCGCCGACATGATTGGGAATCGGCCATAATTTGATCAATGTTCCCTTCTCCGCGTCCAAAATTAACACGCTGTCAAATGTCCCGTATGCCAGCGTTTTCCCATCGGGAGAGTAATCCACGCTGAGGACAAGCAACTGCTTATCATCGTTTTTGTAATCCAAAACCAAATCCCCATTCGAGGTGTTCCAGAGATGTATGCTCGAGGCAGCGGAAGACCAGTTGAAACTGGCCGAGGCCAACCTGGCGCCATCTGGACTGAACGCCAGCTCCCATATCGGCGAAGAGAGCGGGCCGATTGCCCTAAGCATCTGACCCGATTCGGAATCCCACAACCGGATGCTGTCCGTAAAGCCTCCCGTGGCAATCTGCTTCCCATCCGGGCTGAAGGCGACCGCAACCTCCTGGACGGGAGATGACTCCAATGACCGGATGAGTTGCCCGCTTTGCGCGTCCCACACCGGTATTGTATTTTGATAACAGACACCGCTCAGAAATCTCCCGTCTGGACTGAACGCCACACTGCACTGACTGAGCGAACCCATTTTAAAGCCGGGAATTTGAAGCGTTTTGAGTAGCTTCAACTCACCGGCGTTTGCAGTGGTGATCACTTGTAGTTGCGGTGAAGGCGTGTCAGTGTTGGCAGGTATTGAAGACATCGGAGATGGAATCATTGTGGCTCCCGATAAAACACTTGTTGCGGGTATGGATGGATCCGTCTCTGCATAGGAACTGCAGGAGACAAGGAAGATCAGAACACAGACATATAGTTGCTTGATAATTTTCATGGGTATCCCTGATGACAGGATTCAGTGTGGAATTGTCTAACGCAGTGAAATGAGGAAATTCAATATCGCATCAATCAATTCCTCCCTCGAAGCAGTCTGGAACAGATCGGTTCCATGCGCGCTCTGTTCAAAAGTAAGCAATGTCCTGGGCTCCGTGGAGAACTCGTACATGCGTTTGATATCCCATGCAATACCATATACATCCTGATTCCCCGTGATAAACAGTCTGGGCTGGGTAAGCTGTTCAAGCTCTTCCAGATTTACAACCAAGCCTCCACTTGCATCAAAGGGACTGGCAAGAATGATCAGACCGATGAACGGCTCACCATCGATGGCTGCCCGCAGGCAGGCTGTTCCGCCCATGCAGGAACCGGCGCAGACTATCCGATCATAGTTCTGACTACGGAGGTATTTAGCAGCTGCCCGGATATCATCATCAAGCTGTCCGATCCTTCTCGGTCCGCCTGATTGCCCGAAGCCACGGAAATCGAAGGGCATGCCCGTGAAACCATCCTTGATCAGTGCTGGTATCAATGGCTGCCAAGTGGCTTGCGTCGCACCGTAAGTGCCCTGGTGAGCCATGATCACGGCGATGCCCCCACTCCCATACAGGGTTCCGACAAGCTGGATGCCATCCTCTGTCAGGAAAGTCACCGATGTGCCAGGCACCGAGGTGGCGGTGGAAATCCTGGTGGAGGTGGGAGTAATGGTGGATGTGAGAGTAATGGTCGGTGTGGAATGTTTGAGCGTGACGGTGGGGGTCGCGATGGGAACGATGTTCCTATCACAGCCACTGACCAGGACAAGCACAGCGATCCAAAACACGGTTTTTGTAAGAGGCTTGAACATGGATTTCTCCTGACATCATGATGTTATTAGCGGATATCCCATAGATAGATCTGATAATCATGACCAACGGATTCCAACAACGTGCCGGGGCAGCACAGCGGTGATAACCGCAGGCGCGGGCGAACTCGAGCGTATGGGCGAGCAATGCCGTGGCGATGCCTTCCCTGGCAGGGCTTCTCCGCTCGCCTTTTGTTCTCCATAGGAGGCCGCAACCTCAGCGCGCTGAAATCTGCTTTGCTGCCTACAAACTGGGGCCAGGGTATTGACAGGAAACCATTGATGGTCAGTCAAAGTCATGGGTTCACTTCCTTCTGGATTTCATCTACGAATCCTTGTGCTTCAGGCACAACGCGGTGAAACGCAGTTTTCGCCAGTAAGCCGATCGTCAGCAAGCCCAGCGGGAGGCTGAACCATAGTAATTGTCTATAAGCCAAAGTCTCAGGCTCAACCATTGGTGTTGTCAGGCCCTGCACAGCCACTATCGCATTGACCACGAAATGGAGGTTCACTGCCGGCCATACACTGCCCCCCATAACCACCAACGCTCCCCACCAGATCGAGATCACAAACGCTTGCAGAATCAGAATCAAAGCGGAAGAAAGTGACGTTCCATATGTGAAAACCTGGGTGAGATGTAAAAGTGCAAAGAGGGCAGCGGCAAGGAGGACACTCCCAAAGATTCCCCGGATTGTATTTCCCTAAACGCGGATCAGCGCATAAAACACCAGCCCGCGAAACAGGATTTCTTCGCTCAGCCCGGCCATGAAATGGGTCGCAACTGCTGCGCGGGCATCGGGCAGTCGCAGTAGACTCGAAAAATCGAAGGCGATCCTGCCATAAAACGCGTAGAGGCTTGCGCTGGCAAAGTAGACCAGTCCCGCCAGTGCCAGCAGCCAGCCATGCCAGTATGCAACCGATCTGGATATAGTACAGCGCAGGCCGTCCCAATTGAGGGGCTTGTATGAGTAGATAGATCAGCGGGATGGCGAGCAGGAATTCGAAGTAGCCGATCCAGTGACCGTACTGCAGTTTGCCCAGAAGCCTGAAAGCGAAGACCAGGATTGCCGACACAAAGAATGCGATCGCTGTGACGGCTCCGAGAAGATTGGTTTTTCCCAACATACGCAACACTTTCTTTCAAAAGATGGGCATAGGGCTTCGCTTTACTGAGAGCAGCCGCAGACCAAAGTTGTGGAGCTTCATCAGCAGCCCCAACAGGGCAGCCTGGTCAACCAGCGGCCCGGTGAGCAGGGTTTCGCTGCCTTCCAGCAAAGTGATGGTCATCCCATCCAGCCATTCCGACCAACCAGGATTGAGCTGGCCTTCAATACGGATTTCATAGATCACAGGCATCCGTTTATCCTTTCCATTCACTGTGTTTTGATAATAGATTAGCGTTTTCGCACTGGTTTGTCATCCCCTAAAATAGGGTAAATTAAAAAATCCCTGCCAGGTCGGCAGGGATTTTCGTTGCAGAAAGATTTCTCAGGCTAACAGCCCGAATTCCTTGGCTTTCTTCACTGCCCCACTGCGCCCGTGAACCCCGAGTTTGCTGTAAACATTCTTGATGTGCGCCCGCACGATATAGGTTGAACGGTATAGAAGTCGGCTTCCAGGAAGGTTGCCGCGCCTTTACGCTGAGCCTTCAAAAGCTCGCGGGCATAAGCAGCATCGGTGGGATTCAATTCCACCCCAACCACGCTATGTCCAGCATCTGCCATAGCAGCCACGGTGCGGCCCGGGCCACAGCCCAGATCCAGGATGCGCTTGGGCCCGGGCCACACAGCCGCTCGACCAATCGCACCCTTTCTTCGTGAGTGCCTGCTGCCTGTGGGTCATTGCCCCACCAAATGCCGGCCTGGGTGTAGAAATCCTTTACCCAATCCTGGGAATAGTCAGGCTGTTTCAGCAGCGATTTCATGTTTCACCTCTTTCTGTTGAACGGGGGAGCGAACGAGCAGCCCATCCACAGCAGGCAAGATCACTCCCAGCAACAAGACGATCACTACCGCCAGGATATCCAGGCTCTTCATACCGTCTGACATCACAATGCCAGGCAGGAACGGCAGAAGCAGCACGATCAGCGGCAGCGCAGCCAGGGTGGCAGCCGCATCCATGGACCATTGTATCTGCTTTTGACCCATGATCGCCGCGGCAATCCAGCCCAGCGCGCCGATGATCACCGGCCAGATGAAGGCATAGGCGGTGCGAGGTTCTTCAGCGGCCAGCAAGATGGCTGGGACGCAGTAAGGAACCAGCCCCATCAAAGAGAAGTCCACCCGCCCGCTCCAGCGCCGCGCCAGGATATACCCACACACAACCCATGCAATGACCATGAGGAATAATCCCGTCACGGCAAGGCCACCATAGGGTGGAATCACCTCTGGCCACTCATCCCATTGGGCAGTCTGCCACCCGAACAGGTCCGGCAGGAGCGGTTTGAGGGCGTAGACGCCGAATCCCGAGCTTGCAACCATGATCACGATCGCCCCCAAGGCCACGACCAACCCGCGCCAGGAGGCCAGCCTGCGCCACAACGCCAGCCCGATGGCCAGCAGGATCAGCATGCCCGCGCCGATGGCGAGAGGCAGCGACCAGGCTACGGGATAGTGAGCCAGCCCCAGGAAGGTGGTCGGGAAAAATGTTTCCTGCTCGCCCCACGGATTGGCCAGGTCGAGGCCGCCAAGCTCACGCACAATCGCCAGGGTCTGGTCGCCCATCTGCTGCACGCTGCCCGGGCGAACGATCTCGGGCAAATCTTCGGCGGTGTGTTTTTGCCGGAATGGGTAGTTGTCTTCAAGCGCCAAAACCAGGATACCGGCGTCGCGGAAGGGGGTGCTGTCGTACTGACCGCCTCCGCTGAAGGAAGTCCATGCGCCGCCCGTATAAGCCCGCGCCAGAACGCCCACCAGCCAGCCGTTATTCTTCGGCCCGACTTCATTGGTAGAAATCGGGCCGGCAACAGCCGTGTCGAGGCTGATGGCCACGCGCACATCGCTCATCCAGGGGTGCTCGCGCACGAAAGCCTTGCTTCCGGCAAAGACGTTGGGGGATTCTTCGCTGTCATCGAACAGGATGATCACATCATTGGCCATCGCCGGGCTGGCCGCCAGCGTGCGGGCAATCTCCACCAGCACAGCCACCCCGCTGCCGTTGTCGCCTGCGCCAGGGCAGCGGGACACGCTATCATAATGCGCCAGGATCACAATGGCGCCGGTCGGGTTCGTCCCACGCAAGCGAGCAACCACGTTCTCCACGCCGCGGGTCTGCTGGACTTCAACCTCCAGTCCATTCAAGGTCAACTGCTGCACCAGGTAATCGCGCACCCGCGCCTGGGCAGGCGAGCCTCGCGGGTGCGGCTCACTGGCAATGATCAGCAAGTGTTCCAGGGCGCGCTCCGCGGAGAAAAACTCTGGTGAGGCGCTGGCCGGTGTGGCACGGTTTGGAAAGAGCATAGCCAGGGCCGGGAGGGCAAACGCAAACAGAATGAGCAGGCTGGTGAGCCCACGGCCGACCGGGCTGAGGGAGATGTTTTTTATGTTCATTTTGAATTTCCTTTCTATTTTGCCACGCGGTCAGCGCGGAAAATTACCCCGCCAATCCAACCACCAATGGCGCCAAAGATCATGTTGAACAGCACACCCACCAGGTTGAAAACCAGGATGCCCCAGGCAGGGATGTTTTCCATTTCCCGCGCATCTTCGGCCGGCAGGATCTGCACCAGTTCGTTGGCTATCCCTTGGAAGCCGGTCAGGCCCAGGAAGCTCAGCGCAAAACCGAGCACGCCGGCGCACAGCCCGGTGAGCACGCCCAGGCGGAGGCCCTCACTGACGGTCAGTGTTCCATTCAGACGTCGGTACAGCCACACGGTTAAGATGGCGCCGCCCCAAAAGCCGAAAAAGCACAGGAAGTTGACCAGGTCGATGAATGGCAGGTTGGAAACCAGCGTGGTCAACGCTGCGCCACTCAAAGCGGCAATCCACATATTTTTGATGTTCATAGGTTTTCTCCTTTTTCGATGTCAAACGAATGATTTTCTGCATCCCTTTTCAGGATGGCATTCAACAGAACTTGATAACTCGCGCCCTTGACAACGAAGTCATCGGCGCCAGCTGCCCGGGCACGCGCTTCTTCTTCGGCCCCCGCGTGGATGCTCAGGATGATCACCCGCGTGGCTGGCTGCTCAGCCTTGATCTGGCGTGTCGCTTCGTAACCATTCAGCACCGGCATCTCCAGGTCCATCAAGATCACGTCTGGATGGAGCGCCTGGTCTTGCCGGACGGCTTCGGCGCCATCCTGGGCTTCACCGATCACCTCAATCGCAGGCGTGGTTTTGCGGGCCGCCAATTGCAGCACGCTTACCAGCCCCTGGCGCACCGGATGCAGATCATCCACAATCAAAACCCGGATCGTCTTCATGTGCATAGGATAACGGAAAATGCCTCCGCACACATCGGGCGGGGGATAGAATTCGAGCTACGGATGGAGGTGGATTTTTGGGATCAGCCGAAAGGCCGAGCGCGTCCCCAGCTTCTACGACTTGCGATGGAGGAGGCCTGCGCCCCTAAGGCCGCCACTGGCTGATCAACTGGCGCATCTGGCTTAAGGCAGATTGAGTTTGCTCCTGCAGGGCTTCGAGCTGTGCGGCGGCGCGTGCAGGGTCTTTTTCGAGCATGAGGCGCGTGGCTTCGGCGGCAAGCTGGATGGCGAAAATCTTTTGGCCCACCGCATCGTGCAATTCCTGGAGCATGCGGTTGCGCTCCTGCGCGGCGGCGAGCTGGTCAGCCTGGGCGGCATAGGCCTGCAGCTTCTCGTGCGCTTCTTGCAGCTCTGCCAGCAGCACCTGGCTCTCTGCCAGGGCGTCTTCGTGCTGCGAAACCTGGATATCATAGGAAACGACAAAAACGCCAATGACGGTATAAGCCAGGGCTCGCCCTAAGCCTGAGATGAGGCCAAATTCGAAAGACATGGTGATCAAAGCAGATGTCACGAACAGGCCTGCCCACAGGAGCGCTTCCCGGCGTGAGAAACGCAGCGCTACCTGAAAACCCAGGACAATATACAGGATTGCCCAGGCATCGATGTAATCGCGGAACACACCCAGGATTTGGACAAGCGCCATTTGCAGGATAAAGTAAACGCGGGGATAGGATTTGAAGCGCCTGGTGAGCCGCGCTTCGGTGGCGTACAGCACCGTATAGATGCAGATGAGCCCCAGGGCAAGCAAGATGATAGGCAAGCCATCCAGCTCATTGACCCTGCGAAACGCAACGACAAAGATCAACACATAGCTGATCAGGTTGACGAGCTTATGAGAACGCATCGTGAAGCGATCCTTCGCCAACTTATCGCTCATGCCGCTTTCTCCTCAACCCGGATGCAGGTTCCTTGACCGGGCTGCGATTGGATCTCAAGCTCCCAGCCGATCTCGCCAGCTCGCGACGCCATCCCTGTCAGCCCGAATCCGGGATACTGCTCCGAGCCTTGCACGTCAAAGCCGCGACCCGTATCTTCTACTTCCAGGCAGGCACGAGGGCCTTCCAAACACAGCCGTACCACTGCTGTGTGAACGCCGGCGTGGCGGGCGATGTTGTTGAGTGCTTCTTGCGCAATGCGGTACAGAGCAGCCCGCGTCGCTTCAGGCAGCTCCCGTTGGCCGGCCACTTCAACGGTCACTTGCAAGCCGTCCTGAGAAGCCCGTTCATCAGCCAACTGCCTGAGAGCAACCTCTAACCCGGCCTGGATAGGCTGGCGTGGAGGGGTTTGCCCGGTAAGCGATTGCACTTCAGCGGCGGCGCTGCGCGCCAGGCTTTGCAAGCGTAGAAGTGGTTCTTCCACCTGGCCCGGCGCTTCTCCTAGCGAGAGCTGCGCTGCCTGCACTGCCAGGTTCATGCTGAAAAGCGTTTGGGTCAGCGAATCGTGCAGCTCGCGCACCAGGCGGTGGCGTTCTTCGGCGGCCGCCAGCGCCTCGGCCTGGGCGGCCGAGTCTTTCAACTGACGATAGGCCATTTGCAGGTTGGCGAGAAGCTGTTGGTTCTCCTTGCGTTTTTGTTCGGTGCGCTTCATCAAGTGGGCGAAGCTGCCCATCAGCGTGTTGACCACCGTGGAATTCAGGATCATGGCAGTTCCGGCTTCTACTTCTGCTCCCACATAGAACAAACCGAGCATGGACAGGCTGAATACGCCGATCCAGATAAAGCCAATCCGTCCAGGGTAAAACTGGACTGCCTGGAAGCTGAGCGGCAGGAAGAGCATGGGCAGGATATCCAGGGTTGGGGCAGTGTAGAGCATAACGATAACCAAAGCGGATTGCGCCAGGAAATAGACGCGCGGATACCAGGAGAGGTGCCGGGTGATGGCATGTTCGGAGAACAAGAGCAGCCCAAATACACCCAACAGAAGCCAAACAAGCATTGGGATAGGCCCTCCATCCTGGCTCCAACCCGCAGCTCGGACCAGGACGGCAATATAGACCAGGTAGGTGACAAAGTAACGCATGAGAAATTCAGATCAGCCTTCTGAACCCAGGCCGTGCTTGAGCGCCCAGATGGCTGCCCGGGTGCGATCTTCCAGGCCCAGCTTGTCCAGCAGGTTGCTTACGTGGGTTTTGACGGTCTTTTCGCTGATCACCATTTTCTCGGCGATTTCCCGGTTGTTCAACCCCTGAGCAATCAGGTTCAGCACTTCTCTCTCGCGTTCGGTCAGCCCTTGCAAATCCTGGGAGGCCGCAGCCAGATTTTCCGCCTGGGCCGGCGCGGCGCCGGAAACCACCGCCATCAACCGGCGTGCAATATCGGGGTGGAGTTGGGCCTTGCCCCGGTAAGTCTCGCGAATTGCCTGCACCAGGTCGCGAGGCTGGATATCCTTGAGCAAATACCCTTGCGCGCCAGCGCGGATCGCCGGGAAGATTTTGTCGTCTTCGCCAAAGCTGGTCAGGATGAGCACCCGGGCCTTGGGCGTATGCTCGATGATCCTCTTGGTTGCTTCCACCCCATCCAATTGTGGCATGGCCAGGTCAAGCAGAATCACATCGGGAATAAGTTTAGCCGCCAATTCTACCGCCTCGACCCCGTTCGATCCTTCCCCAACCACTTCCATATCTTCCTGCATCTCGATGAACATGCGCAGGCCCTGGCGTACGAGGGCATGGTCATCCACCAGCAGGACGCGAATTTTTGGAACAGGGGAGAGTGGTGCACCATCCATCATCTAAGGCTCCTTCGACACGCTTCTAGGGCGTCACGCGTACGCCTAATTATCGCGCTATCTCGTATAATTCACCACATAAATGGCGTTGTCTGAATAGTTTTACCGTAATCCCGTCGTTTAATACCCTCCTTTCCACCCTTTATCCCCGCCAAATCCTGTCGCAAAAGGTTTGCGCCCCACGTCAAAATGGGGTATTGTTAAGCTACTCTGCAAATCAGGAGCTTAAGGTCATGCCTTCTTTGAACTGGATCGGCAAATCCGCCGTCATCAACCACCATCACCAGGTGCCCTTCCGCCTGCTGCGCGCGGAGCCCGCCCTCTCGGCTGGCGGCAACCTGCTCGTCGAAGGCGACAACCTGGAAGCGCTCAAAGCCCTGCTGCCCTACTATGCCGGCCAGGTGAAGTGCATTTATATTGACCCACCTTACAATACGGGGGATGAAAGCTGGGTTTACAACGACGCGGTAAACAGTCCAGAAATCCAAGATTGATTGTCTCCCATTATTTCACCACATATCAGAAAAAAACACCATAATTAAAGCAACAAGTCAGTAAAAGTCTGGTGCACAATCGCATGTCAGGTCTGTTGACAGCGGTTACGATTCGGTCTAAACTGGTTTCACAATCAGAAGAACGCAAAACTCGAGAACACCCAAAACGGGCACACTATGACCGACGAAGCATCCAGTGAACTGATTGAACGCCTGAAACTATATATCGAGGCCGATGCAGAAGCCCAGCGACAGAAGATGACGCGCCAGTGGGCGCTGCCGTTACCTGAGAGGATACGCAAGGGCCTGGCTCTTCAGAATCTGTCGATCCTCGAGCAGCGCGAGCAGAACCTGTACGTGATCCGATGTCCAGTCAACGACTCCCGCTTTCGTGAGGGGGATATTCTTGTTCTACACCGTGGCAAAGCTTACGAAACCCCTTGGGTGAGCTGCGTATTAGAAGGAGATGACGAGGAAATTCTTTATGTCACCCCTACCGAGGGGGATGTGGAGAAATTGCTTCTCAATCGGGAAGGCTGGATCGCCGACCAGGGCATGCTCGACATGAGCCCGTTTTACCTGAAAGCAATTGACCAGGCTGCTGATAGCAATAATGGCCGCGAAAATGTTCTGCCGCTTCTGCAAAATACCTGCCAATCTGTGCTCGATTTTGAATATTATGAACAAGCTTATGCGGACGCGCTAAACGCCGGGTTGAATGAAAGCCAGGCCGAGGCTGCCGCAATGGCGATTGCTGCTGACCTGTTTCACATGATCCAGGGGCCGCCGGGGACAGGTAAAACGCGCGTCCTGGCTCACCTGTGCAGCCGCCTGGTGAAGAAAGGGCAGCGTGTGCTGGTGACATCGCTTACTCACCGGGCGATCAACAACGCCTTGAACAAACTGTTCGAGATTGATCCCGCCCTACCGATGTGCAAGGTTGGCCTAAAGGTGCGCGCCAGCAATCTGCTCACCGACAATTATGAGAATTTTGCCGAGTCGCCGCTTGCGCAAATGGATTGCGGCTATGTAGTCGGAGCTACGCCATTCGCCACCCAGACCGAACGCCTGAAAGGGATCGAGTTCGATGTGGTTGTGTTCGATGAGGCATCTCAGGTAACGCTTCCACTGGCCATGATGGGCATGTTGGCAGGCAGTAAATATATTTTTATCGGTGATGAGCGCCAGCTTCCGCCGGTCAATTCCAGGGATGCTGAGGAGCTGGGGCGCCGCTCGATTTTTGGCTATCTCAGCGGGCGCGGCAACGAAACCATGTTGGAAGTGACCTACCGCATGAACACAGAGTTAACTACCTGGCCCAGTGAAAATTTTTACGACAGCCGCTTACGACCCGCCGAGTCAGCTGCCTGCCGCCGCTTGAAGATACGCCCCCTTTACTCGCCCTGGGATTTCGCCCTGCATCCCGATGAGCCGGTAGTCTTTTTGGATACCGAAATGCGTAACACCACTACCCACAGCCGGGCCGAGGCAGGCATCGTTAGCGACCTGATCCAGGTTCTGCTTCAAGGCCAGCTGCCCCCGTACGAAATTGGCGTGGTAACTCCGTACCGGGCACAGGCGCGCCTGATTCGCAGCTTGCTGCGCCGGGCAAAACTAACAAAGGATGCGCTAAGAGAATTGGTGGTAGATACGGTCGAGCGGATGCAAGGCCAGGAGCGTGAGGTGATCCTGGTCTCATGGGCGACATCTAACTGTGCCTTCGCTTCTGATCTGGCCGACTTTCTCTATCAACCTGAGCGCTTGAATGTAGCCATCACCCGGCCGCGCACCAAGCTGATTATGGTTGGCAGCAGCGAACTGCTCAAGGTCCAACCTGCTGAGGAGGAAATCGCCGCTTGGGTGGATTTGCTGCGTGATCTGATCAATCACTGTACGGTTTATTCTACTCCGAACGGCAGCCCAGGATTTTGAGATGGCAAAACTACTGCCCGAGTCGCCAACCGGAACGCTTCCGCCTGCTGTGTTGCGCGTGTTTCGCTTTGTAAAAAACCTGCCTGACGATTGGCATATCTGGCATCACCTGGCGCCCTGGGCACAAAATGCCCCCGACTTCTTACTAACGAACAGCGCCCACAGGGCATTACTGCTCAAAGTCAGCAGCGCCTCACAAGCCGAGGCCGACTCGGCCGCTCAGATGCTGCTGATTGGCGAGCAAAAGGCCCAGCTTGGCCAGGCTGAAGGCCAGGTGCTGGTTGATTTTTCTCAAAAACTAGATGATATTCCAACGGCGATGTTGGTGCTCTTTCCAAACATTCCTAAAAAGCACCTGGCGGCTGCCAGGATACGCCTGAACGCGCCGCAAAACCTGCTCTGGTGGGGGCAAGAGGCGCTCCACGATCCGGAGCGCTGGCAAGAAGCCTTTCAAACGCCCACTCTTACTGAGCCGGCCATCGAACGCCTGCGGCTGGCCTTTACGCCCGAAGTGGAAATTCCTGCCGCTTTGACTGTACGCCAGCCATCCCCGGGGCGCATCCAGGCCGGTTTGACCAATTACCTGCTCGATTACGATCAGGAGGCCGCGCTGAAAGCCGACCTGGATCTCAACCCAGCCGGCCAAAGGTTATCCAAAGAATTGCGTACCAGTGTGATCAACGGTGTGGCCGGAAGCGGCAAGTCGTTGATCCTTCTCTTTCGATTACGCCTGTTGCATGCCTTTTTTCCACAGATGCGCTTTCTCGTTCTCACCCATAACCGCCCACTGCTGCTTGACCTGAAACAGCGCTACAAACGCCTGACCGGCAATTTGCCAGAGAAGATCGAATGGCTGACCTTTTTGGGTTATTGCCGTAAATGCTGGCCGGAAACGCTGCATTCCTGGATCGATCCGGTTGGCATGGAAACACGTGAACAAATTGCTCGTGGAGTGTTGGCATCCCAAGGCGGGAAACCGTTCTGCTCGCCCGAGATCTTATTGAGTGAAGTCGACTGGTTCAAAGATCAACTTCTGGAAAATCAAGAGGATTACTTGAATGCCGACCGCCGCGGGCGCGGCTTTCGCCTGAGCGCTGAGCAGCGCCAGCGCATGGCTGCCGCCATCAAGCACTATGAAACCATCCTGTATGCTCGCCATCGAGTGGATTGGGGTGATATACCGCGCCAGATCCTACAGTGGCAAAACGACAGCCAGATTCGCCTTCCCCGGTATGATGCCATTCTGATTGACGAGGCGCAATTTTTCGCTCCAATCTGGTTCGAGATTCTGCTCAATGCTATACGCCCACGCAGTGGGAGCTTCTTCATCGTAGCCGATCCAACACAGGGCTTCCTTGGCCGGGGAATGTCATGGAAAGCAGTCGGGTTAGATGTGCGCGGCCGCAGCCATACCTTGCAACGCAGTTATCGCACCACACGTGAAATTCTCAGCTTTGCCTCGCTCTTTTTCCGCCAGCGCCAACAAACCAGCGATCCCGAAGAGGACTTGCTCGCTGCCGATCTGAGCAATCTGCCAGAAGGGGTCATGCCGATGCTGCTGCCGCTAGACAAACCGCAAGATGAAGTCGCCCGCATTGCTAACGAAATCGTTGTTCTGGCAGACCAGCATTTTCCCCTCAGCCAGATCCTTGTGCTGCACGCCAATTGGAATGGATGCGAGCAGATTGTGACTGCCCTGCGCAAACGGATAGGTCCAGAAGCTGCCCACGATCCCAAAGATCATCCCCCTGGTGATTTCGTACGCGTTACCACTCTCAACGCAGGCACCGGTTTGGAAAGTCCAATTGTCTTCCTGGCCGGCCTGCGGCAACTGTTCGAGCGTGAGCAGAGTATACGCATCTCGGATGAAGAACGCGAGCAGTTAATTCGCGAAAACACTCGCAAAATCTACATGGCGTTCACTCGCGCCGGGCAAAGATTGGTCATCACCTACCCCGGCGCTCTGCCCAAAGAGCTACGTAAATTGTTTTCGGTCTAAAACGCGATGCTTGCATAGAACGTGTCCATATTCTGCTGACAATCGATTGCGTTTATAAAGCAATCAAGACTCACAACCTCCTCATCCACAAGGGTCATTGTCCCCCAGGATTTGATCATTTCACTGACTAACATTCCCTAGAAAACCCTCCTAAGCCCGGAAAATATTGGGGTACAATAGCATGACATACCCTGTTATTCTCTTTGTCTGATCACCCAATTCCCATTTTATCCAGCGACAGGGGCGTCAGCAGCGATTGAGGGCAATGCAGTGACGGATTTGACCAGCCTGCTCAACCAGCTCAAACCGAACACGATCGTGCGGGGGGCTCTCTTCCCCGAGCCAGTGCAAGTTATTATCGCTGTGCCGATAGGCGCGTCGATTAAGCTGATCGGCAAAGGCCTGCGCACCAGCCAGGTGTATGAACCGATCCTTTCACCTGAACAGGTTGCCAGCTTGCAAATCAGCCCAGTCAGGGCGCCATTTGACGGCGATGCCAGTCGCTTTCGCCTGGGCGTCGAAGCTTTGCGCCTGGGGCTGGCCTACGAGTATGACCCCTATTTCTCACTCTCTATCGCCCGCATTGACCCGCTGCCCCACCAGCTCGAGGCGGTCTACGACTATTTCCTGAAGCTGCCGCGCATCCGTTTCTTACTGGCAGATGACCCCGGCGCGGGCAAGACGATCATGGCCGGCCTGCTGATCAAGGAATTAAAAATCCGCGGCCTGGTTAAACGCGTGCTGATCGTCACCCCGGCCAACCTCACCTTCCAATGGCAGCGTGAAATGAAAGAAAAGTTCCGCGAGCCATTCGAGGTGATCCGCTCGGATGTGCTGCGCGCCAACTACGGCATCAACCCCTGGCAGGATCGCAACCAGGTGATTACTTCTGTTGCCTGGATCTCTCGTGTAGAAGACGCCAAGGACAGCCTGCTGCGCAGCCATTGGGATTTGATCATCGTGGACGAAGCCCACAAAATGAGCGCTTATTCGGCGGATCGTAAAACCCTGGCATACCAGCTTGGCGAACAGCTCAGCGAAATGACCGATCATTTCTTGCTGATGACCGCCACGCCGCACAAGGGCGATCCCAAGAACTTCTGCCTGTTCCTGGAGCTGCTCGACCGGGATGTTTACGGCGATGTGCAAAGCCTGGAAGAGGCCATGCGTCGCAACGAGGCTCCCTTTTACCTGCGGCGAGTCAAAGAGGCCATGGTCACTTTCCCCGATCCCGACAGCGGCAAGGTCAAGCTGCTGTTTACCAAACGCAACGTGCAAACCAGCGAATTCCGTATTGACGCCGAAGAATGGGATTTCTATAACGCCCTGACCTATTACGTGGAAGACCAATCCATCAAAGCTGCGGCGGATAATTCGCCGCGCGGCCGGGCTTTGGGCTTCACCATGGCCATGCTGCAGCGCCGTTTTGCTTCAAGCATGTATGCCGTGCGGCGCAGCCTGGAGCGCATGCGCGACCGGCGGCAGAAAATTCTTGACGATCCCGAAGCTTATCGCCAGGAGCAGATTGCCAAAAAGCTGCCGGAAGATTTCGATGATTTGCCCGAGGAAGAGCAGGAAGAGTTGATGGCGCAGCTTGAAGCCGTGGTGGCCTCGGTGAACCCGGCCGATCTGCGCCTGGAGATTGCCCAACTCAACCGCTTGATCCAACAGGCGCTGCTCCTGGAAAAGCGTGAAGTCGAATCGAAGCTGGTACAGCTCAAGCATGTGCTGACCGACCAGGGCATCTTCAGCGATCCCGAGCAGCGTTCTGCGCCGCCAATGAAACTGCTGCTCTTCACCGAGCACAAAGACACGCTGGATTACCTGGCCGGCGACGGCAAGGATGGTCGCCCCTACGGCAAGCTGCGCGAGTGGGGCCTTTCTGTGACCCAAATCCACGGCGGGATGAAGATCGGCGACCGTGACGAACCAGGCACTCGTTTGCACGCCGAGCGCGAATTCAAAAGCGATGATTGCCAGGTGATGGTGGCCACCGAAGCCGCCGGCGAAGGCATCAACCTGCAATTTTGCTGGTTCATGATCAACTACGATATCCCCTGGAATCCGGTGCGCCTGGAGCAGCGCATGGGGCGCATCCACCGCTACCGCCAGGAGAAAGACTGCCTGATCTTCAACTTTGTCTCCACCAACACGCGCGAGGGCCGCGTGCTCAATAAGCTCTTCGAGCGCCTGCAATCCATCGAAGACGATCTGGATCCACTGCGCACCGGCAAGGTCTTCAACGTGTTGGGCGATGTCTTCCCTGCCAACCAACTGGAGCGCATGCTGCGCGACCTGTACGCCCGCAACCTGACCGAAGAAGTGATCCAAAGCCGCATTGTGGAACAGGTGGATGTCGAGCGCTTCCGCAAGATCACCCATTCCACCCTGGAAGGATTGGCCAAGCGTGAGTTGAATCTATCTGCAATCGTAGGTAAATCGGCTGTGGCGCGTGAGCGCCGCCTGGTGCCGGAAGTGATCGAGAGCTTTTTCATGCAAGCCGGGCCTTTGGTCGGGATTTCGGTGAGAGACGCCGGGCGCGGCGAGCGAATTGGCGATCACATCTACCGGATAGGAAAGACACCGCGCGGGTTGTGGGAAACCGGCGAAAGGCTGGAGCCGCGCTTTGGCAAGCTGGGCAAAGAATATGGGCGTGTCGCCTTTGATAAGAAACTGCTGCAAGCTGATCCTACGATAGAGTGGGTCACCCCGGGCCACCCGCTGTTTGAAGCCATGCGCGAGGATGTGTACGCCCTGGCGCAAGAGGATTTAACTCGTGGCGCCATGTTCTATGATTTGCACCGTTCTCAACCCTCCCGGTTGGATATGTTCAGCGCCGCCATTCGCGATGGACGCGGTAACGTGCTGCACCGCCGCCTGTTCGTCATGGAAACGCCGGTCACCGCGACGGGCGAACTGGACGGCGACCTGGCGCTGCGCCAGCCAACCTTATTCCTGGATATCTCCCCTGCCCCGGCAGGAACAATGCTTCCGGATGCGCTCTTGAGGAATGCTGATAATCTGCCGGATGCTAACCAGGTGGAACAAGCCCTGGTGCAGCAGGCTTTGCACGGATTCTTGGAGGAAATCACCCAAGAGCGCCAGCGCCAGGTGGAAGTGGTCAGCCGGCACATGGAGATCAGCCTGAACGCGCTGATCGACCGGGTGCAGTGCCAGTACGCCGAGCTGGAGCAGGAAAGAATGTCTGGCTCAACCGAATCGGGGCTGGAAGGCCGCATGAAGATCATGGAAGACCGCCTGGATGAGCTGAATACTCGCCTGGAACGCCGGCGCGTCGAGCTGTTGCAAGAGCAGCAGTGTACCATCAGCGATGTGCAGCGCCTGGGCCAGGCCTGGGTACTGCCGCATCCCGAGCGGCAATCACCGGGGATCGCCCCGATGGTGCGCGACGATGAGATCGAGCGCATTGCCGTGCAGGAGGCGATGCGCCACGAGCAGGCCCAGGGCCGCGTGGTTGTCAGCGTAGAAAAAGAGAACCGCGGCTTCGACCTGATTTCACACCTGCCGCACCCCGAAGAGCCGCAGATGGCCACGGATGTGCGTTTCATCGAAGTCAAAGGGCGAGCCGGAGTGGGCGAGGTGCTTCTCAGCGACAACGAATTCAAAACCGCCCAACGCCTGGGCAATGACTACTGGCTGTACGTGGTTTATGGCTGCACCAGCCAGCCTCAACTACACACCCGGCAAAATCCGGCCCAGTTAGAGGTTCAACCTATAATGGCTGTTGCGCACTATCGGATCAAACCCGATCAAATCATTGATGCATAATGAATGGCCGCAAGGGTGCATGATTGCGCTATTGGAGCACTTGACATGAACCTTTTCTCACATTCGATTACACGGGTTGATGATGACCAACTGACCAGCATTATTGGAACGGCCCAGAAGTGGTTGGTGTTTATCGGGCCAGGGATCAGTATGAAAGTGGCCGAAGCCATCAGCGAGCGCTGGCAAGCTTTAGGTATAGAACGGGTGAAGGTCATCCTGGATGTGGATCCTGAGGTGGCGCGACTGGGATATGGCACCATGGAGGCGCTGATCCATTTAGAAGAAACGGCCTCCCGGCTTGGAACGTTGGTCAACGCGCAGCCAGGCATCCGGATCGGGATTGTGATTACCGATAAGAGCACTTTGATATACACACCGACTCCTTTACTCGTTGAAGCCGGCTCAAAACAAGAGTTCCAACCCAATGCGGTTTTTATCGATTCTGTTCCCCTAACCATTATCCGCGAAATTGGCTGGGGCGAGAACGGCCGAGCAGAACAAACAATTGGGGTCGCAGGGGTATCTACAAAACAGATCGAAGATGCGCAAAAGGATCTGGTAGATAACCCGCCTCTCAAGTATGATATTGCGCGCAAGGTGCGCGTTTTCAATGCGCGCTTCGAGTTCGTGGAGTTTGAATTGCAGGGCAGTTCGTTTTCCAGGAAAACCGTACCCATCCCGGCAGATCTGATAGGGCTGGCAAATGACAGTGTAACCCAACGGCTGCTTAAAAGTTCTTTCAAGCTGATCGACGACCGCGGTCATTTTTCGATCGATCCGATCTATGCGCTAAAACAGTTTATTGTCAACAAATACCTGGTTCTCTTACCCGGCTATGGGTGGGTTGTTCTGAGATCGAACAAGGTTGAATTCGAAGAAGCAGTTAAGGTGCTTAAAAAATATATCCTGCGCTTTCAGAAGCGCGCAGAAACTAACTTGCAAGCCGAAATGGATAAGAATCGCACCGCTTTGCTGAACGCGCTGCTCCCAGCCGTGTCGAAGGCTCCTCCAAAACGTTGGATGAAATACACCGGGCCTAATCCAACTCCAACGATGGTGCAGGAGTTGTTAGGGCAGGAACTCGGATATATTTTTGGAACTGCCGAAAAACTATTGGGTGAGATCAAAGTCAGCGTGATTTTCAAGGGAGTGACTTACGAACTGCTCAATGATAAAGACTTTATCACTACTGCCGAGGCCAGGCTTCCAGGTTTGCGTTTCTTCCACGAAGAATATGATGCCGCCAAAGCCGTTCAAGGAACATTCTGGTAAACCATGTTCCAATACCCCATTGCGCTTTCGCTGATTTTCTGCTAAACTGAATTACAGTACAAGATAATTCAGGAGGCCTTTATGTCCGAACCGATCACCTTACAAGTTGCGCAGCGCGGCGTGGTTACGCTGCCAAAGACTCTGCGCCTCGCTTATAAGCTAGAAGCCGGCGACACCCTGACGCTCATCGACCTGGGCGGCGTGTTCGTGCTCAGCCCGCGCCGGAGCGAAGTGGACCGCCTGGCTGGCCAAATTGCCAATGACCTGGCGCAGCGCGGCGAAAGCCTGGAGAGTATGTTGGCTGCCCTGCGCGAAGCCCGCCAAGGATATGGGCGCGATGCGTAGAGTATTTCTGGATACCAGTGCCCTGTTTGCCGGCATCTGGTCAGAAAGCGGCGGAGCGCGCCTGATCCTGCGCCTGGGCGAAGCCGGCGCGCTGCAAATTGTCATCAGCCAGCAGGTATTGAACGAGCTGGATGACGCCCTGCGCCGCAAAGCGCCCTCCCTGCGTTCAACCCTGGCGCTGCTGCTGGACCGCGTCCAGGCCGAAGTAGCCGGCCCCGGCAGCGCTGAGCAGTACCAGACCTGCCTGGCGCTTACCGGGCACCCGGGCGACGCTCGTATCCTGGCGGACGCCTGGCAAGCCGGGGTGACTTACCTGGTGAGCCTGAACCAGAAGCACATCCTGAACCACCCCGAGTTTGCCCAGGCGCTGCCCTACGCCATCGGCACGCCGGGGGATTACCTGCAAGAATTTCGAGACTCGCTCGAGCAATCTCTATCCAAAGACACTTAGAAAATAGCATTTCAAATGACTCAGTGGGTATTTACGCCTTCATCCGAAGCAAAAATTTTACCAAAGGAAGTGTTACTAGGGATTCGTGACACTTTCCGAGATGGCTTTGGTTTAGAACAAGGCTGGAGTCTGGAAGGAGTCCAAATAGCGATTTCCAGGTCTGCGATTCTCGGCCTGATCTATGGAGATCATGGACAAGTAGAGGGTTACGCCTTTTATTCCGCCCCCGAAGAGCCATTATTGGGGATGCATCTGCTTTGGGAAGATGCAATTTGCCTGCGGAAGCATTTGCAGGGAATAAGGTTAACCTCCCGCCCTCTCCTGGAAAAGGTGTGCGCTTTCTTCCCTGAACGAACGTTCGGCTGGCTGGGGGGCAGAACCCAAAACCCTGCCATGATGCTGCGCTATAGCCGGATGGGGAAACTTTATCCCTTTGATGCCACCTATGGCAAAGGCCAGGGTAAAACGATATTAGGGTTTTTATTAGAGCACATTGCAGAGGTAAAAGACTCCAAAGCTGTGCTAGATTATCGTACCGGCATTTGTAAGAGAATCTATCCTGAAGGGCAACTGGGAGATTATTCCGTTGCTATCGATAGGAATAAAAAATATGAGCGGCTGCTCTTGGATTGGGGTTTTGATCGTTCTGCAGGAGATGCCGTGATCGTAGTCACAAAACTGAATTCACCCATTTCTGGGCAACAGAAAGAGGCTGGCATGGTTACTAAAAAAGAATCCAAACCCTCGCGCCATGATGTGGCGGATCGTCAAGCTGGAACAGTTACTCAAAAAGAAGAATATGATTCTTTGCGCCAGGAATTGTTGGAACATCAAACCAGAAGGTTAACTATTTTGAATGTGGCCATCACCATCTGCCTGGCTCTTTTTGCAGCAAGCGTACAATTTAATATTCTGTTCTTGCCGTTGCTTGCCTTGGTTGTTCTTTATGTGGCCAGGGTGCAAATTGCAGAAGCTCAATATGGCGTGGCGCGCATATCTGCTTACATTCGCGTCATGCTGGAATTAGATAATCCTGACTTAAATTGGGAATCGGGCAGCCTTTGGATTAGGCAATCCGGGTCAATCAAGACAGATGTTTCAGAAAACAAGAATTCCCAAGATAAAACCCAAAAAGGAAAAACAACGTTCAGATCTCGCAACCTGTATCCGCTGGATGACATCGATTGGTTTCTGTTTTGGGTGGGTGTCATTGCGATTTTAATTTCATTAGGGCAGTTAATTCAGTATCCGCTGCTGATGGAATGGAGTCAAACGCCAACAGACTGGCTAACCTGGCAAGTAATCGCTTTGCTATTGGTCAATCCTCTGATGATTTTTTTATGGCTTATCCTCTGGAATCAGAAAACCAGGGAATATAGAGACCTGGCAACCACTCAATATGATATCCAAGAGGGACGGAACTGGATAGAATTTAAGGAAAACAAGGAAAACAAGATAGGAATAAAAAACAAGTTGTTGGGCAATGAAAACAAAGATGAAGGATCCGCCCAGGCAGGAGAACCCAAATGATGGCGATCCTGCCTCGCCGCCTGATCGAAGTTGACCTGCCGATCAAAGCCATCTCGGCCCATGCCCGGCGTGAGAAATCCATCCGCCACGGCCACATCTCCACGCTGCACATCTGGTGGGCGCGCCGCCCGCTGGCTGCCTGCCGCGCCGTGCTGTGCGCCGCCCTATGGCCCGACCCGGCCGACGAGAACTGCCCGCAAGCCTTCCGCGAAGCGGTTACCCTGGCGCTGGCGCATTTCGCCGAGCAAGTGCGCACCGATGCAGAACTGGCCAAGCTGTGCGCCGGGCACTGGACACGCTGGGTGCGCACCACGCCAACCAGCCTGCGCAGCAATGACCCGGCTTGCTGGCCCGATCTGCGCTACGCGCTGCTGGATTTCATTGCCGATTTTGCCAATTGGGACGCATCTACCGTGCCGGCTTTTCTGGAAACCGCCCGCCTGCTCACCCAGGTTGCCCATAACGCTCTGGCAGACCCTGCCTGGCAGTTGCCAGTCACCAACGATCCAGCCTCCGTGCAGGAACGCTTCCACAACCTGCAAGCTGCAACCAGCAACCTGCCGCGCCCGCTGGTGGTGGACCCCTTCGCCGGCGGTGGCTCGATCCCGCTGGAAGCGCTGCGTGTGGGTGCAGACGCCTTCGCCAGCGACCTGAACCCGGTGGCTGTGCTGCTCAACAAGGTGGTGCTGGAATACATCCCCAAGTACGGCAGCGCCAGGATCGAAATGAATGATGCCCAGGGCAATCCGGTTGTTTTCAACGGATTGGCCGAAGCCGTGCGCTACTGGGGCAACTGGATCAAGGAGCAGGCCGAGAAGGAGCTGGCGGCGTTCTATCCCAAAGACCCCGATGGCGCCACGCCGATCGCCTACCTGTGGGCGCGCACCATCACCTGCGAGGGACCGGGCTGCGGGGCGGGAATCCCCCTCATCCGCAACTTGCAGCTCACTAGAAAAGGGCGTAAATGGTGCATTACACTTGCACCCAAAAACAAAACTGTAGAAATGTCCGTGGCAGAAGGGGACGCTAAAGATTTACCTACAGCGCGTAATGGGTCGGCCACCTGCCCATGTTGCGGGTTTACAACTTCAGCGAAGTCTGTCCGCTCTCAACTGAACCAGAAGCATGGAGGAAGTAGAAATCCAAGACTGTTCGCCGTTTACGTTGAAAGGGATGGTTCAAGATATTTTCGCAATCCAACTGAAGCAGACTTAAAAGCTTTCAGATTAGCGAGCAATGCATTAGTTGATAACCTGCTGCCTAAGGAAAAAATTAATCCTATACGCCCTTACAATAATTCTCGTGGCGTTAGCGCTGTAACACGAATTGGGATAACAGAATTTGGCGATCTTTATAACCCTCGCCAGGCACTAACATTATCCCGTTTACAAGATTTTGTAATAAATATAGAGTTGCCTGAAGAAGATTCTGACTTTCATCGTGTGTTGGCGACTCTATTGCACTTTGTCGTAAGCCGATATGTTTTTCAGAACTGCTCCCTTTCCAGATGGAATGCCACTGGAGCAAAAATAGAGGGAGCCTTCGGTAAGCAGGCGTTGCAGGTTGTATGGGACTTCGTTGAAGCAAACCCATTCTCAAATGGTTCTGCTAACTGGGGTAATGCCCTTGATTGGGTAATAGAGGTTATTGAGGCAAATTCCAACTTACCAGGTTCTAGTACGGTCACGCTTGCTCCAGCACAAAAACAAATTCTTCCTGACGAGATGGCGCATGCCTTCGTGACAGATCCGCCTTACTTTGCTGCAATACCTTATGCGGATTTATCAAATGTATTTTATGTTTGGGAACGGAGACTAATCAAAAAATTTCACCCAGATTTATATGTGCAAGGATTGGTTAATCAGCAAGACGAAATTATCGTCACGAATGCAAATTTAGGGGCAGATGGGCAGATAAAATCGCCCGAATATTTCCAAAAGGAAATGACTAAGGCGTTTTCTAACGCCAGGATTACCCTTCATCCAAACGGCATCACCGTAATTGTCTTTGCGGATAGCTCGACTGAGTCATGGGAGGCTATCTTAAGTTCGATTATTGATGCGGGCTGGATTGTAACCAGCTCTTGGCCCATAGACACAGAACTTCAAAATCGCACACAAGCTCAGGATTCCGCGTCATTACAATCATCCATTCATATTGTCTGCCGCCCGCGCGAAGGAGACACTGGTGAATTGACCGAATCCGTCGGTGACTGGCGCGATGTACTCAGCGAGCTGCCCTCTCGCATCCAAGCCTGGCTGCCCCGGTTAGCGCGGGAAGGCGTGGTGGGGGCAGACGCGATCTTTGCCTGCCTGGGGCCGGCGTTGGAAATCTTCTCCCGCTACAGCCGGGTGGAGAAAGCCAGCGGCGAGGTGGTTTCGCTCAAGGAATACCTGGAAGCGGTGTGGGCCGAGGTGGCCCGCCAGGCGCTGGGCATGATCTTCGAAGGCGCGGACGCGACTGGCTTTGAGGAAGACGCCCGCCTGACCGCCATGTGGCTGTGGACACTCTCGGCCAAGGTGGAAGGCGGAGGAAGACCGGAAGAGGGCAAGCAAACGGGCCTGGAAGATGTAGATACCGAGGAAGACGAAGAAGCGCCGCGCAAAGCGGATACTGCCGGCGGTTTTGTGCTGGAGTACGATGCAGCCCGCAAGATTGCCCAGGGCCTGGGCGCTCATTTGGAACGGCTGGAGTCGCTGGTCGAGATCAAAGGCGACAAGGCCCGCCTGCGCTCCGTCTCCGAGCGCGCCCGCGCCCTGTTCGGCAAGAGCGAGGCAAGCGTGCTGGGCCAGGAAAAGCCCAAGAAGAGCAAGCAGATGGATCTGTTCAGCGTGGCAGAACCGGGCGCAGAATATGCCGTGCAGTATAACCCGCAGGCCCAGGCCATCCCCGGCGAGACCACGCTCGACCGGCTGCACCAGGCCATGCTCCTATTTTCTGGCGGGCGCGGTGAGGCGCTGAAGCGCTTCCTGGTGGATGAAGGCGTGGGTAAAGATCAGCGCTTCTGGCGGCTGGCCCAGGCGCTTTCGGCCCTGTACCCGAGCGGCAGCGACGAGAAGCGCTGGGTGGATGGCGTGCTGGCGAGAAAGAAGGGATTGGGGTTCTAATGAGTGTGCCGGGAGGACGAGAGAACATGACCGCTGAGCATCCGAATTTGCCGGGTTTTTTGGAGCCGTTTTTCTGGGATATTGATTTTAAGGCGCTTACCCTGGCGGGTCAGCGCGATTTTATCATCCGCCGCCTGCTGCAAACCGGCAGTTGGCAGGCGCTCACCTGGCTGCGCGCCGAACTGGGAGATAGCGGGCTGCGCCAGTGGATCGAACAGCGCCGCGGCGCGGGGCTCACTCCACGCCAATTGCGCTTTTGGGCGGTGGTGCTGGATATGCCGCGCTCGCAGGTGACCCGCTGGGTTCACACCGCCGGCCTCTGGGAGAGGAGATTGGCCCGATGAATTTCACACTGCAAGGAGTTACACCAGAACAGGTGCGCGTACTTGAACAGGCCGGGCGCTGGTTGGCAGAACAGGGATATTACCTGGCCGGCGGCACCGCTTTGACCATTCATTATGGCCACCGGCGCTCGCTTGACCTGGATTGGTTTACAGCATCCGCCATCCCGGATGCGCTGATCCTGGCCCAGCGCCTGCGCCAGGCTGGCCTGGCCTTTGAAACGGGCCAGACCGCGCCGGGCACGCTGTATGGGCAGGTCGGGAACGTGCGTCTCAGCTTCATCGAATTTCGTTACCCGTTGCTAAATCCTCCGATCATCTGGCCTGCGAATGGAACAGCCCTGGCCAGCCTGGATGATCTGGCTTGTATGAAGCTTTCGGCCATTGCCCAGCGCGGCTCGCGTAAAGATTTTTACGATGTACACGCGCTGGTCAGCCGCCATCGCCCTCTGGCCGATCTGCTGCGGCTGTACCAACAGAAATTCAGCATCCGCGATATCAGCCCAGTGCTGTACGGGCTGGCCTACTTTGATGATGCGGAAAACGAGCCCGAACCCGTTATGCTGGTCAAAATAAGCTGGAAACGGGTAAAAAAGGATGTGTTACAGTGGCTCAGAGAAATCACAAAGGCCTAGGGCCTAGGGCCATGCATATGAACGATGCCGATAACCCCAAGCCAGAACAATCCATAGATATCCAGGACATTTCCGCCCAAAACCACGGGCAGGTGAACGTCGCCGGAGGTAACGTCCAGCAGACCACCATCCACATCGAACAGGCGCACCTCGATAAATCCACCCTGGAAGAACTGCTGCACCCCGCGCCACACGAATTGCCCTACCATAACCTGCCGCGCCCGGATTACGCCCGTTTTGTCGGGCGAGAAGCAGAGCTGGCCTGGCTGCGCAACCGCCTCTCTCCCGAAGATCGCGCCTGGCAGATTGCCATTACCGGCATCGGCGGCGTGGGTAAGAGCGCCCTGGCTTTAGCAATTGCCCATGAATACCGCGAGAAGTACAAAACCCTACTGCCCGAAGAGCGCTTCGATGCCATCATCTGGATCTCCGCCAAGGAAGAGGTGCTGACCGCCCAGGGCAAAGAGCAAGCCGACCAACCAGAGAATGTGCTGCGCACACTAGAAGATGTGTACACCGCTATCGCCCGCTCCTTGGAGCGCGAGGATATCACCCGTGCCCTGCCCAAAGAACAGGACAGCGTGGTGAAGAAAGCACTCAGGGCACAGCGCACGTTACTAGTGATGGATAACCTGGAAAGCGTGAAGGATGAGCGCATCAAGCCCTTCCTGCGCAACCTACCTGCGCCCACCAAAGCGTTGATCACTTCGCGCGAGTGGTTGGATGTGGCGGATGTGTGGCAGCTCAAGGGCCTTTCGGCGGTTGAAGCTGACCAACTAATTTCCGAAGAATCCAGCTTACGCCAAGTGCTGCTAGACACTGTCCAACGCCAACGCATCTACGATCTCACCTCCGGTTTGCCGCTGCCGATCAAGCTGGCTGTAGCCCGCATAGCTGGCGGCGAGACATTCTCCGCGGTCGAGCGTTGGCTGGGAGATGCCAAGGGCGATTTGCCTGAATACTGCATCGCCGGCCAGGCTGAATTGGCCCGTTGGCGCGATCCCAATGTCTGGAAGCTGTTGCTGGCTTGTTCTCTGTTTGATCGAGCAGCAGGCGCGTCACGGGATGCATTGGGTTATGTGGCGGATTTATCACTAGCAGATCGCGATACCGGGCTGACACACCTGCAGCACCTCTTCCTGATCAACCGTACAGAAGCCGACCGCTTTTGGTTGCTACCAATTATGCAACGATATTGTGCTTACAAACTACCTGAACAACGTGATAAATCCTTTATTAACCGCTGGGTTGAATGGGTATTGAGTTTCCTAAATGAAAATAAGTTCAATACCAATGCCAAACCTGATCAAATAGAGAAATTAAGAAAAGAGTATCCCAATATTCTGAGTGTGATACGTTGGTGTAGAGAAAGAGGATTATGGGATGAATTAACTTCTCTCGCTTTGGGAGCTTATTTCTATCCCAGAATAGTAGGTTTGATGTCTGACTACCATGAAATCCTCTCCAATGGACTTGAGGCTTCGCGCCATATTCCCGACAAACTTAAGATGGCAGTGTTGCACCGACATATGGGGGTTTATTATTGGATGCAGAAACAATTTGATGATGCAAAAACTCATCTCGAAGATGCCGAGCGAATCGCAGATGAGTTAGGCAACAAGAATTTACTTATAAAATGCTGGTATATTGACGCAAGCATCTTGACAGAAAATGACAACCTGGATCAAGCAGAAATACTATTGTTAAAATCATTGGCTTTAGCTGAAGAGCTTGGTCACTTGATTGAAAAGACATCTATCTTAGAAAGGCTGGCGCGCATTCAACTTATAAAAGAGAATCCTGAAGAGAGCTTAAGATATATAACCCTCGAGGAAATACTTGCCAGAGAAAATGGTTTGAGTCAAAGCCTGGCATATTGCCTAAATGTTCGAGCGCAAATAATGCTAAAGATTAGGAATTTCGATGCGGCTGAAAGGGCACTTACCGAAAGCTTGGAGTTGAGCATGGCCCGAGGAGATATTCGGCTAATTGCTGTTAATAAACATTGGCTTGCCACACTATATGCTGTTACTGAACGCACATTATTGGCAACGCAAGCAGCTAAAGAAGCCTGTGATCTATTTGACAAGGTTGGGCTTTTAGCAGAGAAAGATGAAACGGCAAACTTGCTCAAAAGACTGCAAGATTCGCCAATATAAGGTCATTAGTGGTGAACTGGCATAGCGCATATGGGAACTGAAACTGATATGAGTAATCCAGACAACAAGAAGCCAGAACAATCCATAGATATCCAGGACATTTCCGCCCAAAACCATGGGCAGGTGAATGTCGCCGGAGGAAATGTCCAGCAAACCACGTTCCACATCGAACATGCACACCTCGATCCAGCAAATCCATATCTGCAATTCACCGGGGCTTACCGGCTGTCGGCGATTGAAACCAGGCGCAAAAACTACAAGAAAGCCGATGAACTGCTTCAACTAGCCGAAGCATGCGCCGAAGAGCTCAAGGGACAGCGCAGGTTACGTGGTGTAAAGCACCGGCGGGCTCTATTCTATATTGCCCAGGGCGAATATGCGCTGGCCGAGCCATGCCTGGAAGGAGCGCTCCAGATCGATAATGCCCTGGGAGAGCCGCGCTACCAGGCGGTTGATTATTTTCATCTCGCGGAAATTTACCAAGGCATGGAACGCCTGGCCGAAGCGCGTGAGGCGGCTCTAAAAGCGGAGCTTTTTATGAAAAGTTGCAGATTGAGAGTGGGTGCGCTTATATGGATGAATTTGTACGTCAGATCGCTCAACCAGATCAGGATCAATAGGAGCGTGTTTTATGCCGAATAAACCCTGGTATAAAGTCGTTTACCCCCGCGCCGACCTGCGCGAAAACAAGCCCCTGGACGCAGCCGAGTTTGCCGTGCATTTGGACCAGGTGCGCGATGGCCGCGCCCCCGAAGATTACCAGCAGCCAGAACGCTTCTTTGAACGCACTTACCTGACAGCCAACCTGACTGACCTGGCCGGGCAAGTTGTGCGCAGGTTATCCGGTGAGCGTACAGAAACGTCCGCTGTTTTCAACCTGGCCACCCAGTTCGGCGGCGGCAAGACGCATGCCCTGACGCTACTCTATCATATGGCAAAACACGGCCCGGCGGCCCACGGTTGGATTGGCGTCCCGCGCATCCTGGAAAAGGCCGGGTGTGGAACATTGCCGCAGGCAGCAGTAGCGGTTTTTGTTGGCACCGAATTTGACTCGTTGACCGGCCGCGGCGGCAAGAATGGTGAACCCCTGCGCAAGACGCCCTGGGGCGAGATTGCTTACCAACTGGGCGGCGATGCAGCCCTGGCCGTGCTGGCCGAGCATGAGGCGCAGTTCATCGAACCCAAAGGCGATGTGATCCGGGAATTCTTGCCCAAAGACCGGCCGGTGTTGATCCTGATGGATGAGATCATCAACTACGTCAGCACCTACCGCGGCCTGGGCTACCACAACCGCCTGTATAACTTTGTCCAGTCGCTCTCTGAAACAGCACGCGGGCAAGACAACGTGGTATTGGTGGTTTCCATCCCGGCCTCGGAGTTGGAATACACCACAGAAGATGAAGCCGACGAGCAGCGTTTCAAAAAGATGCTCGATCGCTTGGGTAAAGCGGTGCTGATGTCGGCTGAAGCTGAGACCGCCGAGATCATCCGCCGGCGCTTATTCGAATGGGATGCGCGGGCGTTGACTCAGGATGGGCGCGTGCTGCTCAATCAGGATGCGATTGAGACCTGCAAGGCGTATGCCGATTGGGTGGTCGATCACCGCTTACAGCTTCCGAGCTGGTTCAATGCCGACAGCGGCGTGGAGGCTTTCCAATCCACCTACCCATTCCACCCAACGGTGCTTTCGGTTTTTGAACGCAAATGGCAGGTGCTGCCGCGCTTCCAGCGCACACGCGGCGTCTTGCGCCTGCTGGCGCTGTGGGTGGCACGCGCCTACCAGGATGGCTACAAAGGCGCTCAAAAAGACTCCCTGATCGGCCTGGGCACGGCCCCGCTGGATGACGCCAACTTCCGCGCCGCGGTGTTCGAGCAACTTGGCGAAGGCCGGTTGGAGGGCGCAGTCACCACCGACATCTGCGGCAAGAAAGAGTCGCATGCCGTGCGCCAGGATGAGGAAGCAGTTGAAACTATCCGTAAGGCGCGCCTGCATCGCAAAGCAGCCAGCACGATTTTCTTCGAGTCGAACGGCGGCCAGGCCAGCGGCGTGGCTACCAGCCCCGAGATCCGCCTGGGCGTGAGCGAGCCCGATCTGGATCTGGGTAATGTGGAAACCGTGCTAGAGACTCTGCGCACCGCCTGTTATTACCTGACCGTGGAAGGCAACCGCTACCGCTTCAGCACCACTCCCAATTTGAACAAGCTGCTGGCCGACCGGCGCGCCAATATTCAAGAGTCTAAAATTAACGACCAGGTGCGCACGGAAGTGCAGAAAGTGTTTGCTGTTGGCGCGGGTATAGACCGGGTGTACTTCCCCGAACAAAGCGGGCAAATCTCTGACCGAGCTGCGCTGACCCTGGCAATCCTCGCGCCGGAACAAAGCATGGGCGATGATACGCTGCGTTGGATCGAGAAACTGACGCGTGAGTGTGGCAGTTCCGGGCGCACCTTCAAGAGTGCCCTGCTATGGGCGGTTGCAGAGGATGATACTGGCCTGCGCGATGAAGCCCGCCAGCTGCTGGCCTGGGAATTGATCAATGACGAATACCAGCAAGGCCAACTGCGCCTGGATGAAGCACAGCAGCGCCAACTGCGCGAAAGTCTTACCAAGGCAAAGCGCGACTTGAAAGAAAGCGCCTGGCGAGCCTACAAGAACCTGGTTTTGTTGGGCAAGGATAACCATCTCCGCACGATCAACCTGGGCCTGATCCACTCCAGTGCGGCCGAATCAATCGTCGCGCTGATCCTGAACCGGCTGCGCCATGATGGCGAGATCGAAGACAGCATCAGTCCTAACTTCCTGCTGCGCAACTGGCCCGCTTTCACTGAATGGAGCACACGCTCTGTGCGGGATGCATTCTATGCTGCGCCGCAATTCCCGCGCCTGTCCAAAGCCGAAGCAATCAAGGATACCATCGCCAAAGGCGTTAGCGCGGGATTGCTGGCTTACGTTGGCAAAACCCCGTCTGGCAAATATGAACCTTTTATTTACAAGGAAACCCTGAGCACATCCGATGTCGAGCTAACCGAAGATGTTTACATCATCTCAGCCAAGATTGCTGATGACTATCAGCAAAACGTGCGCGACAGCGGTCAGACGGCGGCCATCCGACTGTCTCCGGCGAGCATTATTTTGCAGCCTGGCGGGCGGCAGGTCTTCCAGGTGGAATGCTACGATCGCCGCGGGGAAAAGATCGTGCCCGGCTACATCACCTGGTCTGCCAGCAATGGCGTGATCAACGAACAGGGCATTTATGAAGCCGGCCCGGCAGGTAATGTGACCGTAACTGCCACGGTGAACAACGTCAGCGGCCAGGCCAACGTGTTGGTGAAACTACCAACGCCTGGCGGCACAGGCCCACTCCCGCCGGAGCCGCTAATCGTTCCCCCTGCGCCCCAAACCACCCGTTTTGCCTGGAGCGGCGAGATCCCGGCCCAGAAATGGACCAACTTCTACATGAAGGTGCTCTCGAAGTTTGCCCTTGGGCATAACCTGAAGATCACTGTGCACGTGGACGTGGCTCAAAGCGCCGGCATCTCTGAGCAGAAGATTGAGGAGACGAAGAGCGCTTTGAGAGAGCTGGGATTGGGAGATCAGTTGGATACGAAGTAGCAACGAACAATTTATTCTCTACCCTATTTCACGATGACGAAACGCAAACCCACTCATCTCTGCCCCGATTGCGGCTGTGAAATCAATGCCCAGAAAACTCGCTGCCCGGCCTGTGCTGCCCGGAAAAGACGCCAGGATAAATTGGCATTGGTCAACAATTGTGTGGATTGTGGTAAACCGATCGGACGAGGTGCCACACGCTGCAAGCACTGCGCCATTAAAGAAAATTGGGGAAATGCAGATACCAGGGAAAAGCTTATCAACAACATCCGGATCTCAAAAACCAAGTATTGGGAAGAAAATTTGTGTATGGATTGCCAGCAGCCAATATCAAGAGGAGCGACTCGCTGTTGGAGTTGCGCCGGCAAAGCGAAATGGAAGGAGCCCCAGTACAGGCAGCAGATGGCGAAAGCCATGAGTAAACCTGAATACAAAGCACTGCACCGCGCCAATACGCTTGCCCGCTGGCAGAAACCAGAGTACAGGCAGAAACATGCCCTGGCAATGAGCTCTGTCACAGTCCGTAGGCGGCTTTCTGCGAGCTCGAAAGCGTTATGGAAAAGAGAGCAATATCGCATTAAACAAATTGAAACTCGGAAAATCCAATGGGAAAATGAAGATTTCAGGCGTATGGCATTAGAAGTTCGTAAAACCTCCGCTTACAAAGAGGCCCATGCGCAAGGAGTACGCACGGCATTACGGAAACCTGAGACCCGCCAACGCCTGTCCGAGATCGTCAAACAACGTTGGCGCGATCCGGCTTTTCGCTCACGCGCCCTGGCCTCCATGCGAACCGAAGAATTTCGGAAGAAGATATCGATACTCTCAAAGGTGCGTTGGGCCGACAAAAACTTCCGTGAAGCAATGATAAAAAAGCGCAAGCAGAAAAAGAACACATTCCAGAACCCATAAAAAAGCTTTCACGCCCCTGGCGCATCAGCTGCATCAAGTGGCACCAGGCGCACCTCAATCCGGGCATTCAGCACCTTTACAACGCGCCTCAGGAAAGAAAGGCTGGGATGGCTTTGTCCATTTTCCAGGCGAGCAATGGACTGCCGGCGTGTGCCAACCAACTCGGCAAGCTGGGCCTGGGTCAGGCCGCGCTGCATGCGCAGCCGGGCAACCTGGTAGCCGGATTCAAGGACCTGGACAGCTTCAACGAAATCGGGGCTTTGAAGGTGCTCAGCTTCCCAATCTCGTAGAGTGGTTTTAGAAAGTGGACTCATCTCACTTCCTCCAACAATTCTGTACTTTACGCAGGAATAAAATCATGTCTTGAAAAACCCTGTCAGGGTATCAACCGGTGAACGAAAACCGGCAGCAAGCATCTCAGCCAACAACAGGTTGCCATCTTCCAAAGTGATCAAGCCTGCTTTAGTACAAGCCACCAACACGCCGATGCTGCCCGTGATCGCTACGCCCAACGAACGAGCCGCTCTCCGGGCATCTAAATCGTCTGTGACCAGCAGCCCACCACGCCGGTGCGCCACTGCAATGCAAGATCGCTCGCCGCGTCCTAAGCGCGCCGACATGGATTGCATGAGAATTGCATCATCTTCATCCAATGGGATTACCGGTATCTTTTCCCATATACCCGCAGGCAGGATTCCAGCATCTACACCTGCCTGATACTCATCCAGTACGTCAGAGGTGGTATAAACATTTCCGGGCCACAGCTTCTGCAATAGGTCTGGGCGGCCGACCAGGGCAAAATTGGTCAACGGCGTTGCATTGAGAATTACTGGTGCGATCATCGATTGTTCTTCAATGTCCAGTCCGCAGCTTGTTCGATTTCCTGAGCCGCTTCATCCTCAGTCGCAGTTCCCAGGCGCAAGGGCACATCCAGCCGGGCAAAACGAAAACGCAGGTCAATGACCGGCAAATCCAGAAGCTCTGCCGCACGCGCCAGGCTGATCGCCTCGGCAAGATAAGCGCTCAGGACCTGATCGTAGCGCTCCTGCTCATCCGCCAGGTTCCGGATGGCCTGCTCGTCGGGGATAAAATCAGAAGCAGACGGCGCCGATGAATAGGCAGCCATCGCCCGCAAGATCCGATAGTCAATAATATCCATGATCGCCGCTTCAGCCTGGCCGTGGCTTTCAACAATCGCCATCTGGCCGCGCTGAACGTTGCGAATGATCTGGTGCGTTTTACGCGCCAGGTCAGTTTTACTGATCCGGTAAAAGGTATCCATGCCTGCCTCCTGGTGTAATTTACGTATATTACGTATTTTACGCCAATACAGCCCGAAAGGCAAGCACAAAAAGGGAACAGTAGATCGGGTAATCATATCCCATTACTCCAGCTTCTCCACCGCTTCTTCCAGGTCGCGCTCGCCTGGGGTGGTGTAGATCTGGGTGGTGCTTAGATTGGTGTGCCCCAGCAGCGCAGCCACCTTCTCCAGGGTGACGCCTTTGTCGATCAAGTTCTTGGCGAACGAATGCCGCAACATATGGGCGGTCACATCGCCCATACCGGCCAAAGTTGCAAAACGTTTGACCGCTCGCTGGACGGTCTTCTCCTGCACGCCTGCGTTGTTCTGCCCGATGAAGAAGCTTTCCACTCCCACATCCGGCCGGGCATCCAGGTAATATTGCAGCGCTTTGCGCGCCTGGGTGTTGAGCGGAATTTCCCTGCGCTTTCCCCCCTTTCCCTGCCTGACGATCACGGTGCCCTTGCGTTCGGTCAGCAAGACATCGTTGCGGCGCAGGCCGACCACTTCTTTGACCCGCAGGCCGGTGTTGAGGAAGAGGATCACCACGACGGCATCGCGCAGGTGGGCGACTTGCAAACGCGGGTAGCGCCGGATAGACATTTCGACTTCTTTTTCCATCGCCCGCAACAAGGCAGACTGCTGCTTGCGATCCAACCAGCGCGGCGCCAGCGGCGCCTGGCGCACTTTGGTCACGCCCACGGCCGGGTTGGCCTCTTTCAGGAGCCCAGCCTGCCTGGCCCAATCGGCAAAGGCGGCAATCGAAGCCAGGCGGCGGTTGATCGTCTTGGGCATGGCCTGGACATCCAGAAGGTGCTGCTTGTAGGCGCGCACCGACTCAGCGGTCAGGTTTTGGAAATTGAGCGGTTCTTCATAATGCTCCTGGTACCAGGCGGCGAACAGGCGCACATCGCCGAGGTAGCCGCGGATGGTAACGCGGGAGCGTTCCTTGGCTTCCAGAAAGGCGCTGAAACCAGCCAGGTCAAGCGCTGTATCATACGAGTTGGTTGATGTTTCCATACTTTTCCTCCAAATTGTGATGTTTCAATATCGCCCCGTTTTACCAAAACGGCGGCTTTTTGAGACCCAGGTGGTGCGTGCTGGCAAACAGCGCCGTCAACACCCAGGCGAGGGATTTTTCAAGTATCTGGATTTCTTGCTTTCCTGGCACTACGGCAATTTCTTCGTCCATCAGGATTTCCGGGTTGGTGATCTCTACGTTGACGCTGAAACGACGCGGGCCGCGCGCCTGGTAGTCGGGGGTGAAGGAATTGGCGATTAGCGGACCTTCGCTCTGCCAGCCGTGATATTCCAGGAAGGCATCGACCACAATCTGCATGCGGTGCAGCGCCGCGCTCTGGTTCCAGTGGAAGCGCCTGGCATCCATCTGAGTGGTCTGCTCGACCAGTTCGAGCAGTCCCGGGTTCATCCGAAGATAGTGATACAGCAGGTAAAGCGATTCATGCGGCACACCGCTGCGCGCCAAGGCTGAGGCAAAGGGATCGTGTGAAGCTAAGTAGATGCTGCGCATGACATACAAGAATTCGCTGTCCGGTTGGGATTGGCAAGCGTACGTTCCAGTTTGCTGTAGCTCCTGGTAGAGGGCGGCCAGGATCAGGCGCCGTTCCGGGTTGGTAAACTGCGGCATTTCCTGGGCAATTTGGGCCAGAGACTTTGTTGCAGTCGAAGCAGTTGCCGTTGGCCTATCAGCGGTCAAATCCACCCAGCGGCCGGACGCCGGCTCGTTATCCCAGGCCGGGTTGGCCCGAAATTCGCCCAGCGATTGGGCCAGCAGGCGAAAAGACAGCAAGCCATGCTTTTCACGAGTGATCTCGACCGCCTGGCGCCAGGTGTTCAGCGTGCGTTGGAATTCTTTGCCACGCGGCAGATCGACCAGCATGCGCACGAGCGGCGAGACATCCTGCGACTGCGGGCTCTGATAGAAAACGGCTTTGTTATCCAGGCTGCGCAGGATCCGTTCCATAAAGTCTGAGCGGGCGTTTTGTTCGGACTCGAAGATGGCTTTCATCATATCCGGTAGAGTAACCAGGTTATCCGGACGCAAGTAAGCGCCATCGCCGTAATCCAGGTTGCGATCGGTGACCACATTCAGACCGGCAGCCAAAGCAGCCAGGTGGACATCGAGCACGCCCAAAGCGTGCAGGATTGCTCGCGGTTCTTCGAGCTTGCAGATGTGGGTGTTGGAAAGACCATCCAGTTTGCACAAAGCTGCGCCGCTTTCGCCCAAACGGTAGACGCGTGGTGGTGGGCCGACCAGCCCACCGCGCTTGAGTTTACTATCGTAGGTTGATAGGAGCGGGGGGAATCCAGCTGCGGCCGCGTACATCTTTTCCAGCGTTCTGCGCAGCCGCTCACGGCTCAAACCGCTGGCCTGGGTCAGTTGTTTGTTATCGGCCACACCGGTAACAGACAAGATGTGCAGGATCTTGCGCCAGGCGTTGTTGCGCACCTGGGCGTCCAGGGCTTCCTGCAGTTCTAGAACTCTTTCAGGGGTAAGTGTATTCATCGAAACTCCTTCTATAATATAGGTGAGGGTGACTGCACGCTTTGCACAGATTTATTGTGCCGTGCACATTTGTCGCGCACAGCCACCCTCTATTATGTGCGTTGTTTGTGTGCGTACTCCCACCAAAGGCGGGAGGGATGTCGAGCATCCATGGCAACCGCGCACATCAGGATGGATCCTCAGCCGTTTCTGCGTCCGAGGGTTCGCCCGGCAGCATGCCACAGCCCAGGTTGTTGAGCCGGATACGCTGCTTGGCAATAATGCTGTTCTGGGTAACGAAGGCCTGCTGCAGTTCTTTTACCTCACGCCAGTGGGCAGCCTGTTCGGCGTCCAGGGCGCGCCGGGTGGCGGCCAGGTCGCCTGCGGTCTTTTCAGCCCGCTGGATGAGATCTTGGATTTGCTGTTGGGCCTGGCCCAGTTTTTCGCGCACCGGCTCGCTGCGCAAGCGCTCGTTTTCCTGCAGCAGCCCTTCGATGCGGATCTCAGAAAACCGCAGGGAATTCTGCAAATCTATAATACGGGTCTGCTGCTGGCGTAACAGGCCAGCCAGTGCGGAACAAAACGAACTAAAAGCGTTATCGGGCGATCGGCCATGCTCGATCTCCGAGACATAGGCTGCAAAGTTGCCCGGTAGGCTCGCTTCCAGGCTGTGTAAGGGTTGCAAGGCTGCCTGGCGATGGATTTCAGCGGGTTCGGGAGGATGGGAAAACCAGCTCATTCGAGGCATACCTTGTTGAGATCGATCGTGACTGCGTTTTCAAAGCGGGTCAATTCCGGGCGATATACCAGATCCACGCTGCCTACCGGCCCTTTGCGGTGTTTGGCAACTTCCAGGGTAACCACGTTCAGTTCGGGCTGGGGGCGATGGAGCAGCAAGACGATATCGGCATCCATTTCCAGGCTGCCGCTCTCGCGCAGGTCGGCCAGGGTAGGCTTTTTGTCGGCGCGCTGCTCGACCGCTCGTGAAAGCTGGGCGGCGGCGACCACCGGGACGTTCAACTCCTTAGCCAGCACTTTGAGCTGCCGGGAGATGGCCCCCACTTCCTGCACCCGGTTTTCGAAGCGGCTTCCGCCCGACATCAGCTGCAGGTAGTCGATGATCACCATGTCCAGGCCGATTTCCATGGCCATGCGTTGGCAGGCGCTGCGCAACTGGAAGGGGGTAAGCGCCGGAGTGTCGTCCACGTAGATGGGCAGCAGGCTCAAGGCCTCGACGGCTTTGGTGAAAATGGCCCATTCATCGGGGCTCATTCGCCCGGTACGCAGCCGGTGGCATTCAATGCCGCTGACCTGGGATAGCAGGCGCTGGGAGAGCTGTTCGGCGGACATTTCGAGGGTGAAGACCGCCACTGCCTTGCAGTGCACCTGGGCCGCCGTGTGCAGCAGTGAGAGCAGCAGGCTGGTCTTGCCCATGCCGGGGCGACCTGCCACCAGCACCAGGTCGGAGGACTGCAAGCCATTGAGCAGCTTGTCGAGGTCGGTAAAGCCAGTCGGGATACCCAGCATTTCATCCTGACGCTCCGCCATTTCTGCAGCCCGCTCATACACTGCGCTGATGGCCTCCGACAGTGGGCGCAGGTTCCCACCCACTCGCTGTTGGCTGACGGAATAGAGCGCTTTTTCTGCCTCAACCAGGATCTCTTCGAAAGCCCGCTCGGTTTGGTAGGTGAGCCTGGCAATCTGCCGGGCAACCTCCAACAACTGCCGGCGGCCGGAGTGATCCACGATCAAGTGACCATACGCATTGGCGTTCAGGGATGACGGCGTGGCGTTGATCAGGCCGGTCAGGTAGGCCGGCCCGCCAATTTCATCTAATAATCCCTGGCGCTCCAGCTCTTCGGTCACGGTGATGTAATCCACCGGGCTGTGGTTTTCCACTAAGCAAGCAATTGCTTCCCAGATATACCGCAGACGTTCGATGTAGAAGTCGTCCGGCTTCAACGAGTCGGCCAACGAGAAATAGGCGCCCGGGTCGATCAACACGGCCCCCACCAGCGCTTCTTCGGCTTGCTGGCTGTATAGGATGGGAACAGTGGTATCGGTCATGCGATCCTCCTGGCGGCTTTCACCGTCCGGTGTTGGTAGGCTCTTTCATGCCCCAGCGCTTCGGAGCCAAAGTTGAGCACCAGGATGGCCTGATCGGCCGGCGAGATGGAGAGATAGGTACGCGCCTGGCGCATGTCGTTATGCAAGCCCATGCCAATCCCGGTCAAAGTATAGAGTAGATCGTTCAAATCAGACATCAAGTATTTCCTTTCAAAATAGGTATTGGTGCAAGGCGGATAGCCAGGCTCAAGGCGTTTCCGGGCTCCAGGAGAGCCAGGGAAACAACAACGATGAAAGACAGCCATAGGGCCGGAAAAAGCGCTCTGCGACCTTCCTGTTACGGCAAAGTACATACCTGCACTGGACAAGGTATGCACCCCATCGGCATACCTGCCGATGTTTGGGTAAGCTCTTGGGGTAATTACCTGGGCTGGCATAGGTGCTTACCTGTATTTACCATCCCCAGCCTCTTTTTCGCTTTTGGGCGTTGTGCCGCTGCTGGTGTTCGGTATCCTTGGGATGAATCAGCTCGGCGGTATAGCGCGGGCTGTAGGAAGGCGCTTTGTGGCCGTTGAAATCGAGATTCCCGGCCTCGTACTGCGTAAGAGCCTCGTACAGGAGGTACGTCACCAACTGTGAAACCGAGATGCCGTTCCGACCGGCAATCCTTGCCAGGCTCTCTTTTAGATCGATTGGCAGCAGGAGGAACAGGCGGTGCTCTTTCTGCCCGCGGGCCTTCTGGCGGGCTTTCTCCTGGCGCTCGCTCTCCTTGCGCCGGGCCGCGAGCAGCGCCTGGCGTTCCTTGGGGCTGAGCTTCATCTCGTCCTGGCGGCGTTCGCTATCGCTCAAGATATCGGCGA
>CAZVRZ010000038.1:0-7998 GCA_964629965.1 uncultured Anaerolineaceae bacterium
AGCGCGTCTCAATGGCATTGAGAAGGCCGAGGGTTCGAATCCCTCTGGGTCCACACAATTAGACGGCGGTTGGCTGACAAGGCTGACCGCTGCATGATATAAGGCCAGAGCAGGAGTAGTAGGCTGTCTGCCAGCGAGCCGGGAGAGCGAGGTGTGAGCCCGACAATGTGTCCGCAGAGCACAAGCATGGGTGAAATACCCAGGTCTGGGCCGAACTCGCCTGCTGTTGAAAAGACAGGCCTTGCCGGTGAAGCTGATTAGCCGGCGACGGGTTTCGCCCGTTAGCGCGACCTTGAGTGACCTGTTCGTCACAGGTAAGACAGGGTGGTACCGCGGAGTTGATCCTTCGTCCCTCGGGATGAAGGATCATTTTTTTAATCTATTTTGACCAGGAGGTGTAAGATGTACGGCCCGGAAGGTAATTGGCCAAGTTATAATCCACAGGAGATCGAACCCAGGTGGCGTAAGCTTTGGGAGGAGACCGGGCTTTATCTTACGCTTGAGACGAGTGACAAGCCGAAGTTTTACTGCCTGGATTTCTTTCCCTATCCATCAGGCGATGGGCTGCATGTCGGTCACTGTCGGAATTATGTTCCCACGGATGTTCTATCGCGATTTAAACGCTTGCAGGGTTTTAACGTCTTGCACCCGATGGGTTGGGATGCTTTTGGTGAACCGGCCGAACAGTACGCCGTGGCGCATGGAGTGCATCCGCGGGTAACCACGGATCGCAACACGGCGAATTTTCGCCGCCAGATGAACCTGATCGGCGCCAGTTATGACTGGAGTCGAGAGATTGATTCGTCCCAGCCCGAATATTACCGCTGGACGCAGTGGTTCTTCTTAAAGCTTTACCAACGCGGCCTGGCATATCGCGATACGAACTGGCAGTGGTGGTGTCCCGAATGCCAGACGACACTTTCCAGCCACGAGTCTGTGGGCGGAGTGTGCTGGCGAGGGCATCGCGGCGTAATCCGGCGGGAAATACCGGCCTGGTATTTCCGTATCACGGCTTATGCAGACCGATTATTGGAAGGCCTGGAACGGATCGATTGGCCTGAGAAGGTCAAGACAATGCAGCGAAACTGGATCGGTCGTTCGGAGGGCGTGGAGATCGAATTTCCGTTGGCAGATCACAGTGACGGAATGATGAAGCTGACGGTCTTTACCACGCGCCCAGATACGCTCTTTGGCGTGACCTTTATGGCCCTGGCTCCCGAGCATCCCCTGGTGCAGAAATTGACCACTGCTGAACAGCGAGCCGAGGTCAGCGCATATGTTGGGCAGGCATTAAGCCAGAGTGAAATCGAGCGCGCCAATGATACGCGCACAAAAACAGGCGTATTCACCGGCAGCGAGGTGGTTAACCCGCTGAATGGAGAACGTGTGCCCGTGTGGGTTGCCGATTACGTCCTGGCATCGTATGGCTCTGGGGCGATCATGGGTGTGCCGGCGCATGATGCTCGCGATTTCGAGTTTGCCCGGGTACATAACCTGCCGGTGCGCATGGTGATCGCTCCTCCCGGATATGGCGGCGCCCCGTTGGAAGAAGCCTATACCGGCCCGGGCACCATGATCCATTCTGGGCAGTTTGACGGTTGCTCTAATGAACAGGACCTGAAGCTGATTGCAGACGAACTCGAAAGACAAAAGATTGGTAAATATTCGGTGCAGTTTTGGATGCGTGATTGGCTGATCTCGAGACAGCGTTATTGGGGAACTCCTATTCCGATCATCCATTGCCCTGCTTGCGGGGAAGTGCCGGTGCCCGAAGAGGATCTGCCGGTGCTGCTGCCGGAGATGCGAGACTTCCAGCCAGATGGCAGCGGGCGTTCACCGCTGGCGCGCCTGCCTGAATTCGTGCATACAACCTGCCCACGCTGCAGCGGTCCAGCAGAGCGCGAAACGGACACAATGGGTGGCTTTGCCTGTTCATCCTGGTACTTTTTGCGTTTTACCAGTCCACATTATCACCAGGGTCCCTTTGAGCCTGCTGCCATGCGATATTGGATGCCGGTTGATCTGTATGTGGGCGGCACGGAGCATGCTGTGCTGCATTTGCTGTATTCCCGTTTCTGGACGGAAGTGATGTACGATGTGGGCATAGTGCCTTTTGACGAACCTTTTTCGCGCTTATTGAACCAGGGCCAGCTTATGGGACCGGATGGGTTTCGTATGTCGAAGTCGCGTGGTAATGTGATCACGCCAGACAGCGTGGTAGATGAATATGGAGCAGATGCGCTGCGTCTGTATGCCCTGTTCATTGCTCCTTTTGAGCAGGATGTAGCCTGGAGCATCGATGGTATCAATGGCGCCCGACGTTTTCTGAACCGGTTGTGGACGGTGTATGGCGAAACCTATGCTGCTTGCTCCGGTGCCACCGTAGCGGATATTGATTTAGAGCGATTGTTGCATCGTACGATCCGAGGTGTGACAGAACGTATGGATGGAATGCGCTTTAATACCATGGTCTCAATGCTGATGGAGTTTGTGAACGAACTGATGGATCGACAGAGAGCAGGAAAATGGCTCACGCGAAGTTTTCACCAGGCTCTGGAGACGTTAATGGTGTTAATCGCTCCTGCGGCGCCATATATTGCAGAGGAGTTGTGGTCCTTGACGGGGCATGCCGGCAGCGTTCATCGCCAGCCCTGGCCAAACTGGGATGCCGACCTGGCGCAAATTCAAACGGCTCAAATTGCGGTACAAGTGGACGGCAAGGTACGCGCCATGCTGGAGATCGGCCGCGATGCTTCTCAAGAGGATGTGGAACAAGCTGCTTATGCAATGGAAAAAATCTGCGCCCACCTGGCTAACCGGGTAGTTGATAAGGTGTATTATGTTCCCGGAAGGATCTTGAATATCGTGACGCACGCGTAACGGACTTTGAATATTGGGTTATAATCCTGTTTTGGCTGCCTGATGACCGGCTTGGCTGCCTGCGGCAGCAAGCGAGGGTCGGTGGACGGCAACAGGATTGCATCTTACATAGAGGAATTTGATCTGGAGCACAGTATGACTGAACAGGTATTTTACGATCCGGCAACTATCGAGCCAAAATGGCAGGCCAAATGGGAGGCCGAGGGGCTGTATCATTCGGATATCGATGAGACGCGCCCGAAGTATTACACCCTGACCATGCTGCCGTATCCCTCGGGCGATCTACATATCGGGCACTGGTATGCGATGACGCCCTCCGATGCTCGCGCTCGCTACCTGCGTATGCGCGGTTACAACGTGATGTTCCCAATCGGTTTCGATGCTTTTGGCTTGCCTGCAGAGAATGCGGCGATCAAACGGGGCATTCACCCCAAAAAATGGACCTATGCAAACATTGACCGGATGCGCGGTCAGCTTCGCAGCATGGGGGCGATGTTCGATTGGCGGCGGGATGCGGTTTCGGCGGATCCTGAGTATTACCGCTGGTCGCAATGGTTTTTCTCTCAGCTCCACAAACATAACCTGGCATATCGCAAGATGTCGCCGGTCGATTGGTGTCCTAACTGCAACACGACCCTGGCTCGGGAGCAGGTGTGGGGGGATGATCGCCATTGTGAGCGTTGTAATACGCCGGTGATCAAGAAGGACCTGGAACAGTGGTTCTTTCGTACAACCAACTATGCGGAGGAATTATTGGATTTCTCCCACCTGGATTGGCCCGAGCGCGTTCAAACGCTGCAAACCAACTGGATAGGCCGATCTGAAGGAGCTTCTGTGATCTTCAGAACAGAGCTGGGTGACACATTGGAAATTTTTACGACTCGCCCAGATACTTTGTGGGGCGCAACCTTTATGGTTCTGGCCCCCGAGCATCTGTTGGTGGAAAAGATCACCAGCCCAGAACGACGCGAACCTGTGGTTGCCTATATCCAGCAGGCCAAACGCCAGACCGATATCCAACGCGAAGCGACCGATAAGGAAAAAACGGGGATTTTTACCGGTGGTTATGCCATTAACCCGGTCAATGATGAGCGTATTCCAATCTGGATCGCCGATTATGTGTTGATGACTTACGGCACTGGAGCGATCATGGCAGTGCCGGCTCACGATCAGCGCGACTTTGAATTTGCGCGTAAATATGGCCTGGAAATCCGCGTTGTTATCCAGCCGGAAGGCTCATCTCCTTTGAATGCAGATGAAATGGGCGAGTCGGTTCCCGCCCGGGGAATGATGGTCAATTCTGGATTGTTGAACGGCACACTCGGAGACCAGTCTTTCGATCGAGCGGTTTCATATCTGGAAGAGCGCGGCATAGGACAAAGGGCGATCAATTATCGTTTGCGTGATTGGTTGATCTCTCGCCAGCGCTACTGGGGAGCGCCTATCCCGATCATTTATTGCCCGGTGCATGGCGCAGTAGATGTGCCTGATAAAGATCTGCCCGTGCTGCTGCCAGACGATGTGGCATGGCGGCCGACCGGTGAGAGCCCACTTAAGCTGCACCCCACCTGGAAGAAAACTAACTGCCCGATCTGTGGCCAGGAAGCAGAGCGTGAGACAGATACGATGGATACCTTCATGTGCTCTTCCTGGTATCACCTGCGTTACCTGAGTCCCCAATACGACCAGGGCCCTTTTGACCCGGCCGAGTATGGGTATTGGATGCCGGTGGATACTTATACCGGCGGCATTGAGCATGCTACAATGCACCTGATCTACACGCGTTTCTTCCATAAGGCCTGTCGCGACATGGGCATTCTCCGAGGGCCTGAGCCTATGCTGCAATTGCGGAACCAGGGCATCATTTTGGGCGAGGATTCGGAGAAAATGTCCAAGAGCCGTGGCAATGTAGTGGCGCCGGATGAACTGGTAGCCCGTTATGGCGCTGATACCGTCCGGGCTTACTTGATGTTCTTCGCTCGCTGGGATATGGGCGCACCCTGGAACAGCAGCGGTATCGAAGGTACAGCTCGCTGGGTGCGCCGGGTATGGGCGTTGATCACTGAACCAGGGAAACCGGGCCATCCCGATGCCACTCTGCTGCGCGATTTGCGCCGTAAAGTTCACCAATCATTGAAGCGCATCACCCGCGATTTTGAGAGCTTTGAATTCAATACGATCGTTTCTAGCCTAATGGAGTTGATGAACGAGATGTACAAGGCTCGCGAAGCGGGCGTGACCGGCGCTCCTGAATGGGAGGAGGCCATTGATATCTACCTGCGCATGATGGCTCCCGTGACGCCGCATATTGCTGAAGAACTGTGGATGCGTCTTGGCAAAGCTTATTCAATTCATACTCAGACCTGGCCGGTTGTGGACGAAGAAGCTGCTGCCGAGGATATGGTCACGTTGATCGTGCAAGTGAATGGCAAGGTGCGAGACCGGATCATCGTTCCGATCGGGATTGGGGACGATGAAGCGAAGGCTGCTGCTCTTGCCAGTGTAGGCGCTCAAAAATATCTAGAAGGCCGGGCGCCCAAAAAGGTGATCGTTGTTCCAGGTAAATTGGTAAACATTGTCGGTTGATATCCTGGGCTGTCCCGAAAAACAAGTTTTCGGGATAGCTTTCTTCTTATGCGTGTTCTATATGTATTAACTGCCATTTGTTTCGTTTTATGCGGCTGCGCGCCGGTTGCTACCATGGCGCCCATTGTTTCTGCCACGCAGTCAAAACCCGTCGAAACGCTTACCCCATCCACGCACACCGCGCTTCCTTCGGCTACGGTCACGCCCCTGCCATCTGCAACCGCAACTCCCGTACCTACGGAGACCCCGACGCTATCTCCCGCTCTCACACCCACGCCGCAGTTCACCATGTGTTCGCCATTGGCCTGGGAAACGATCCCGGAGATATTTGAAATCGTCTCCGATCCCTATCACCCCCCTCCCATCGTGCGAGCGGAAGAACGCCATCACGGCGTAGATTTTTCTCATTACCAGCGCAAAGGTTATAAGACTATCGAGGGCGAGCCGATCCAGGCGGTACTGCCGGGTTTCGCTGTGGCAGTCGTGTACGATCGTTTGCCTTATGGCAATATGATCGTGATCGAAACGACCGGGGAACAACTGCCCGAAACCTTGGCTGCCGAGATTGGGTTAGGGCAAGGGGAATCTTTGTATCTTTTATATGCCCATTTCCAATCTTCCCCGCTGGCCTCGCAAGGCGATCCAGTTATTTGTGGGCAAGAGCTTGGTAAAGTCGGTACGAGTGGTTACAATATTGTCAATGCCCATTTACATTTGGAGACACGTTTTGGGCAAAGCGGCAAGCAATTCGAGAGTATGGCATTTTACACTGCCAGTGCCAGCGAAGAGGAAATGGCAAATTACCAACATTGGCGAACCAGTGGAGAATTTCGACATTTTGACCCGATGAAGTTGTTTTCCGCTTACCTGGCTTATATCAATTCTCCATGATTGGGTGAAAACATCTCTCCTCGACAAAACCCACCGAGTTAATAATTTTCGGGTTTCATCCGGGCGTTGATCTCTGTTTTTAGCGCCTGGATTTCTTTTTGTACATCAGCGATGGCTCGATCCAATGGTATGATGCGGCGCTCTGTTTGGTCGCGTCGTTTCAACTCAATGCCGCCTTGCTGAAGCGAGCGCTCTCCAATCGTGATTCGCAGTGGTAAACCGATCAAGTCGGCGTCATTGAATTTGACGCCGGGCGATTCAGGCCGGTCATCCATCAATACCTCGATATGTGCTGATTGCAGTTCTTGATAGAGTTTTTCAGCAGCTTGTTCTGTGGCGTTGCCACCTGGCTCTTCCCCAGTGGTTTTCTTGCCTACCAATACCGTGAGATGTACCTGGTATGGCGCGATGGTAATTGGCCAGATCAGGCCGTGATCATCATGGTGTTGTTCGGCTACGCAGGCCAAGAGACGACCGAGCCCGATGCCGTACGACCCCATGATGACGGGTTTATCGACTCTTTCTTTATCCTGGAAAGTGCAGCCCAAAGCCTGGCTATAGCGCGTGCCCAGCTTGAAAATGTTGCCGACTTCGACGCCGCGTACGCTGCGCAGGGGGGCGCCGCATTCGGGGCAACCGTCATCCTGGCGTGCTGCGCTGATATCGGCAATGATATCAGCCTGGTAGTCGCGACCATAGTTGACATTCATCAGGTGGTAACCCGGCTCATTCGCCCCTGCCACCAGATTCGTTGATTGGGGAATCAAATCATCTACCACCACAATGTAGTTCACCCTGTCTCTCAATAATCCTACCGGAGAGGCATACCCCGGTTCTGCACCGATGGCGCGAATCTCTTCTTCTACGGCCGGCCTCAGACTGCGAGCTTTGACTGCATTGGCTAATTTTGTTTCGTTAACTTCCAGGTCGCCTCGCACGATGGCAAATACGAAGATCTCTTCAACTCCGCCTGGGGCTGTTTGCGACGAAACGGTTGCCATGAGAAAGACTGCCTTGGCTGTTTTTGTTGAGGAGATATGCAGGAATTCTGCCAGGGATTCAATGCTTTTGCACTCAGGCGTGGCAACTTTTACAAGTGGTCGGGTTTCTTCTGCTGGAGCAGCTTTCTTCTGAAACCTGGCAATCTGGCGATTGGCGGCGTAGCCACATGCGTCGCACAACAACAATGTATCTTCGCCAATGGGAGTGAGATACATGAATTCGTGTGCCAACGAGCCGCCCATCATCCCCACGTCCGCGCCGACTGCGATAACATCCAGACCGCACAGGCGGAAAATATTGAAGTATGCCTGGTAATGGGCGCGATACTGCCGGTCTAATCCTTCCCAATCTGCATCCAGGCTGTAGCTGTCTTTCATAGTGAATTCGCGCACCCGGATCAAGCCGGCACGCGGACGAGGATCGTCGCGCCATTTGGTTTGGATGTGATACAACAATAGCGGAAGCTGCCGGTAAGAGCGGATTTCTTTTCGCATCAGGTCTGAGATCACTTCTTCGTGGGTCATGGCAAGCGCCATGTCACGACCGGTGCGATCTTTAAAACGTCCCATTTCAGCATCGATCTGGTACCAGCGCCCGGTTTCCTTCCACAGGTCGCCAGGGTTAATGATCGGCATGGTG
>CAZVRZ010000038.1:8023-11435 GCA_964629965.1 uncultured Anaerolineaceae bacterium
AATTTCCTGCCCTCCGATGGCATCCATTTCCTGGCGAAGAATGGCCTTGATCCGTTCAAGAGACCGTTGTGCCAGGGGCAGGTAGCTAAAAATGCCGGCCGCGTGCTGGCGGATATACCCTGCCCGCAGCATCAGTTGATGCGAGGCAATATCTGCTTCGGCTGGAACTTCTCGTAATGTTTGACTGAAAAGACGACTCATTCTCATGGCGACCTCCTGAAAAAAAGAAATCGCCCTCCGGGCTTTGATCCGGAGGGCGGGGTTATTGCTCTATATCAGCATACTGGCTGCCCAACCTCAGGCCACCGAAAGCCCAGCAGGGATTCGGAGAGCAGGGGTAGGGGAAGGCAGTGAATGTAATGCGTTCATGTACATGTTATTTTACCATTACCGGGCAACGATTGGCAAGAAGATCGGCTATTCAACGATATCGTTCAGAAGTTGGATCGGTTCTCGCTCGCGCTCGGTTTTACCGTGAAGTAAGAGCAGGTACTGGCTCAGGCAAGCCATGGCAATCACTAAATAAGCCACGAGATAAAGCGAATCCGAGATAAGGCTCCATATATTGCCTGTCTCTACCGAGAAGGCGTAAACCCCGGTGAAGGTTAGCCAGGAATAGACTGCATCTGAGACAACGAACAACAGCAATCCTGCCCAGATACGTCCCCATGACCCGCGCCCAAATTTCGATGCTAAAAGTAAGGCTGGAACAGCCACGGCAAGATCGGCAACGGGATAAAAAACCACCATGAAGGTATCTGCCCAGGATTGTTCTGTGGCTGCCAGGGTCCGGTAAATGATGGTTATGAGAGCACTGACTACCAACACGATCAACACCACGGCGGCAACCATTATATTCTCGCGCTTTTTGGCAGCATCATTCAACAAGTGATATTGATGAACAATGGCTAAGCCAAAGAATACATATGCGGCAACCCAGGGTAAATCTGCCAGGCTTATCACGGGAACTTCTTTCCAGATCGTCAGGGTGATTGACCAGATTACCTCTGCAATTGCCCACATCCATAACCCGATGGCAAAGTTTTTCCAGATGGCGTGGGGCAGTTCATCCTTATTAAACTTCCGCATGACGAGAGTCGCCAGCCAGGCCCCAACAATGCTTGCCAGAACGACCGAATAGGTCAGATAGACATCGTTCCAGGGATCGGGCAGCGGATAGTATTGATAGAGGTAAAAATACAAAGCAGTGAGTATGACGCTGATTACCAGGCCGGTCCAAATCCATTTTCTAACGGGGTTTGATTGACTTTGCACGGTTCACCTTCTATCTTTAGTTCTTTATAATCTCATTGTAAAGATGCTGGTATTCCTGAATTGCTTCTCGCTCGTAAGTTTCCATATGGTTGAATGTATCACCGAACAAGCTTGAGGCAATTCGATCTCCTAATACATCTGCAATATGGGCTTTGATCTCTTGCACGATCACTCTATATACCATTGCTGATTTATTCAACACAGTAAAGATATGCAGATCGTTGATCGCATCTGGGAAGAACTCGATTTGCAATGAATTGATTTGCATGGCCTTGTTAAGATCTTTTGCCAGCGAGGCTGCCAGGGTTCGTCCAACCATGTGTGTATATCGAGCCAGGATGACCTTGAAATATCTATTGGCTGCGATGCGCAGATTTTGCTGGCGATATGAGATAGAATTCTTTTGGGCGGAGTAAAATAATCCTTGATAGGACTGATCACCGCCTTTGCAAATTTCGTCCCAGGCAGCCCGCCCTGTCAGGGTATCGGTGGGGGTGACATGGATGCAATCGCTGGGGATGATTTCACCATGAAGCAAAGGGATCATGCTCTCGCTCTGTTGTCCGACGAGATAAAGCAATCCATCGGGCCGCTGACCACGCATGGTTTCCACAAAGCTTCGCACGTTAGCGGCCTCCAACTTCAAGCTTTCTTGGGCCGGCTGCCATTCCAGCCACATCCACACCACGCGTAAGCATTGGGGCGGAAGGCGCAGGAGACGTATCTCTGCCTCCCCTACATTCCAAATCGTCTCTGCTTCCCCCTTGTTAAGCGGCCTGATGAGATCGGTCTTTCGTTCCTGCAGGTAATTCGCAATCTGCGCACCCGTCTGATACAAAGAAAGGATGCTGTGATCCGGCTGGGAAGCGGGAAGGATCTCAATAAAGCCAGTTGCTTGATCTTGTTGGAACAGATCAAGCAATACTTTTATGTATGCTGGTGAACCAGTGTTCTGTTCTGTTGGCGCGTATTGAAATATTTTGCTCATCGATCTCCGGGCTTTCTTTCCATGAAGCACATTGACAAAGGATTATCCTTATTTTACTCGAAAAGGGGTTTTTGGCAACATTGTCCACCGATTTATTTGACAGTATATGGAGATTACTCTAAAATGAAATAACGAAGGGTGATGCCATTTTCCTTACGAGGAGGATTCTTATGCGAGCACGTCAATTTGTTATGGTAATGGTTATCCTCGCGGGGTTACTACTTCTCGCGAGCTGTCAGGGGGCAGCTCCTCGAGATGTTTTGAAAACAGTGGTCGTTGAAAAAGCGGTCGAGGCGGTTGAAGAACACGCTACACAGGCGCCGCCGAAAGAGGAAAAAAACACTTCGGACGAAGAAAATGATTACTCTGCGGGCGTACAGGCGCAGACGGATCAAACTTATACGAACAATAGGATGATCATTAAAAACGCCGAGATGCGCCTGGAAGTAGAAAACACCGATGTGTCGGTAGATCGAATAACACAGGTAGTGGAAGATGTTGGCGGGTATATCGTCAGTTCGCGTTCCTGGTATCAAACTGCCGCAGATGGACAAATCTATAAATATGCTACCCTGACCATGGGCGTTCCGGTACAAGAATTTGAGCGTTCACTGCGCCGTCTGCGAGAGATCTCGTTGAAGGTTCTAGATGAGATGGCCAGCGGTGAGGATGTAACCGATGATTATGTCGATTTACAATCGCGCTTAAAGAATCTGCAAACCACCCGTGATCGTATCCGCGACTTCATGGCCCAGGCAACGACTGTTGAGGAAGCCTTGAAGGTGAACGAGCAGTTATCTGAAGTAGAGGCCGAGATCGAACAAATCCAGGGTCAGATGAATTACCTGTTTGACCGAGCGGCTTACTCAACCATTACGGTAAATATTGAGCCTAAGGTCTTGCTACCGACGCTGACGCCAACGCCCACCGCGACACCAACGCCAACGCCTACGGCCTGGTCGCCTGTGCACACTTTCAAGAGGGCTTCTTCGGGCCTGGGCACTATTTTGCGCGGCCTGACCGATTTCTTCATCTGGGTGATTGTGATCCTGGTGCCGATCTTTGGCCCGCCGGCATTATTGGTATTTTGGATTTTGCGGATGCGCCAACGCAAAATCCGGGCTAAGAATAACCCAAAGATACGCGAAG
>CAZVRZ010000038.1:11445-38515 GCA_964629965.1 uncultured Anaerolineaceae bacterium
CTAAAAGACTAGTAAAAGGTTAGATAAGTGCAGAAGCCCTAAAGCGAAGAGAAAGCATTGATGGCAGCCTGGTAGATCTGCCAGAGTGGGGAGCCGGTTTGTTCAGCCAAATTCCGGCAATCCTCATATTCTGGCGCAACCCGCGGCGCGCTGCCGCCCCAATCTGCTAATTTCACCCGCACAAGCCCATACGGCGTTTCTACCGTGCGGGACTCGCGTTTTAATGAACGCCGTTCGATATATGAGCGACGCAAACCCAGGGTACCAGTTTCGGAAAACAGGATGTTCTCCATTTGATCGGCCTTTTCAGGATAACAGAGAACGCTTACCTGGGTAGCTGGGCGGTTCTTTTTCATTTGGATAGGCGTATAGGTAACGTCCAGCGCTCCTGCTGTGAACAGGCGTTCCATCAAGTACGAATACAGCTCTGGATTTTGATTATCGATATTGGTTTCGATCAACGCCAGGGTTTCGAGCGTAGCCTGCGCTGGACAAACCTGTTCACCGATCAGAACACGCAGTAAATTTGGGATCGGCAGATCTCGCCCGCCTGCGCCGTAGCCTACCGCCTGCAACCGCATGGCTGGGATTGGGCCGAAGGCTTTTGCCAGCGAGCTAAGCAAGGCTGCTCCGGTGGGGGTCACAAGTTCTTTCTCGATATCGCTGCCAACCACCTGAGTGCCTTGTAAAAGAGCCAGGGTGGCAGGGGCCGGCAAGGGTATGTTCCCGTGTGCTCCGTGGATAAAGCCGCGTCCCAATGGGAGAGGTGAGGAATATACCTGCTCGATACCCAACAGGTGCAACCCGAGCAGCGCCCCGGTTACGTCCACGATTGTATCCAGCCCGCCCAATTCGTGCAAGTGGACGTGATCGAGGGAGGCTGCGTGAATGCCGGCTTCAACTTCTCCCAGGCGCTGGAAAATAGCAATTGCTTGCTGTTGGATGGCGACAGGTAGGCGGCTGTTCGTAACGAGTTCGTTGATCTCGGCCAGGTGGCGTTCGGTGGCATGATCTGTAATGATCACCTCCAGTTTTACGGCGCTAAATCCATTCTTGTTCACCCGGTTGGCTTGCAGCTCGAAGCCGGGTAAATCCAACGCCGCCAGTTCGGATTGTAATTTTTCTAGCGACAACCCGGCATCGATCAAAGCACCGAGGATCATATCGCCGCTTGCGCCAGCGATACAATCAAAATAGGCAATCTTCATCTTGTCATTCCTTTTTATGGGTAGTTTTATTGACTTGCAGGATGCGGTGGGCAACATAGCCGGCGCCGAAACCATTATCGATGTTAACCACCGAGACACCGGGAGCGCAGGCGTTCAGCATAGCCAATAAAGCCGATAATCCCTGGTAGTTGGCACCGTAGCCCACACTGGTAGGAACACCGATCACCGGACAAGCTGTCAAACCGCCGATGACACTGGTGAGGGCTCCTTCCATGCCGGCCACACTGATCACTACCGAGGCGGCGCGCAGGATTTCCATTTTTCCTAACAGGCGATGCAGCCCGGCCACACCGACATCGTACGCACGCAAAACACGGCTGCCAAGAAATTCTGCGGTTTGAGATGCTTCCTGAGCCACGGGCAGATCGGCAGTCCCCGCGCAGGCAACTAGAATGTAAGGCTCGTCATCTGAGAAGGTTCGCGGTGGTTCCTGGTTGTACTGCAGCAGGCGCGAAATATTATCATAAACGGCGGCTGGAAGGATTTTTTGCACCGTAGCGGCTTGTTCCGGAGAGGCGCGCGTGCCAAGTACGTGGTTATGGTGGGCAGCCAGGCGTTCGAAGATAGTGGCGACCTGTTCAACGGTTTTACTCTGGCAAAAAACGACTTCGGGTTGGCCGGTGCGCAAGGCGCGGTGCAAGTCAAGCTGCGCATAGCCAAGATCTTCGTATGGCAAGATACGCAGCTTTTCAATCATTTGATCAATGCTTAGTTCGCCGTTTTGCACTTGAGCCAGCCAGGATCGTAATTTATATTCATCCATTGTGTGTTAGTACCTCATTTATACTGCCAGATCGAAAGCCCGCTAAATCCATTGTGGTGTAAGTATATCCGATGGCTTTAAATTTGGCTATGATTTCTTCGCGCCGGCTAAGTATGGCGGTAAAGTCCTGCGGCTCAGCTTCGATACGGGCTATCTGGTCATGATGCCGGACGCGGCACTGGAGAAGCCCCAGGCGGTGCAGGATCATCTCTGCTTGTTCCACCTGAGAGAGTTTTTCTAGGGTGATTGAACTGCCGTAGGGGATACGTGAAGAAAGGCAGGCTGCCGATGGCTTATTCCAATTGGATAGTCCAAACTGGCGAGCTAAGGCTCGGATCTCAGCCTTGCCGATACCCGCTTCTAACCAAGGACTGCGGACAGCATGCTGCAAGGCAGCTTGTCTTCCGGGACGATGATCGTCTGTGTCGTCTGCATTAGTCCCATCAACAATGTGGTTAAAGTGGTTTTCCTGTGCGTAGGTCACCAGTTGGTCGTAGATATCACTTTTGCAGAAATAACACCTTTCGGGCGTGTTTTGCCGGTAGAGCGGGTTTTCGATTTCATGGCTTGGTAAAGCAATCCAACATGCTCCAATTTCCTCCGCAAGCTTTTTTGCTTCCATGCGTTCGTATGTTGGCATGCTGGCACTGACTGCTGTAATTCCACAGGCTTTCTCTCCCAAAGTGTCATGCGCTAATTTCAACAGCAGAGTGCTGTCTATGCCGCCGGAATAAGCCACCAGCACACTGCCCATTTCTAACAAGATACTCTTGATTTGTTCCAGTTTCTGTTTGATTGTATTCATTCGGATACCTTTAAACGCAGCTTAGTTAAGTTATTTACTCGTATGATTTGCGGGTAATTACAATTGAAAAGCTCATGAAGCAGATCGATAAGAAAATTCTCCTACTTGTGAACGATGAGATTTTTTGTTATAAAGGAAGTAGGGATTGTTCATTGGCTGGCGAATACGTCGGGAAAGAATATATCAAAGCAATCTGGCTCACGAAACGATTATATTATATCCATTCAGGTCATTTTGGGGTTTTTTATCTGGAGGAAACTATGTCAGATGTCTATGATGATATAGATGAGTGTTTGGGGCGAGATTGGCGTTCGGACTTGGAAAAGAATTACATTCAGAATTTTCTAAGGGGAAAGGGACACGATCTGAGTGAATGGGACACACTTTCTGAAGATTTAAAGGTAGAGGCCTGCCAGCATGCTTCTTTGGTACAGGCAGAGATGCAGGCGCGTGCCAGGTTCACTGACCAGATTCGTTTGCCTCCGTGAAATTGCCAGTTAATGATTAGAATGATCTGGATTTTAACGATTCATATAGATATTCTGCTTCTTGCACAAATGCCCGTAATTCTTCTGCGCGGACCACTTTCGAATAACGATAAATCACAAGCCTGCCCTGGTCGCTTTCGACTGAAATATTACTTGAGTTTTCCAGACGCGTGATCACCGGATCAGATATGGTGTTGCGCACTTCGGTTTCGTTCTCGCCAAATACTCTATATTTATCAGAAAACTCAGCGCGATTAGGAAATTCAAGATTCTTTCGGCTCCACTTTTCTGTCACCCGATCGAGCCAATTTTTGGGGGCTATCTGGAAATCAGGCAAATATTGACCGGACAATGCAAATAATGCAATTGTTTCACTGTGAACATGCCGGTGTTTACCCGCTCCGGTGGTATAGTAATAATCGAAGACCTGAAGCTCCCCACCTGGTTTATGTACTTTGAAGATATTACGGGCGTAACGCGCTCGCCCTGGCCGGAATACTGGCGGCTCTTTGGTTGAAGAAAGCCACTCATTCATTGCTTTATCCGATTTGGGAATAAACTCAAAGCCCATTTCCCGCGCCAATAGGCTTAAGGCTTCTGCGCGCTTACGTGTGCTGTAGGCAGTCCATATCCATGTCAGGATGAGAAAAGCAAGAACAACTAAGACAAAAACGATGGGAATCCAGTCTTTATCCATTTTTAGCCTCCTTTGACATTCATGATCCCAGAACTATGTTCGGTAATCGTCAATTGATAGCGTAACTTTTAGGATAAACCGCCGCTCAGTTTGACAAAATTGTCTTCAGGCGGGCGGGCAACTTGCTCCACCTGATGGCTGTCTTCACGATAATGCGCGCCTCGGCTGATCTTGTTTTGCTGGGCGGCGCGAGCGACGATCAAGGCAGCCTGAACGCTGTTGCGTAAGCCGATCAAACCATCGCTCAGGCGTGTTTTACGGTAGAAATCTTCAATATCCAGCCAGAGCTGGCGCAGTTCGCGAACTGCCCGGTTGAGGCGATATTCGCTGCGCACCAGGCCCACGTAATGCCACATCAAGTTACGGATATTTTGCATGTCGCCCTGGATCAGGGTGGGATCACCTTCGTAAATCAAGCCACTGTCATCCCAGGATGGTACAGAGTCCTCCGGTAAGACCTGGCCCGGTGCCTGGCGGCGGATATCTTGTGCGCAACGATCGCCCCACACCAATCCCTCGAGCAGAGAGGTGCTTGCCAGGCGATTGGCGCCATGCACGCCGCTGCAGGTGACTTCTCCCACCGCATAGAGACCGGGCAGCGTAGTCCGTCCCCACAGGTCAACCAAAACGCCGCCGCAAAAGTAATGTGCAGCCGGCACTACCCGGATGGGTTGTGAAGTAATGTCGATTCCTTGTTGTTTGCAATGGGCGTAAATTTGTGGAAAGCGCTGGCGTAGATAGGATGCAGAACGGTGAGAGGCGATATCTAGCAAAACGAAAGGATATCCATTTTCAAGCATTTCCCAATAGATCGAGCGCGCCACGATGTCGCGCGGCGCCAGATCTTTCCACTCCGGTGAATGTCGTTCCATGAAAGGCTTGCCATCTGGGGTAAGCAAGATGCCGCCTTCGCCACGCACGGCTTCACTGATCAGGAACTTGGTAACCTGGTGTCCATGCAGGGCAGTGGGGTGGAATTGGATATATTCGCAGTTTGCCACCCGTACTTCGGCGCGGTAAGCCATCGCCAGGCCATCCCCGCGAGAACCAGGTGGGTTGGTTGTGTTGAGAAATATTTGACCTAAGCCTCCTGTGGCTAACACCGTGTGAGCAGCCAGAATGGGTTCAACTTTGTGGGTTTGTTGGTTAAATACATACGCGCCATGACAGATGACCGGCTGGTATACGGCCAGGGGATCGCGAGAGTGGTGCGGAAAGGTTATCAAATCCACAACAGTGTGCTTGTCCAATAAGATGATATTTGGATGATTGGCGATCTCGCGGAGCAAAGCATCCATAATCGCCCGCCCGGTGGCATCACCCACGTGCAGGATACGCCGGCGCGAGTGAGCCGCTTCCAATCCCATGACCAGCTTGCCTTGTTCGTCACGGTCAAAGCTTAACCCTGCCTGGTTGATGATAATCTCGGATAATAATCGCGGCCCTTCGAGAGAAATCAATTCTACGGCAGCCGGATACGATAGACCAGCGCCGGCATTCAAGATATCTGTTGCTAACAGGGTAGCGCTATCATCCTCGCCACGCCCTACAATACCTCCCTGGGCGTAACGAGAGTTGCTTTCGATCGATTCTTCGGTCCGGGTCACCAAGACAATCTGCCGTTCATGATCCACAGCCAGGCGTATAGCGGTGGTAGCGCCGGCAATTCCGCAGCCAATGATCAGTGTGTTTGTTTGCATAATGCCCTAGCCTATCGTTATCATTCGCTCGACCGAACGAGCTGCTTTCAGGCGAATATCTTCAGGGACTTCGATCACATAGCGATTCAATTGAAGAGATTTCAAAGTATCTTCCAGGGTGATCTCGTTCATATGTGGACAGCGCACGCTGCACAGCCGCAGCATTTCCTTGTCCGGATTGGCGGCTGCGATGTTGTCAGCCATCGAACACTCAGTTAATAACAGGAACTGAGGAGCACTGGATTTCTCGATGAATTTGATCATGTCACTTGTGCTGCCGGTCATATCTGATGCGGCGGTTACCTCAGGGCTACACTCTGGATGCGCCAGGATGATCACTTTAGGAAATTGTTGGCGGATATTGTGGATATCTTGAACATTGAACTTCTCATGAACTTCGCAATGGCCTCTCCAACCGATCATCGCTCCTGTTGGAACCGGCGCTGGATGCTCAATCGAGACATAATCTAGCAAAGTTTCTCCACTTGGGGGAGCATGCAGGGTAGGAAAGATGATGCGTTTGCCAGTTTCTCTGGCGATATTGCCTGCCAGGTATTCATCTGGGAGAAAGATGACCGTTTCATTGTTGAAAGATTCAACCACGGCCCGAGCATTGCCTGAAGTACAACAAACATCTACCTCGGCTTTGACATCAGCATAGGTATTGACATAAGCAATCACGGGCACGCCTGGATATAACTGGCGTAGCCAGCGGACATCTGCGGCAGTGATGCTCTCTGCCAGCGAGCAGCCAGCCCTTTCCGCAGGCAGTAACACAGTTTTGTTGGGGTTCAGTATCTTGGCAGTTTCAGCCATGAAACGCACCCCGCAGAAGATGATAATATCTTTTTCCGTTTTGGCAGCCATGCGACTGAGATACAGCGAGTCGCCGACATAATCGGGGATTGTATGGTATAGAACTGGCTCCATGTAATTATGTCCCAGGATCACAGCATTCTTTTCGATCTTCAAGCGCTTGATCTCGTACACCAACTCTGCCTTGATGCGTAGTTCAGCATCGGGTGCTATGTTGGATAGTTTACGTTTCATCTCCAAGTAGGTGCTTTCTACACTCATCACGTGGGCTCTCCTTGTTACAAGGCGGTTATTGTAAAATATACACTAATATTACCTCAGGCGCATACTGATGTCAAGCACCGGTACCGAGTGGGTCAACGCTCCAGAAGAGATGTAATCTACGCCGGTTTCAGCGATGGCGCGTACGGTGCTCAAAGAAACGTTGCCAGAAGCTTCAAGCTTGATACGCCCGGCAGTGAGCACAACGGCCTGGCGCATGGTTTCCAGATCCATGTTGTCGAGCATGATTCGGTCGACCGGCAGGGCGAGCGCGGCGCGTAATTCATCCAGGTTTTTTACTTCTACTTCGACCAGGTATCTTTCGCCGTATTTTTGTCGGGCGCGTTCGACAGCCGCTGCTAAGCTTCCTGCTCCATCGATGTGGTTATCTTTGATCAGAATCATATCGTATAGCCCCGAGCGGTGATTCCGGCCGCCGCCCATGCGCACAGCATATTTATCCAGCAGGCGCAGTCCGGGAACAGTCTTGCGCGTATCCAGGATGGTAGCCTTGGTTCCAGATATTGCTTCTACAAAATGACGCGTCAGGGTGGCAATCCCCGAAAGACGTCCCAGGAAATTCAAAGCCGGGCGTTCCCCGGTTAACAATGCTGGCCCCGGACCCGAGATTTCTGCCAGGAGAGTTCCTGGCTCAATCCAATCACCATCGTTTACCTTGCAAGTAAACTGGATATTTTGATTGGAAAGGAGAAAAACAGCTCTGGCAATAGGCAGGCCGGCGATCACTCCAGCAGCTTTGGCGGTGATCTTTCCTTCCAGGTGGCTATCTGGCGACAACGTGGCCTGGCTGGTAATGTCAGCAGCAGCGGGATCGGGCCACAAAATAGACTCGTCTGCCTTCTCATTTAGATCCTCTACCAGGCTGATCAGTAAGGCCTGGTAAACTGCTGGGTTACGCAAAGCAGGGGGAAGAATCTCTTCGATCAATCGTAAGCGTTGAGTGCGGATTACGCCTGGCGCATTGATCTCATTTTCAGGGAAGTATTCAACATTGGGGAGAAGATACGAATGCAGATCGATGATCAAACCGAGCTCATCATCGTACATGCGCCCGCTAGGAAAAAAGCCTAACTTGCGATAAAAATTTTCCGGGCCTTCATTGCCGGGATGGCAGCTCACTTCAAGGTGGGTCGCGCCTCGTTCCAACAACTGCCGGAAAAGAAGTTCCAGGGCTCGGCGGCCGAAATCCATTTTCTGGTATGGGGCAGCGATCATAAAACGCCATAAAAAGTGATCGGGCATACCGGGTTGGCTTTTTTCTTCTCCAGATCCATCGTATACCATCATGAAACCAACCGGCGTCTCTCCAGCGTAAACGGCTCGGAACCAGGCTCGGTCTGAGAAATGGGCCTGGGCAATGGAAATGGCATTAGGGGCAACCATTTTCCTTTGAGATTCATCCAGCGTATCACTTAGCCGGATTACCTCGCCCAGGTTGTCTGCTGTGACCAAGCGCAAGCTGATGTGGGAATGCTCACTTATATCGGGAGTTGTCTCTGACATGGTATTTCTCCTTCTAAAAACGTAAGGACATACAGGTTAAGCCACCGTCCATTTTTTGAGCTTCGCTCATGTCCAACTCGATGATTGTCATTCCTAAGCGGGTAATGTTTTGACGGGTATTTGGAAAGCCAGCAGGCGTGATCAGGTGATCGTTGATCCATAGTGTGTTGGATGCATACGCCTCAGCAGGATCGACCAGGATACGTTCATAACTGGCAAGCGCAAGGTGGTTATAGAATTCCGGCGTTATCAATACAGTATTCTGCCCCACGTAGTTGACGCTAGATTTTAGGTGTAAGCCGGCGGCTACCTTCACTGGCATCCAGGTGTAGCCATGTCTGGCAACCAACGCTCCGAACTGTTGGGCGCCTTCTTCGTTGGTGCGATCAGAAATGCCCACATAGAATTGGCGATTGATGAGCAGAACATCTCCACCATCAATCGTGCCTGGCGGTTGTATAGATGCAATCGGCAAATGTGCAGCCAGAGCAGGTACGATGGCGACTTGTTCACCCTGCCGCGCCGGAGCGCCGGGGTAAGTGATCACGGCAATCTCAGGGGTGACAATGGCTACATCCTCCACGAAATATGCATCGGGGTAACCTGGTAAAGGTGGCAAAACTTCCACTTCAAGACCGAGCGAGCGCAATGTTTGCACATAGGCTGCATGTTGTTTGAGTATCAGGTTGTACTCTGGTTTGCCCAATTCCGATGTGGTGATGCCCTGGGCAAAATCTATTCCTGGTGTCCGGGTAATGGCTCGATGGAACATATTTTTTATAGTTTTCCTTTAAGGCCAAACATGGCCTCTTTCAAATCTAGGTAATATATATAATCGTCTGGATTTATGTTAGGCGGACAGCGATGGTCTACAAACGGGATATAACCGCCAGCCTCGACCAGCGGCGCAACCGATTCGAGATAGGTCTGAATAGCCGAACGCCCTTTGCCCAGCTCAATTTTGTCAATGCCGCCCATAATGCGCAGATCTTTTCCGTATTCTGCCAGTAGTTCTGCCGGATGAGCGCAGCTATTGACCTCGTAAGGGAATAGGCAGTTGATGCCGCCCTCCAGAAACCCTGGCAGTAGAGGCCGGACATCGCCGTCGCAGTCGGTGTACCACAAGTTTATCCCTGCTGCTTTCAGCTTTGCATGGATGCGTTTGTAGCGCGGCACGACTACCTTGTTAAAAAATTTTACAGAAACGATCGGTCCGCCTTTGTAGGCTATGTCTTCCCACCCGGCTGCAAAATCGAACTGGAAGTGCGGCAGTAATTGGTCAAGGGAGTGTTCTACCAAAACGCAGGCAGTTTCTATCATATCCTCCACCATAGCCGGGTAATCGTAACAGGCATAAGCCAATCCTTCGAAGGTGAGCATATCGCGGATTTTTCCGATCATCGATCCAACCCAGATGCCCAAAGGATAATCTCGATCGGCAGGGTGTTGTTGCTTGAGGGTGATGATATCTACCTGTCGATCTGGATCATCCAGTTGAAAGCGTTCTGCTTTGACCTTTTTCCAGTCGTCAGGAGTCACGATACTAGGTTTGATAAAATGCGGGATCGTATCATGACCATCCTTAGGGACTTCGGCGAATAGGCCATCTTCGTTAACTAGAATGCGCGTCTGGGCGCGCTCTTCGATAGTCTCTCTCGTAAAAGCTGGATGCATCCAGGTCAGCCCCCTGATGCTTTTGATGCGATCGAAATTGAAGAATATGTCTGCATCGTCATTGTTGGTAATGCCATGGTTGACGAAGAGGGGCCAGATCTCGAAATTATCATCCCAATAGCCAAATTCCATGTTAAAGCAGCGATCAACAGATTGATAGTGCATCTGACGGTTGAAACGCTCTCGATCGGTCAAAGATCCTGCCCATTTCGAACGTATCGGTTGGATATTATTCATTATTTCTCCTGAGATTGGCAATCGGGAATGTTATGAGTAGATTATACACTTTTCTACCACTGTATTGAGCGTTCTCTATGAATCGCCCCGTGGCAGGGCGATTGCATCCGTCCTGGTGGGCAGACGTAACACCTAATAGTGACGGTTTCTTTGTGATTGCGCAATTGGCCTTCTGGTATAATGACGACCTGAAATATGCTTATTCATGGAGGCTTTCATTGAGTCGTGTAATAAATCCGGAGTCAGCCGGCAAAGAACGGAATCAATTGATGAGAGCGGTGGCGCTTGCTTTGCGTGAGTTGATGAAGCAGACGGAAGCCGATGCAGTGACGCGTGATCTGGCAGCCTTTATTACCCTGGCATTGGCAGAAATTGCTGGTTCGATCGATCCATCGGTCGCAGCCTGGGAGAAGCGAGGCTATTGGGTAAAGGCCGATCGCTTTCGCATGGAGTGGGATTGGGCAGGGCGCCTGGGAACGGCCATGCATAAGGCCTTGGATAACGAAGACTGGCTGGTAGTTGCACAAGTATCTGCTCAAGTGGCAGTTAAGGTCAATGATACGAAGCTTCCCCAACACCATCGACTGGGTACACCCTGGGTTGGCGCCTGGCAGCGCTTACAGCAAGTGAAGATCAATTAAGAGGAAGCAGGATTTTCCACTCAAGCCTGGTTCATGGACTCGACCAGGTTATTTAAGCGTTGGTTGATTTCTGTATCAACCTGGGGTGAATGCTTGCGATTCAAGAAAGTATGATAATCTGCCATGGCGCTTGCGAATTGATGCAAACGCTCGTAAGCCAGGGCTCGATAAATGAGGGTTTGATCTTCTTCAGGTTTTAATTCCAGGCAAATCGTGAAATCTGAGCAGGCCTGGTTGTAATTCCATAGATCGTAATAGGCTTTTCCACGTTCACGATAAATCCTTGCCTCCGGCTGAGTTTGCAAAACCTGATCAAATTCCAAAATATGTTGTGCGGGTTTAAAAATCCAATACATTTGCGCAGGCCAACTGGTGTAATCGGTTAAACGATTAGCCGGCAGTGCCAGGTGGTGAGCATTGATCAAAGAGGGCTGTAAACCCATTGCCAGCGTATAACCGGCAGTGGCTTCTGGCATCCGGCCCAAGCTGAACTGAACGTTGGCGCGGAAGTAATACGCTTCGGCGTAAGAAGGATCGTGTCGTAATGCAGTATCAAAACATTCTAAAGCGTTGTGATTTGAGCCACTTTTTCGCCAGGCTACTCCCAGGCTGGTATGTACCAGAGCATTATCGGGCTGTTGTTGGATCAAATCCTTCAGCCATTGGATCGCTGAAGCTAAAACTTCCGGTTCGGGCCGTTGAGATAATCCAGCCCAGTCAATTTCCCGGATAGGGTCGGGCTCCGTGGTTGGTACATCTTTGAGAGGAACATGAGCCAGGTAGATTCCGTGCATGTTTTCCTCTTCGGGGATGATCAAGCCGTGGCTGAAGCGCTTTTTGATGGCAGCAATGATTTCAGGCCGGCGTGATTTGATTTCAAAGCCTGCCCCGCCGGTAGCGCATATCACCAGCCAGGGTGGAGAAACTTCATCAGTATATGCCCGGAAGCAGCCCTGGAAGGTCTGCTCGATCCATTCTGCAATGCTTAATAATTCTCGACCGCTTATGCTGCGAAAAGTCTCGCCGATTTCGCGCAATTCGGCTGCTCCCCTGCCGAAACAATCCACATCGCCACATAGCCAGGTCGAGTGAAGAGCGCTCTCTCCAATAACAGAGAGCAGTTCACGTAGATCAAATTCAATTCCCGAACGGCGAGTTTTCATAGGAGGCTTGCAAGAAATTATAGCAGGTTTTCTATTTGCCTGGAAATCAAGAATGGATTAGGCAGCCTGAAACTGCCGGAATCAGGAATGGGATCCTTGCCAGTAGTGAAATACTAATATTAAATTGAGCGTAATAGGCGACTGAAGAGTAGTGTTTTTCAGGAGAGTACTAATTTTGGTGAGATACTGCGGCCTTCGTGAATATCCAGGATGATACTGGCTAACAGTGGGGCGATGGAAATCACCTCGATCTTGGCGCTCCGTTTTTCTGGCGGGACGGGAATTGTATTGGTTACCACCAGTTTATCAATATGTGGATCGTTTTCCACTAATTCTAGAGCGGTTGGAAGTAAGATTGGGTGCGTCACCGAGATGCACGCCTTGCCCTCGGCGCCTTTATCATACAATATATCCAATTGTTTGAGCACACTGCCAGAAGCCATCATATCATCGATGATGATGGGCCGACGCCCTTGTATATCCCCCACTACATGGGTGGTATGCGTTTCGGTGAAGCTTGTACGCCGTTTATGCATCACAACCAAAGGTAGGTTGAGTAGTCCGGCATATTTGCCTGCCATGCTGGCGCGGCCCACATCCGGGCTAACGATGGCTGCTTTTTCGTATTCGGGTTTGCGAAAATAATCTGCTAGCAGGGGAAGAGCCGAGAGGGGATCTACGGGAATATTGAAAAAGCCTTGGATGGCTGGATTGTGAATATCGACAAAGATCAAGCGCGATGCACCCTGGCTTTCAATCAAGTTTGCTACCAATCGGGAACTAATAGCTTCGCGCCCGCGCGCCATACGATCTTGACGAGCGTAAGGGAAATAAGGCATGACTATGCTGATACTGTGCACACTGGCGCGGCGGAAAGCATCCAGGAAGAGTAACAATTCCATTATGTTATCATTTACCGGCTGGCAACAAGGCTGGACAAAGAAGATATCTTGCTCTCGAACAACTTCATCAATCGTGACATAGATTTCGCTGTCTTTCAAATGAACGGTCGTTGATAATCCCAACGGCACATCGAGGATTTCGGCGATTTCTTTTGCCAGATCTGGATGGGCAGAACCGGTAAATATACGTAATGGATGATCGGACATGGCGCTCCCTTCTACCAATGAGTGCTAATTGTTCAGATAATAAAAACAAGCAACAAAGAGTGTATATTAAACACTTCTTATATATTGTAGCGCGTTTTTATTATTCTAACATTCCAATTTTGATAGATTTGTGCAGTTTGCTTCCAACCCTATCGAAAATTTATGTTACCAGAAATAAGTTTGGTAAGCGGGGCGTTTACCATTCAGGAGTATGAATGGGGCGGCGCGTTTTGGGTTTACACCAAGTTTAGTGAGACTGCTCAGGTCCCGTATCGGCTGAATACCGCGTTGAGCCAGGATTATCTGGACGCCTTTTATCCCGATGCCAGGTACGCGCAGCAACTCTTCTCGGCTGGCGTTGTTTAGGTCCACAGGTTCACCTGCAAGATGAAGCTTGGCCCAGGCCAATTTGGGGTCTGTTTCTAGCGGAAGGAAACCGCTTTGCTCGAAAGGCAGCTCTTCCAGATCGAAGCCATAATCACGGAGTAGAAAAGATGCCTGGTAAAGCCGGTTTTGTCGCTGTAAAGGCGTGGAGGGCTGGTTTTCTAAAGGTGTATCTTCGATGGGTGAAAAAGCGGAATAATAGGCACGTCGCAGGTGCATATCCCTGTATAGATGCTGAGTGGTTGTTAATAATTCCAGATCGCTCTCGCCTACTGCTCCAACCACGAATTGAGTAGTCGAAGATGGCCAATAACCTTTCCAGGCCCGTTGACCAGGTTGGTTGTATCGAATTTCATCGATCCAACGCAGTGGTTGGATCAATTCATCTACAAACTGCTTGCGTGGCGCCAGTAAATTCAAGCGGTGAGTATTGGGCGCTTCCAGGTTGATCGAAACTCGGTCAGCTAACAGCATTGCTTTCCACACCTGGTCTCGTTCTGCGCCGGGCATGATCTTCAAATGAATATAACCTTGGAATGCATGCTTGCGGCGCAGCAGTTCTGCGGTCGCGATGAGCTTGTCCTGAGTTGTAATACCGCCGTGAGCGATGCCAGAGCTAAGGAAGATGCCTTCCACCGCGCCTGCCCGGTGTAATGTCATAAAAGCCTGTGCCATTTCATCGGGTTGAAAAGAAGCACGGCGAAAATCGCGACCAACTCGAAATGGACAATAATAACAATTGCGTTCGCAGGCAGAAGTCAGCAGAGTTTTTAATAATTTGATCTGTTGCCCGTTTGGCAAAACAGCATGGCCGATATACAGATCGTCTTTCAGCCTTGCACCAATTTGGGGGCAGCCTGTATCTTCTGCCGGTTCCAGGTGCATCTGGGCTGTCAGTAGTTTCAAGGTCTCTATAGCATTCATGTCTTAATTATAGAACAAATGATCGCTTTGTCAACCTTAGAACTTGAAAAATGTCAGCAGTTTTTATATCACTTTGAGATGATACCCTTATCAATCAATAAGGTTTCTATTTCCCTGGCATGCTCGTATTCATGATGCACAAATATTTTTACCAGGTCGTTCATCGTGCCTTTTGGTCCCCAAGGAAATATCAAGGGTTGTTGGAATTTGTCAGCGGGCATTTCGAGAATAGCCTTTTTGAGCAACTGGCGGGTGGTTTCGTATTCCTGGCGGGAGCGTTCCAGAGGCAGTGATTCGCGGGTTGTTACCGTTTCTGCATTGTAATAATCGATGCCGCGCGGTGCAGTCACTACGGGAACATCGTCGCGGGCATGCGCGCGTAATGATGCCAGTACGGCATCATCCCAACCGGCGATATGATCTATCAATTCTTTTAGGTGCCAGGGCGGGTAAATATCCATCTTTGCATCGAGATGAACCAACAGCGCATCTAAATGTGCTCTGGCGTTATCGAGGATAGCGATCAATTCTAATTTCTCATTGCTTATCATAGTTATCTCCTTCCGTTACACCTTCGTTACCGGGGTTAGCTCGACCGAGATACAGATTAATTCATCTTGATTCAGGGAATCGATGGCCTGGCGAAGAATTTCAAAACAGCCATTGTTTGAACTGCTGTTCATGAGTTGGCCGTTGAAGCGTACTATTCCGACTTTATAGTCACCCACTTCCAACCGAGAAGGATTGTGATAGGTAACGCTGAGTGGATGCCCGGCAAAGTAGAGCCAAATGGTGACTTTGCCAGAATCATCGAATTGGGCGGATGTCAGCGCAGGATCCAGGATAAGGTTACCTAATTTGCCTCGCACGCCAAAACTCCGGGTGATCAAGGTTAACAGATACCAGCTCGCAGAGCCTGTCAGATAAGGATAAACGCCCCGGCCGCGACGGGAAAAATATTCTGGCAAGCCCGGGTACATGCGGCTGACGGGAAAATCTACGCTTTGACTGTAGATGCGCTCCAAGGTTTCATAAGCTTTGCCTGCATAGCCTCGTTCGTAAAGCGCATATGCATACATGACAGCCATGTGACTGAACATGGCGCCATTTTCTTTATGCCCGTAAGCGAAGCCAAAACAGCGCCCTACGTTCAAGAGTACATCTTGAAAATCAGTGTTCAACCGGTATCCACCCACCCGGCGATCCCAAAGATAATGATGGGTAGCTTCCAAGAGTTGTTCTGTTTGTTCGGCGCTGGCAATGCCTGACATTAAGGTGAATACTTGCCCTGTCAACGTCATGCGTACGCCTTGTGGAAATTCGCCTTCTAAGCGTTGTCCATCGTTGTCATAGTAACCATTAAACCACCCGTAACCGGTTTCGGTTTGGATCCATTCTCGTGTGCGGATATGGTTGATCATCCAACGGGATTTGTTTTCCAGATCCCTGGCCAATGCATCCAGGCTGATATGAACTTTTCGACCCGAGATGGTCCGGCTGACACTTTCAAAGTATGTTTCTAATAGCTGGCGTTTCACCTCAACAGAGTCGTAATTGGATTTCTGTTGCAAAGTATCCAACAGTATTAATAATTCTCCGAAAATTTCAATGTCATTGACGCCTGACCGTGATAATGCATTGACTAATTCGGCCAATACATGTAGATTGCCTGCATACATGGCGGAAAAAGCCACGCTCTCGCCACGCTGACGCGCCATATCCATGCCGTCATTCCAATCTGCACCTTCCAACAGGATGTGATTGTGCTCACCTACGTTGAAGAAAGCGGTCAGGTGTTGCAACAGGAGATGTTCGATGATCGTACCGCGATAGATTTCACCATCTGTAGTTCGCAGCCTGGTGCCTTGTTCGGTAGACCAACTCACATCGAAAGCCTGGGCGCGATGCGTATGTCCATCATGAAAATATTCCTGTTCTCGCAGCAGGAAAGCCAGGTCGCCAGTTTGGTCAATATACAGGTGCGTTGTGAGCAAAGGCCAGGCGCCATGATCCATCCAAACGCGTGGAATATTGTTCCGGTCAGCTTTGAACTCACCGGGATTATTACCAATGATGGTTGCATTACTGCCATCCAGGCGCACACCGGCAAAGTTGCCCAAAAGCAGATGATCCACTGGTCCTGTATCTAATAATAAAAGCGCCAGGATATCTTGCCAAAGATCGCGCCAACCGCGCCCGCCACGACCATAATCGTGATATGGCAGAAATGAATTCCCCATCAAGCGTCGCAGAGTAGGTTGCAAAGTCACCCATTTAATCCACCGGTCAAACTGCGGATCGCTGGTGAATATCTCTAAAGACGATAGGCGCTTCTTCCAGAACGATTTTACTTCCTCCAGGCAGGCCTCAAAGCGACCCACGCTACCGTAGGCCTCAATTAAGGCGTCTGGCACATCTTCGGGAGCAAGTATCGCTAATATCAAAATGTAAGAATGAGCTTCTCCGGGCTGTAGGGTGAGTGGAGAAAAGCGCAATCCGCCCATGGCTTCATAACCATCAATGCTTGCTCCAACGGGGAGCGGTTTAATGTTTTCATCGCACACTGCTGCCGGCCAATCAAGGTTGCCGCCCTCACCAATAAAATCTTCCAATACCGGGAAAAAACCTATTGGAGCACGACCATCTTGTTCTGTACCCAACACAGCATAGAGCAAGCTGTTGGGCTGGTGGCCGCGTTCATCGAAAGAGAGCGTAGGCCGAACGAAAACACCATATTCCTGGCAGCGGATACGATGTAGCAGCGAGGTGACGTGGCGATGGTCGCGCAGATTATCGGCTGACCGTCCATAGATGGGAATGGCGGCCGTTGGCGCCAGGCTGAGGGGTTGTGAATCTGTATTGCACAAGGTTATTCTTATTAACTCAACATGGTGCCGGCTGACAGGCACAATGGTGGTGATTTCTGCCCGTAGATGTAAGCGATTATTTTGGCGGATGATCTTATGCCAGAGAAATCCTGCTTGCACGGTTGTGCTATCTTCCTGGCTAGCGATTTGAGCAGCCGAATTTCCCGTCACCGACCAGGGGGCTGCTCCTTGAATCGTGACCCAGAAATTACGTGCTGCACGGCTGGTATGGAGATCTTCGACAGATACTGGGGGTAGTAAATAGCTATGTTGGCTGGTCTTGGCATCACCGTGTAATGTAGGGGTGACTACCGAAATCATTCCGGCTTCGTTGACAAGAGGAAAATATAGATAGCTGGTTCGATCTGGCTCATCCAGGGAAAAAATGGCTTCGTTGTTCAGGAATTTCCAAGATTTCATTGAGTTCTCCGGAATGCAAGGATAAAAAGTGTTCCTTGGATTATCACATAAAAATGGAGAAATGGGCAAGATTACTATAGCCGGGCATAGCAGAACCTAAAGAGTGTATTGTTAAGTTTTCGACAATGCTCAAACTTATTCGGGCAACCCACTGGCTTTTGCAGCCGCGGCAGAGCGAGTGTGTATATTCAGTTTTTTGAAAATCGATTTCAGGTGGCGTTTTACCGTGTTGGGAGAGATGAACAAAGTATCCGATATTTCTTTGTTGGTAACTCCCCGGCCAAGTAGGGCCAGTACCTCGCGTTCGCGGCTGGTTAGCGTTGCCAGGGCTGGATCGAGATTGGGTTTGTTTGTTTCTGCCTGGCTGGCTATCAGGTCTTCTAGAGCCTGGCGAAAAGCCTGGCGGCTAAAGGTTTGTTTTTGAAGGTAGGCGAAAATATGCAGGTCGGCATATAAGAGATCGATTTCTTCAGGGATTCCAACTCCACTGACTACGATGGCTGGGACCCCCATTTCATTCAAGCTTGCTAACAACCGGCGGCCTTCAGGCACCACCTCGGGCGCAGATGATTTCTCCACACCGGATAGCGAGAGATCCACAACCGCCAGGGAGATTGCTTCGCGCTGCATCACCCCCAGCACTTCTCCATAGCTGATACAGGCACGTACACGGAATTTGGCGTCACTTACTATTTCACTCAAAATAGCGCGCCATCCAGCATCATCATCGATTACCAGCGCCATTGGCAGTGGAAGCGCTGGGGCGGGCGCAGACGCAGAATATTTAGTATTTATACGCGGTGTCCCAGGTACAGTAGGGGGTGATGCCAGGGCGCGTTGAATGGTTTCAAGAAAAATTTGTCTCTGAAAAGATGCTTTTTGCAAGCATGTGAAGGCTCCATATTCGGTCAGAGCGCTGACTGCAATATCTACCGTTGCATAGCCACTCAATAAAATAGCGGCACAGCCAGGATTGCTCTGGCGCAAAAATCGCAGGATCTGTAATCCATCCTGGTTCGTATGGTCTGTTCCAGCCAGCGATAGATCGACCACTGCCACACGGTGAATATTTGACTTAATGACAGGCAGGGCTTCTTCAACACTGGAAGCAATATCAACATTCAGGCCAGCATCCGTTAAAAGCTCTTTTAGAATTGCTTGCCAGGTATGATCATCATCAATAACCAGCGCACGAAGCTTTCTCATCAGTTTATTCTTCCTGATAGGGTAGGCGCAAGCGGAAACTTGCTCCGTGTTGCCCATCGCTTTCAATCTGTACATTTCCACCGAGACGGGACATCCAGGTTTTGACCCACCACAACCCAAAACCAAGGCGGCCTGCTGTGCTCGCTGGGCGCTCGTTATCGCCTGCTCGGTCTGAATAATGCAGCTCGAAGATGCGATCATGTATCTCGAGCGGAATTCCCGGGCCTGTATCTTTGACAGTCACTTCGATCCAGCCAGGCCCTACAGTGCCGCGTACGATAATGTTCCCATGATTTTGCATCGCTTCGATCGCATTTTCAAACAGGTTGCTAAAAACAAGCGTCAGTCCATGTTTGCCACTATGAACCAGTGGAAGCCCGTCTACTCCGCTTAAATCTATTTTTATGCTATTGGGCAGCTTGATGGAACGACAGGCCTCGGATGCGCATTCGGCGATGCTTACCTGGCTGCGCCGGACAGGACGCAGGTTTGAGAGGGTTTCCTGAACGCTGTGTATTGCTTCAGTGGCGCTGCGTTCGATTTCTGCCAGGTTTTTGGCCAGATATGAGTCGGCTTTTAAGGCGGCGGCGGATTTGTCTTGAATTCCCTGGATGCGTACAGGAATTGAGCCAACCTTATTGTTGAGATTATGGAGCAGGTTGGCGGCAATATCGCCAATAGCGGCAAATGTTTCAGCAATCGCCTGGTGCTTTTGCATTTGACCAAATGCTCGCTCGTGCTCGGCGTTTTGAAATGCCAACGCAGCATATTCTGCCAGGCAGTTTAGAACTTTAGAATCCCATTCAGAACCGGCTGCGCGAGCCGGTTGGCCCTCTGCCAGTAGTACACTGAATGCTCCTATCGGTTGCCGGTCTGGACCGGCCAGGAGTGGTGTAGCGATGACGAGCGGATTCACAGGCCCCGGCATGGCTGGCGCAAGCAGTTTGGTGACGTACTGCGCAGTATGTATCAACGCAGGGTTTTGCAGATCTTCCGGACTACCAACCAACGTGAGTGGTTCCAGTTCACTCTCGCGTAGCAGCCAAATACAACTGGCGCGCGCATTTAACAGATTGCAAGTCAACTCAACCAGCCGGCTTAATACTTGTTGGCATGGTTGCATGGGCAGCAACTGGGCGATTTCTTGCAGTGCGTCTAGCAGGCGTACCTCTTGGATAGCAACCACAGCTTGTGTAGCTAATGCTTGCAGCGAATGGCTGTCTTCTTCGCTGAAGGCATTGGGCTCTGTTGATTCGAGATTCAATACCCCTTGTAGTTGACCGCTGGCGCCGATCAAAGGCACAGCTAATTCTGACCGCATCTCAATTCCATCTGCCAGCGGATAATAAATTCGATTCCAAGGAGGTAGGCGCAAATCTGAGATCAAGGCCGGCTGGCGGTGAAGGGCTACCCAACCCATAATGCTCTGGTCTTGAATGGATAAATTCTCGACGTTTGGTTTGGCAAGAGATCCTGCAGTGATTGCACTTGTTAGCAAGTATTGGTTGCCAGGATCAACAAGACGGAAGTTTCCATACCGGGCATTGGTTATTTCCAATGCCATTTCCAGGATGGCCTCGAGTGTCTCATCCAGGCGTAAACGAGAAGAAATGATCAATCCTGCACGTTGCAGGCGATTGATTTCTCCTTCTTTGCGAGCCAGGCTGCGCTGCATGTACGAAAGCCACTGCATTTGGTAGAGAGCCATGGCAGCCTGGTTAACGAAATTCTCAAGTAATAGCAACTCCAAACGAGAGAAGAGACGTACTTCTGGTAAGTAGACATAGAGAACTCCCAGCGTTTGCCCCCCCGCTGCCAGAGGAAAAGCTGCAACGGTGCGGGCGCCGGCTTCGCTGAGCAAGGGATGCATACTGATGCCAGGTTTTTCGTAAGATAGTGCTACCTGTCCCTGGCTGATTGCCAATTGTCCCAGGCCATTGGAGCGTGGTTTTGCATCCGGGGTGATGGAGAGCGGGCCTGCTGAGAAACAGACAGAAGGGTCAAATTGCTGGGTGATTTGATTGTAGGTATGGATGATAGCAGAAGAGCCAGGGATCACTTGTATGGCGCTTTTAACGATGAATTGCAACCTTTCAGGTATTTCGTTGACATCCTGTGGGGTCATCCGGTTGATAGCTGCCCCAGTGTCATTCAGGTTGGTCAATGTATCGAGGAACCGTTGGTCGATATCTTTTTGTGAATCCATAGCTACGATTGTACCAGAGCCGCCATTATAGAGAGATAAGAATTCAAAGGGGGTTGTTGGAGTTACATTGTCTCGCCAACAACCCCCATACCCTGGTTTTGGAGGAAGCTTTATAGATTAAATGTCGAAGTACAACGTGAATTCGTGTGGATGCGGTCGCATCCGGATCGGGTCGAGCTCTGCCGTGGTCTTATAAGCGACATAGGCATTGAGCAAATCCATAGTAAAAACATCACCTTTCGTTAGATAGTCATGATTGGCCTTTAGGGCGTCAAGAACATCGCCTAGCGAGCCGGGTACCTGCTTGATTTGCTTGGCCTCTTCAGCAGGCAGTTCGTACAAATCCTTATCTACGGGTTCACCCGGATCGATACGATTCTGTATGCCATCCAAACCGGCCATTAACAATGCAGCAAAGCATAGGTATGGATTGCTGGAAGAATCGGGCGCGCGGAATTCTATTCGTTTGGCTTTAGGGCTCTTGGAATAAACCGGGATGCGGCAAATGGCGGAGCGGTTACGCTGCGAATAAGCCAGGTTTACCGGGGCTTCGAAACCAGGCACAAGGCGGCGAAATGAGTTCGTCGTAGGCGATACAAGGCCTAACAAGGATGATGAATGTTTCAAAAGCCCGCCGATATAATATTTTGCCGTATCTGATAACTGAGCGTAACCAGACTCATCATAGAAAACATTATTCTCGCCCTTCCACAAGCTTTGGTGAACATGCATTCCAGATCCATTGTCGCCGAAAAGTGGTTTTGGCATGAATGTAGCTGTCAATCCATTTTTGCGAGCCACATTCTTGACGATGTATTTGAAAATCAGCAACTTATCAGCCATGTGCGTCAGCGTGTCGAATCGTATCCCAATTTCCGACTGACCGGCAGTAGCTACTTCATGATGATGAATTTCAACGGGGATACCAACTGCTTCTAACGCCAGTGCAATCCTGCTGCGAACGTCTTGCATTTGATCGGTTGGCGGTACGGGGAAATAACCTCGCTTGGGAGCGATCTGACCGCCGAAATTAGGTTTCCCTTCTGAGCCCGAATTCCACCAACCCTCTTCGCTATCGATGTAGTAGAAACTGGAATTGGTTCCACCACCATAACGCACATTGTTGAACAAGAAAAATTCTGCTTCAGGGCCCCAATAACTGGCAGAAGCAATACCGGTTTGTTTCAAGTAGGCTTCAGCTTTTTTGGCGACAAAGCGTGGATCTCGGGAATAAGGCTGGCGAGTGATCGGATCATAAACATCGCAGATGATCACCATCGTAGGCACTTCTAACACGGGATCAAAGAAGGCCGAATCGGCATCCAACATGAGCAGCATATCTGATTCGTGGATTTCCTGGAAACCGCGGATGGATGAACCATCAAACCCGATGCCGGTTTCAAAAATATCTTCATCAAATTTATTCGCCGGTATGGTGAAATGCTGCCAGGTGCCTGGCAAATCTACAAAGCGCAGATCGATCATTTGCACTTCCTTTGCCATTTTTACAACTTCTTGCGGGGTTTTCGACATTTCCTCTCTCCTTTTCTATTCACTTTTAGTCATTCAGTCAACGTAACCGCAAACTGCCTTACGAGAAGAATTATATTGTGATACTTGTTACCGTCTATGACCCGAACGGGTAATATAACAGTCAGCCTCGGTAGGTTATAATCGGGATATGTTGGTTCTTGACGAACTATCTTCATTGGATATCCCTTTTCAGAATAAAAAAAACGCTCGATTGGTGCTGGATCGTTTAGCCAGGCTGTTGAGCCGGCCCGAATTATTGGATGGTTTTCTCTCACACTTGCTGTATGTGCTGGAAACAACCTCCGATCCTGACCGCGTGCTGGTGAATCTCGAACGGATGGCACAGGCTTCTGACCAGCCTCAGGAATTTTTAACCTATCTAGCGCGCAACCAACGTACATTAGAGATTTTATTCCGTGTTTTTGATGGCAGTCAGTTTTTGACGGAGATTTTGCTGCGAAACCCAGAATACTTTGACCGGCTGGCGGATATCAGGCACTTGGTACATCCTCTTAATACATCCGAATTGATAAAAAGCGCCGATGCCTGGATCTCTTCTGCAAGCACTTTTCCTGAGAAAATCGATGCATTGCGTGGTTATCAACGGGTGGAACTGCTCCGTATCGGAGCGGGTGACCTGTTGGGCCAACTTGATCTCGATACAGTGACGCAGCAGTTATCAAACCTGGCGAATGCCCAGGTTCAGCTTGCGTTGATATTAGCGGCGCAAGCAGCGGGAATCGAATTGACTGATTCGAGCCTGGCAGGATTTGTTGTCATCGCATTGGGAAAACTTGGGGGACACGAACTCAATTATTCTTCGGATATCGACTTGTTGTTTATTGCCTCCCCGGATGCTAGTCGTTTTCAGCGTATGGCGCAGAAACTAATAGAAGCATTGGCAGCGGTTACCGCGGAGGGGTTCTTATACCGTGTCGATATGCGCTTGCGTCCCTGGGGAAGTTCGGGTCCACTGGTGTCGTCCATGGATGGATATTTGGCATATCTGCGCCAACATGCGCGCCTATGGGAGAAGCAGGCTTTGTTGAAGGCCAGTCCCATTGCCGGCGATATTTCTTTGGGCCAATCCTTTATCAAGGCAATACAACCATGCTTATTTCAAAACAATACAGAGCATGCTGACAAACTAGAATCGGTGCGATCGATGGTACATGCGATGAAACAGCGCACCGAGGCGTATTTGCGAGAGCAGGGGCGCAACTGGGGAGAAGTAAAACTTGGAGAAGGTTCTATTCGCGATGTGGAATTTGTCACCCAGTTTTTGCAGCTGGCAAATGGTGAAAAACATCCATCCGTGCTGAACGAGAATACTTTAGAAGCATTAACTGCCCTGTATGTTCAAGGATTTTTGCCCTATCACGACTACCGCATTTTGAAAGATGGTTATGTTTTTTTGCGATCCATTGAGCATCACTTACAAATGATGCATTACCAACAACAACACACCTTACCAGAGACCCCGCAGGCATTGTTGGGCCTGGCGCGCCGCCTGGGTTTTGGCGGGGAGGATGCGGGCGAGCGTTTCAACTGGCGCTATCAACAATACAGGGCTGCTGTGAGAGGCGTGTATCTAAGATATATGATTGGCGATGAAAGCGCTGTCAAGCCGATGGCGCCAGTGGAGGGTATTAATGTGGATGATATATCTTCGCACATCCGGAGTATGGATGGCACGTATGCAATGATATTTAGCCCGCAAGAGATCAGCCAACATGCGCTTATGGCTGAGCGGCTTTCGGAAAACCGATTGGTAGAAATGAAAGCAGATCAACTTGATGAGCGAGTATATAGGCTGACGATCGTTGCTTTCGATTATCTTGGAGAACTATCTTTAATCTGTGGCCTGTTGTTTGCTTATCGCTGTAATATTATCGAAGGGGATGTATATACTTACGAGCCATCGAAGCTGACAGGGGGGCGCAGGAAAATTGTTGATGTTTTCAATGTTGAGCTGCATGACTCGCAAGCGCTGCCATCTATATGGGAAACGTATCGTAATGATCTGGAGCGCCTGCTGCGCATGATGCATTCTAACGAGCGGCGAGCGGCACGTGGGGAACTGGCAAAACGGGTTGCCTTAGCTTTAGAGACTTCAGATAATCCCCCGTCTCCAGAGGTACCTTTGTGGATCGGCATGGATAATGATTCTTCAGAACACTATACTGTATTGCGGATCAGAGGCCAGGATACTTTGGGATTTTTATACGAGTTGACCAATGCGCTGGCCTCCTCGCGGATACACATTGCTCGCATGTTAATAGAATCTTCGGCTGGGCGGGTTTATGATACGCTGTATGTTACCGATGCACAGGGACGAAAGATCACTCAGCAGGCCCGCCAACGGGAACTGCGCGCCACAGTTGCATTGATCAAACATTTTACTCACTTGTTACCGTACGCTGCTAACCCTGAAGCAGCCTTGTTGCACTTTAGAGAGCTGGTTGAGAATTTGCTGGAGCAGCCCGATTGGCCTGACAAGTTAGTTACCCTGGAACGTCCCGAGGTATTAGGCGCATTGGCGAAATTGCTGGGCGTGAGTGATTTTCTATGGGAAGATTTTCTCCGCCTTCAGCACGAGAACCTTTTCCCTGTGGTGAGCAACCTGGATGGTCTGATAGACGCCTTTTCACCAGAACAGCTGCAGGATGAATTGGATAGGGAATTACAATCTGCCCCCGAGCAGGATTGGCGTAAAGCGCTCAATGATTTCAAGGACCGAGTTCAGTTTCGCATAGACATGAGAAACATCTTGGGATACACGGTGGACTTTACCCAATTTTCCCAGGAGCTGACTGATTTGGTTGAAATCGTTGTGCGGACTGCTTATCGCCTCTCCCAGGACGAACTCACACCAATTTATGGTTTGCCCCTTCAAGAGGATGCGAGGGTTTGCCCGGCGTGTTTTTGCGCGCTTGGAAAGATTGGCGGCAGGGAACCAGGCGTGGCTTCCGATATTGAATTGATGTTTTTGTATGATGGAAGAGGCTGGACGAATGGTCCCAAACGCATTCAGGTATCTGAATTCTTTGAGAAGTTGGTGGAAAATTTCTTGACATCTATTCGTGCCCGGCAGGAGGGCATCTTTCATGTCGACCTGCAGCTTAGGCCATATGGTAAGGCTGGCATGATGGCAATAGCGTTGGACACCTTCCAACGCTATTACGCGCCGGACGGACCTGCCTGGCCTTATGAACGCCAGGCTCTTGTCAAACTGCGATTCATGGCCGGGGATCTAGAATTGGGTCATCAGGTTGAAACCTTGCGGGATCAGTTTGTTTATACAGGTGAACCTTTTGATGTGGCTGCAATGCGCGCAATGCGCGAGCGCCAGGTTCGCCACCTGGTGAGTGGTGGAACGTTCAACGCCAAATTTAGCCCTGGTGGCTTATCAGATATTGAATATTTGGTGCAAGGTTTGCAGATCAGCCATGGTTATTGCGATTCGACTCTACGCCTGACAAATACTCGGGCAGCTATGGCTGCCATGCATGAAGCCGGTATAATCCCGCTCGACGACTATGCTCGTTTGCGCAAAGCCCACACCTTCTTACGCTGGCTTATCGATTCCTTGCGCCTGGTACGTGGGAATGCAAAGGATCTAACGGTACCGGCTTATGAATCTGATGAGTTCGCTTTTCTGGCTCGGCGATTGCGTTATGAGGGTGACCGCGAGCATCTACGGGCGGAGCTTCTCCGTTATCCAGCAGAAGTGTTGGATGTCCAATCTCGTTTGTTCAATACGCCTATCAAACCTTGTTGATCGCCGGATTCTTGGGCAGGCAGTACAAGCGCATGCTCTGTCAGTTGTCTTTGCGCCGAATCACAACAATGGCAATATCATCCTGTCCTGATACCCCCACTGTGAAGTGATTGACCTCATCCAAAATTGTATCTAAAACTGCCTTAGCAGTATTTCCCATTGCTTTGCGCACTGCATCTTGGAGGCGCGATATGTCAAACAAGTTGTACTGCGGATCTTGCGCTTCGGTGATGCCATCGGTATAGAGCACGAGCATATCACCTGGATTGAGGGTGACGATTTTTTGTGACCAGTGATTCGTCTCTTCTATTCCAAGCGCCATCCCCGTCAGGTTCAGGCGATCGATCGGCTTGCTGCCTCTTTGACTTTTGACCAGCAGCGGCGGCGGATGACCTGCGTTGGCGTATCGCAATCGGCCGATGTGAGGTTCTAAAACACCAAAGAAAGCTGTGACAAACATACTGCCGCGTGTATCTGAAAGGATACGGGCATTGACTGCATCCAGCGTCAAGGCCGGGAGGGTGGGATGGCGCGGAGCAAATCCTCGCAAAAGCGTGCTGGTAAGTGTCATGAATAGTGCGGCGCCGATCCCTTTATCTGCTACATCGGCGATCACGATACCCCAATTTCGCTCTGACACAG